>CALARU010000070.1 GCA_937888715.1 uncultured Planctomycetaceae bacterium | reverse complement strand
TGTCAAGAATGCTTACCTTGCATGGATCGCATGGGTCAGCTTTCTTTTCGCACTTCACTACTTTAGGAGCTTCGCACTTTGGTGCGTCGCAATCATTCCTTTGTAGTTTAGCACGAAGTTTGTCAAGAATGCTTACCTTGCATGGATCGCATGGGTCAGCTTTCTTTTCGCACTTTGGTGCGTCGCAGCAATCTTTCGCAAATTTTGCGCGAAGTTTGTCTAGCAAGCTTGGCTTGTCGCAGCATGTGCTATCACAAGAGCTTGTAGAAGTAACAGCAGGTGCTGCTGCAGGAGCAGCGTCAGCACCAGCAACCCATGCTGTGGTCAAAAGTAAAAAAGCAGCGTTCACGAATCAACACCTCCATATAGAGACATATTTATTAGCAACAAGCCCCATCCCAGCGAGACAATCCCGACCGAGCTTGTGGGCCTCTGCCTGCCCTGTTCCTCTTCCGTCTCTCAAAGTGAAGATCCTCGTTTATGTCTCTAAAAACTTAGATCTCGCACTTCTCAAGTATTCTTTCGGCAACCAATCTCTCCCGGCTTGAATAAGTTTCCCAAAAACTTTTTACCCCCTATCTTCTATGTATCACCCTTGTTTTTCCTACCTAGATTTACCAGTCACATAGTTAAAAAGCTCTGATATTACCCATGTGCCCCCTCTTCTCTTTTTTTGGGTGCTAAACTCGCCTGCTTTTTATCACCAAAAACAACATCCACAAATAAACAATTGCCCCTAATCACTTAGTATGATTGGACTTGTGACGCACCAAAAATCGGATTTTAGCCTCAAAAGGAGATATCATATTCAAGAACCAAAATTTGCTAAGCCAGATGAAATTCCGGCTACAGAAACCTTAAGCCGTGGTTTTTGCTCTATGTTTTATCTCAAAATGGGTTTAATTACCTATCTTACGATTTACTCACAATCGTTTTAGGCGTTAAGCATTCACTTTTATTGATGGTGTGATTTTTTTAAGAAGCGAAATGAACTACCCAGATATGCTATTTTAAATTGTTACAAGTTTTTAAACAGGAAACTAATTGAACTTTAATTCCCGTAAAAGATCCCAGACAAGATGCAAAGTGACAAAAAGGCATAATAAGTAAATCGAATCATTTCTTTCCTTTTCATTTCTTTAGGGTTTAAAGTAACTTTCACCTATTGCTTTTTATCGGCATTATTTTGATCGAGCTTGCGCATAATTAGGATGATTCTGATTGGCGAGTTTAGGCAAGATACGATTACATCCTTGTTAATAACTGCCAAATAGTTAAACTCCCTTACAATGAGATAAGGCACACTAGAAAGAAACGTGTCACCTTTTACTTGGCATTTATAACTTCGATTTTAAAAGGAAGTGCTTTTTGTCCGCTTCAAAGAAATGGGTTTTGCTGGCGCACGATACCGAACTTTGTACAAGCCTTGCAAAAAAAGCCAAGATATCGCCTGTTATTGCACAGCTTCTTATTAATCGTGGGATTGATTCGCCTGAAAACGCATTTCGCTTTCTTAACCCTGTTTTAAAAGGGTTACACGATCCAGCTCTTTTGCCTGGCGCATTAGATGCTGCAACACTCATTTTGCAAGCTTTAAAAACAGGCAAGGTTATTTGTGTCTACGGGGATTACGATGCAGATGGCATTTCCGGGACCGCTATCCTTATTAGGTTGCTTCGCATCCTTGGAGGAAACCCTAGGTTCTATGTGCCAAAGCGTCTTGAAGAGGGCTACGGGCTGAATTCCAACGCGCTTCAATCTCTCGCCCGCTCTGGCGTTCAGCAAGTCATTACTGTCGATTGTGGGATTGCAAGCATCGAAGAAGCGAAAATAGCTAAATCTTTAAACATTGAATTGATTATCACCGACCATCATGAAATGAAGGCCACAATTCCCGAAGCGGCTGCGGTCGTTCACCCGCGCCTGCCTGGGGGCACCTACCCTTTCGGCGAGCTTTCGGGTTCTGCGGTGGCATTAAAGCTTGCATGGATGATTGCTGTACTCCATAGCGGAAGTTCCAAAGTTGAAGGTTTCCTCAGAGATTTCTTGGTCGAGGCCATCAGCCTAGCCTCTCTTGGCATTGTTGCTGATGTTGTACCTTTACTTGATGAAAATCGAATTCTAGTACGCAGCGGATTGGAAAGGCTCACAAAGTCTGCCAACTTTGGACTCCAGGCAATGGTCAAGGAAAGTAACCTCAACGAAAAACGAAAACTGAATTCCACTGATATTGGTTTCAATTTAGCTCCTAAGTTAAATGCAGCAGGCAGAATTGGTTGCGCACAACTTGTGGTTGACCTCTTGATCACCAACCGCATGGATCAAGCCAGAGAAATAGCACTTTTCCTTTCTGATCAAAACAAACAACGACAAAAAATTGAAAGGCAAATTCTTACTGAAGCCAAGGAACTTGCAGAATCCGAAGAGTTCATGCATGATCCTTTCCTAGTTCTCGCTGGAACCACATGGCACCCTGGCATTGTCGGAGTGGTTGCTGGCAGACTTACCGAAGAATATGGCAAACCCTGCATCGTTCTAGCCCCACCTGTTACCTCTTCTACAACTTCCGATACTTCAACCGAAGACGAACCTCTCCAAGTGTCCCCAACCATTTGGTCTGGTTCTGGAAGATCTGGCGGCATGGTCAAACTTCATGAACTTCTTGCCGAATGCGAATCGCTTGTAGTGCGGGCGGGCGGGCATGCCGCTGCCGCTGGTTTACAAATTGAAAAAGATAAAATACCTTTACTTCGTCAAAAGCTTTGCCAACTTGTAAAAGAAAAATACCCCACCGGGATCAAGCCTGCCAAATTGATTTTGGATGCAGAGGTGCCCTTATCCGCTTTGACTCATTCTTTGGTAAAAGATCTTGATCAACTTGAGCCATACGGCATGGGGAATAAAAAACCAATCTACCTCGCCACAAACCTTATTGTCGAAAAAGAACCTACTCTTGTTGGCACGGATGGCCTGCACCTTCGTTTTCAAGTTTCACAAGCTGGCGTTAAACTTTGGGCCATTGCTTTTCGCATGGGTAAAAGAAAAGACGAACTTATGTCAAATGGCGGAGTTATCTCCTTAGCTTTTACACCCAAGCTTAATGAATGGAACGGCTTTACATCGGTCAGCCTTGAAGTGGTTGATTTTCAACCTTTGCAAAACCCAGACCTCGAATAGAGACTAACCATGCAACTGCATTTGCAAGGCCATCGTGGCGCAAGGGGTAACAGGCCTGAAAATACTTTTTCCTCCATCGAATTTGCTATCGATTGTTTAGTGGATTCCATCGAAACCGATTTGCATCTTTGTGCTGACGAACAAGTGGTATTGTTTCACGACCATTTTTTTTCACTGCCACAATCCAATCACCATTTCCAGATCAACGAATTTAATCTTCAAGCATTGCAGGCTGTTTTCAAAAATGTTCCATCAAAAAACGAAAGATTCCCCCTACAAGAATTTATTATCGGCCCGCTCTCTTCCATTTACTGCAAGCGCCATAATTTGAATTGCTGGGCACCACCCACCTTGGATCAATTCTTTGATTTTGTCGATTTCTATGCGGGCGAAGAAGGAAAGACCTTTGGAAAAACTCTTGCACAGCAAAAAGCTGCAGCCTTACTTTCCTTTGATTTGGAAATAAAACAGCTTCCTTTTCTACAGTGTAAAAGCGAAATTATTCTGCACATTATCAAGGAACAAATAGCCAATAGAAAATCACAAAACCGCATCATCCTAAGATCTTTTGATCATACTATTTTAAAGCAGGCTAAAAAACTTTTACCTGATTGCACTCTGGGTTTGCTCACAGATGGAACAATCCAAGTGGATATAATTCGAGAAATGATCGATACGGGTGCTTCGTTATTCTGCCCGAAATTTGACACTTTAAATAAAAATGTCATTCTTGAAATGCATAGGAATCACTTCAAGATATTACCTTGGACTGCCAATAATCCAACGCAATGGAATAAGCTTCAATATCTGGGAGTCGATGGCATCACCACGGATTTCCCTCAAGCATTCAGAATTTGGCAAAGTCCTAAAACTCAAAAAAGATAACCCTTGCTGGTAGGGTTACCTCTTTCTACGGATTGTTTGTTCAACTTTGGGTTGTTAATCCATGGCAGAACAGAACATTATTATCGGCGAAAGCTAATGAATGATTTCCTACGGGAGCTGGAAGAATCAGAGGATTCTACTTCCTTAGGTGCTTCTGCGGTCTTTTTTTCCATGGAAGAAACTGGGCTGGAAGGTACCATTGCTACAGAACCACCGCTTGACCTGCCTCGACGGAACAATTTGCCACTTGATGAAGCGGAACAATTGCCGGATGCGCAAGAACTTGCGACCGAAGAAGAACTCGAAGCGGAGCATACGCCACCTGCGCACTCAGCACCCGCAACCGCTTGACCCAAACCTATTGCAAGAATAAAACTAATCATCAAAACCTCCTGAAAAACAAAAGACCTTTTTAAAGATCTTCCAAAACAATTCCAGACTAGGTTTCTTCCCTGAAACGCTAATGAACAATCCCTGGAACAAAAAACAAACTACCCCTCTTGAAGGAGCAAGCCTTTACAATTTAATTGATAACCGTTTGGATTCCATTCCAAGAGTTGGCAGTATCGATGCATATCGATTTGGAGATGTTAGAAGGCTAAAAGTGAATGGCAAGAAGAATAGGTAGATTTTGACGATTTTTCTGATTGTAGCAATATTTAGATTTAGGCAAAGTGTTACGGGTACTAGGTTAATAATTTATTTCCCACTTTCTAGAATTATTCTGCCTTTTTACCCTTTTGTGTACAAAAGGACACTGATCATCCCTGTTTTTCGTCCGTAGTTTAGGTTTTGCAAAATGGTTAGGCTTTTTCAATTATTAGGACTTTTGTGATGCCATTCTTGTCTTGGTTATAAAGAAACCCTGACTTCATTTAGGTATTTACATTATAATGACGAATTGTCTAATATGGAGATGGAGGTCCTATTTATGAATTTACTTCAAAAACCCACTTATTGGGTAGCCACTGCTATCACTTTGGCGCTTTTGGCACTCGGCTTAAATTCCCTTTTTCCAGATCTTGTAACTTTAAGGGTTAACCTTTTAGTTATTGGGTTTATTCTTGCCCTTGCTGCTTTTAGCATTGCCCTCTCACAAAGGCTTCATGATGAAACCTCGAACGGCACTCTATCCCTTACGACTTTTGGTCTATCCTTGGCACTTTTTATTATAACCAATTCCATGGATCCGAGTTGGGACTCGCTTATTCTGGCAGGTTCCGTTTTTACCGCAGTTTCATTGTTTTTAGGAATCTTTGTTTTATTGCCGCTCTTGGCTAAAAAAACCTCCGCTATCTGTTTTGTGTTATTTCACTTTGCAAGCATCATCACCGCAGTAACTTCAATCGAGCCACCCAATGCCCCAGCTTCTTGGCTTGCCACTAATCTTTGGGCCTACTACTTCAGGCATTATTTAACTTTCTCTTATTTGAATAATGCTTACCACTTTTATTCTCCGGAACCTGGGCCACCAGCTCTACTTTGGTCCAAGATCCAATATGAAGATGGAACTTTTCGCTGGTTTAAAATACCCAATCGAACTGAAAGCCCGATTCAAATGCACTATCAGCGCATGCTTTCGGTCACAGAAAGCACCAATGTTGCAAGTAGTCAGAGCCCAGACAATTGGGATGAAAAACTCCAAAGGCGGAATCTTGCTGGTTTGGCTAATCAACCGCAAATCACCCCTCTTAACAGATCGATGTCGCAATCTTATATGTTTAAGGAGCCAGCAGATTATTCAAAAAGAATGCTCGCATCCTATGCCCTTTATCTAACCAAAAAATTCGCTCATCCCGCAGATAAACCTAGCATCAACATCGATAACATAAAAATTTACAGGGTCACCCATAGCATCATTACCCCTACAGATATGTCTCGAGGGGAGAACGCCTTGGATCCAACCTTGTATTATCCTTATTTCATGGGAAGCTTTGATAAAAATGGCAATCTCATAGATCCCAATGATGCCTTTTTGTATTTCTTATTACCCATAACACGTAACGCTAATCCTAATGAACCCTCAGTATTGAACCATTCTCTTGATATTCATGCTGGAGATGTAAAAATCGTGCCTGCAAAGGAAGGCGGCAACCAATGAGCACTGGAAAACATTCTGTTTTTGATCGGCCTGCTGCTTCGTCTGCCAATGGAAATCAAAGTAAGGCCAACTTGGAAGATTCACAAGGTTGGCTTGAACAATTCGACCGGTTTTGGTTTACGCCTGTTGCACCTAATGCGGTTGGGTTAATTCGCCTTATAACCGGGTGTTTAATTTTCTATATCACCTTGTGCTACAGTTTTGAATTATTAGCTTTTGTTGGCCCCGAAGGGATAGTCAATCAGGGCCTTGCGGATCATTTCAGAAAAGATACGCCCATGTATGTAATGGCGCCTGAGTGGTCTGAAAACACGATTGAAATCACGAAATCAAATCTTAGCTGGTCTGTTTTTTATCATGCTACAAATCCTTTTTGGATCTGGGCTTTTCACCTTGGTTTCTTAGCTGCGAATTTTTTCATGGCTGTGGGTTTGTTTTCTAGGACTAGTGCGATTATATCCTGGATAGGGGCATTGGCTTATATCCACAGGGCTCCATCCGGACTTTTCGGAATGGATGCGATGATAATCATTCTGCTTTTTTACATGATCATTGCACCGGGCGGAGAGATTTATTCGCTTGATCATTATTTTCAAAGACTGCGCAGAAAAAAAGCGGGCGACCCCAATTGGAACGAATCTCCTAAACCTTTGATCCTTTCTAATTTCGTTACCCGAATGATTCAGATTCATTTCTGCATCATTTACCTTGCTGCAGCAACCTCAAAACTTCAAGGCTCTTCCTGGTGGAATGGGACCGCTCTTTGGGGAGTTTTAGCTAACTATTCTTTTAATCCCATGCATATTCCTTTTTACACCTCATTACTGGTTTTCCTTACAAAGCATAAAGTGCTTTGGGAAGTCGTCATGACTTCAGGGTGCATTTACACCATTGTGCTTGAAGCTTCTTTTCCCTTTTTAGTTTGGAATCACAAATTGAAGTGGATCATGATTTGTGGCTCTATCATGCTTCATACTGGAATAGGGCTATTGATGGGCTTAACCACTTTCAGCTTGTGCATGATAACTATGGTATTAGCATTTGTTCCGGCTGCATTTATTAAAAACTTGATTGATCGTTACGGAATAGGGCCATTCAAGCGCTCTTCCATTTAGCATTTTTTTAGGCCATTAAATTACGATTTCGTTTATGCAACCCTTCTTTTACTAATTCCTTAAGATTTTTAGCATATCTGTCGATATTTAAGGAAGCAGTTATTTCTGACAGTGTCAGAACAAACGCTTTCTTTCCCATGGACATGATAATGGCCCTTTTGCGGAAAATTACTGACGCCTCCGCTTCCGCTAGTTTGCTGGCGTTTTATTGCATTATTTGCACCTCGCTTATCAATGCTGCACCGCCTACAGACACCTATTATTCCAGAGATGCTTCTTTTATCATTCCGTTTTCTTCCAACCCCGCTGACTCCAAAATTCAAAAAATCTTGCTTCATGTTTCTGAAGATTTTGGCAAAACTTACGCCCATGTAGGCACCGCTCTTCCTACCCAAAAACAATTCCTTTTCCGGGCCCAAAAAGATGGTTGGTATTGGTTCTCCGTACAAAGCCAAGAAATCGATGGAAGAATGGTCCCTGCAAATATCAACATTGCCCAACCTTCCTTAAAAGTTTGCATCGATAGTACCCCGCCTTCGGTTGTTCTTCGGGGCGTTTTCAAAGATGGCTCCGCTTCGATCGATTGGGATCTCCGCGATGAAACCTTAGATCTTTCCAGCATGAGGCTGGAATTTCGAAATTCTGATGGCAAGGATTGGGTGCCTTTATCTGCCCAACAAATTGCTCAGGGGCAGCATGTTTGGAACCCAGGTACTTCCGGAAATATTGAAGTCCATCTCACGGTAAGAGATAAATGCGGAAACTTTGGCGAAAGTTCTATTGTGATTCAACCAAATGGTACAAGGGCAGGAAGTTCAACGCAGGAAAATGGATCGGGCAGAGGCAATATATCCATGGTTAAGAGCAGGCGGTTCCAGCTTAATTATAAAATCGATGATGTAGGGCCTTCGGATATTTCCCGAGTGGAAGTTTATGTAACTCGCGATGGCGGCAAAGTATGGCGTAAGTATGATCAGGATGCGCCCAAACTTCCCCCGTGCATTGTTGATGTACCCGAAGAAGGCCGTTATGGTTTTACTCTTGTTGCCCGAAGTGGAGTAGACCTAGGCGAACATCCACCAAAATCTGGTGATCTTCCCCAATTCTGGGTTGAAGTTGATGAAACGAAACCTTTGGTTAAACTCATTGGGGTCGATGTTGGCCGGGGCATCGATCAAGGAAACCTCAGCGTAACTTGGACTGCTGCTGATAAGTACTTGGGACCAAATCCTGTAAATATTTCGTATGCAAAAACACCAGAAGGCCCTTGGGTTGTTGCTGTCCCAAATCTTCCTAATACTGGAAGATATGTATGGCGTATGCCAGGCGAAGGGTTGCCTTATCAATTTTTTATCAGGGTTGAAGCCTCTGATCTTGCAGGAAATATTGGATCTGCTGAAACTACTGGCACAGTGAAAGTTGATTTATCCACACCCAAGGCCAGAGTCACGAGCGTGGATGTTTCACCGGTAGGTGGTGGTGGGTATACCCCACCTGCAAGCCCTATCAATCAAGATATCCCTGCGGTACCAGGGCCAAAACCAGCTTCGTCTTTCCCAAATACACCTTCCAGCACTATTCTAAATAACAGTGGTAGTGCACCTGCAAGCCCAACTTCTTTCTCTGGGCTTGGTTCTGAAGGAATGCCAGCTTTTCCAACAAATCCAGTTCGACCAAAATAGTCTCGATTTTCCCACGCCACAAAGTAGCATGAATATCATGAACCGATATTCAGTTGGGGAATTTAATGGAAGTTGAACAGTTCTTAAAAGATCAGGCAAAACTTCAATTGCAACCAGTTTATGTAATCACTGGCTCAGAAGACTACCTCCACAGGAAAGCAGGAAAGGCTTTAAAACAACAAATTCTTGCTGGTAACGAAGACCTCGGTTTAGCCTCTTTCGTCGGTGATAAGACCTCGTTTGCGGAAGTAAGGGAAGAGCTAACTACGCTTTCATTCTTTGGTGGCAAAAGGCTGGCATGGGTTGAACAGGCAGATGATTTTGTAAGCAAGAATAGGCCAGCTCTCGAAAAATATTTCCAGGCACCCAGTTCCAATGGCGTTCTCATTCTTGAAACTTCTTCCTGGCCTTCCAACACCAAATTATCAAAAATGCTTGCCAAGGAAGCTTTAATTACTTGCGAAGCGCCCTCCCGAAAAGAAACCCTTGTCGCATGGTGCATTGCACAGGGAAAAAACATTCATGATAAACCACTCGCAAACGATGCTGCAAACCTACTGGTAGAACTAATTGGCCCCGACTTAGGCAGACTCGATCAAGAAATCGCCAAGCTCGCCTGCTATGCTGCAGACAATCCGAAAATAAACGCCAAGGATGTTGATCTGCTGGTTGGCCAAGGGCATGTTGAAAAAGTATGGGTGCTGTTTGATCATATTGGACAAGGAAACCCAAGGGCAGCGTTTCAATTATTGTTTGAGTTATTCGAACAAGGTGAAGAACCCATGAAGCTTCTTGGGGCATTTAGTTCACACCTCCGAAAGTTGGCCTACGCTGGAAGATTTGCAATGCAAGACAAACCCATGGCTTTCGCATTGGAAAAAGCTGGGTTTTTCAGTTTCACGAAAACTAGCGCTGAAGCTCAACTTCGGAAAATTGGACGCAAAAAAATCAACAAGGTTTTAACTTGGCTCATTGAAACAGATACAGGAATGAAAGGGGGCAGCCAAATTCCCCCTAAAACACTTATGGAAAGATTACTTGCTATGCTTTGCTCCAAATAACCCCATTTCAAGGAACAAATCTATGACCCAATCTAGTAACAAAAAAACCAGAATCCTAATCACTATGGGTGATGTCGCAGGGGTAGGCCCCGAAATCATTGTAAAGGCATGGGACGAAATTCTTACTTTTTGCGACCCAGTGGTGGTGGGGGATCCGGCATGGCTAGAAAAAGCCATTCATCTACTCAACAAAAATACAAAAGTTCAGATCATCAACGAACCAGAGCAGGCTACGCCACAATCAAATCTTATAAGTTGCACCAAAATCAAAACAGAAGATTTAACTACTGTTAAAATATGCAATGTAAACGCCTCTGCAGGCAAGGCCGCCCATGATTATTTAATACAAGCGATTGATTGGGCACTTGAAAAACGAGCTGGTGCGATAGTTACCGCGCCGCTTCACAAAGAAGGATTACATCTTGCGGGGCTCGATTACCCAGGACACACCGAAATATTAGCATCCAGAACCAAAGCACAAGAACATGTAATGGTTTTGGCACTTCCAGAATTGGCAGTGGCCCATGTTACATTGCACCTTGCATTGAGAAATGTTTTTGATGAGCTTAGCATCGAAAGAATTGTCGCTAGGGCTCAACTCTTAGAAAATTTACTTACTAAAGTATTAGGCCGCACACCTCGCATTGCGATTGCTGCACTCAATCCACACGGCAGCGATGGCGGACTCTTTGGTAACGAGGAGAAAACGATCATCCAACCTGCAGCAATTCTTTGCAAGCAACAAGGGATGAATGTTTCTGGGCCAATCCCTTCTGACACTTTATTTTTAAGAGCAAGCCAAGGGGAATTTGATGGGGTAGTTGCCATGTACCACGATCAAGGCCACATCGCATTAAAACTTCTAGGCCAACGCAGAGCTGTTAACATTACTGCTGGTTTGCCGATTATTCGAACCAGTGTTGCCCATGGCACGGCTTACGACATCGCCTGGAAAGGAATGGCAGACGAAAGCAGTTTGGTGTCGGCAGCGAAATGGGCGGTTAAACTAAGTTCATAATAACTTCCTAAGGGGAATTTTAATCTACTTATTATATTTCTGAAATAAAGTAGAGTTTAAGCTTGAGCTTTAGTAAAAAACTGCAAAATTGTAATTTAACTAGGAAACCTTTGCACTGTTTAAGGGTTTAGTAGGTATGGTGATTCATATTGGGGCGAGTAAGCCCTGAAATCATCAGCCTTGGGAGCTTTCCAAGGTAAGGCTTTGTTTATCAAATTGGAGTATATCATTATGTTTCGTCGTATGTTTGTAGCTGCTGCTGCAGTTGTTTTTGTTGCTTTTGGCGTAATTGCTGGCGAACACAAGGGTGCAATCACCAAGTATGAAGCTGGCACCAGTCTTACCATCAAAGTTAAGAAGGAAGAAAAGACCCTGAAAATCGCTAAAGATGCCAAAATTGACGATGCAATCGCTAAGAAACTTGGCAAAATTGGTGAAAAAGGCGTTTTTGCCATTGTAATCACCAATGATAAAGACGAAGTAACCGAAATCAAAGCTGGCCAAAAGAAAGCCAAGTAATTCGGCAATGTTTACTTAAAAGAAGCCCGGCTGCTAACCCAGTCGGGCTTTTTATTTAAATTAAACACTTTCACTATTGATTTCGCCCCATGTAATGATAGGATTTTAGTTTATGCAATAGGTTTATGGACCAAGTAAAGGCTTATGTTAGCCTGACGGAGGTCGGTGGAGAACTATATGTCGATCACTAAGGAACGCAAGTCTCAGCTCATTGAAAAGTATCGCCGTGAGGCAACTGATACCGGGTCACCGGAAGTCCAAGTTGCTTTGTTGACCCAAAGGATCAACGAGCTACACGAGCACCTGCGCAGCCACAAGAAGGATCATGCCAGTCGCCGCGGTTTACTGATGATGGTCAGTAAGCGGTCTGGTTTGCTTACCTACTTGCGAAGCAAAGATCACGAAAGCTACACCACATTGATCGGCACCCTGGGCCTTCGCAAATAAAGTAGGCCAAGTAGTCTACTTAATAGGGCCAGTTTAATTCCATTGGGGAATTCAGGTAAAGCTGTTCATTTTCCGGTTGTTCCCTTGGTCAGGAATTTTGTTAGGGAACATGCAAGTTGGATAGTAGGTTTTGTATTCTGAAGAAAAAGCCTAAAGTTTCCTTCTCTGGAAGGATTCTCAATTCTATTTTCACCAGCAATTTCCTCATAAACTCTGTTCTAGTTCGGCTTAACACATTTCCATTGTTGGCTTTCGCCAAGTGAAAATGTTGGAGGTTTTATTCATATGCAGGCAATTCGTGTAGAAAAACAATTGGGCGCTCACACTCTTATCCTTGAAACAGGAAAACTTGCAAAGCAAGCTCATGGTGCAGTTATCGTTCGTTATGCAGATACTATGACACTCTCCACCGTTGTGGAAGGCTCCGCTGAATCAACCAAAGATTATTTTCCCCTCGTTGTTGATTACCGCGAAAAAACTTATGCCGCTGGTAAGTTCCCCGGTGGCTTCATGAAGCGTGAAGGCAGACCAACCACCAAAGAAATCCTTACTTCCCGCTTGATCGATAGACCCATCAGGCCCCTTTTCCCCGCCGACTACATGCGCGAAGTTCAGATCATGGCTAGCACCCTTTCTTGCGATCGCGATTTCGATCCAGATGTGCTTGCGATGATCGGCGCAAGTGCTGCTCTTCATATTTCCCAAATTCCTTTCCTTCAACCCACTGGCTCGATCCGCATCGCCAAGGTTGCTGGCGAACTTATTGTTTTCCCCACCTATGCTCAGGTTCAAGAAAGCGATTTAGACCTAATCGTGGCAGGCACGAAAGATGCCATCACCATGATCGAAGGTTTCGCCAAGGAAATCCCCGAAGACCAAGTCTACGAAGGGATCATGTTTGCTCATGAGCAAATCAAAATCATTGTGGAATTAATCCACGAATTAAGAAAAGCAATGGGCCTTGCAACCAAGGAGCTTCCAAAAGCTGCCCCTGTCAACCCTTTGAATGATGAGTTCAAAACCAAATTCTACGATGAATTTGCTCGTAGGAAACAAACTACTGGCAAGGCAGAACGCTCTGCTGCGGTTAAAGAAATCAAAGACGAAATCAAGAAAAAGTACCTTCCCGAAGGCGAAGCAAAACCAGCACACACACCTGCTCAAGTTTCTGCTGCTCTTAGCTGGCTTGAAGAACGCATTGTGCGCGATCTTATTCTCGCAGGAAAGCGTATTGATGGTCGTGATTTGCGCCAAGTTCGCGCCCTTTATTGCGAAGTAAGCCTTCTTCCTAGAACCCATGGTTCTGCGTTGTTCCAACGAGGCGAAACTCAGGCTCTGGTTACTACCGTTCTTGGAACTTCAAGCGATGAACAACGCGTTGATGGCATCACTGATGAAATCACCAAAAAGTTCATGCTCGATTACAACTTCCCTCCTTTCAGTGTTGGCGAATGCAAACCTAACCGGGGCCCCGGTCGAAGAGAAATTGGCCACGGCGCCCTTGCAGAACGCAGCCTCCAAGCTGTGCTTCCTACCGTGGAAGCTTTCCCCTACACCATTAGGCTAGTTTCCGACATCATGGAATCCAATGGATCTTCCAGCATGGCTTCGGTTTGCGGCGGCACTTTAGCACTTATGGACGCTGGTGTTCCTATCACCAACCCTGTTGCTGGTATTTCCATCGGCCTCGTTAAGGAAAAAGACCAATATTCGCTCCTTACCGACATCATGGGTGATGAAGATCATTATGGCGACATGGATTTCAAGGTCGCTGGTACCGGTATTGGTATTACCGCAATCCAACTTGATCTGAAAATCGATGGCATTGGTGCAGACATTATCAAGGACACCCTTGAGCAAGCTCGCGTTGCCCGTCGAGATATTCTACGAACCATGCTTGCTTCTTTACGACAACCAAGGGCCACTATCAGTGCCTTTGCTCCTAGACTTCTTACCGTGAAAATCAATCCTGAAAAAATCGGGGCCCTCATCGGACCCGGTGGCAAAAACATCAAAGGCATCCAGGAATCCACTGGCGCTAAAATTGATATCAAGGATGACGGTACTGTTTTCATCTCCCATAGCGACTCCAAAGGTGCTGAAGCTGCAAAAGCAAAAGTTGAAGCTATCACCGAAGAAGTCAAAATTGGAAAAATCTATGAAGGAAAGGTTTCTTCAATCAAGGACTTCGGTGCCTTTATTGAAATCCTTCCCGGCCGCGACGGCCTTTGCCATATCAGCGAACTTGAAGACAAATTCATCAGCAAGGTTGAAGAAGTTTGCAAGGTTGGCGATATTATTGAAGTCAAAGTCATCGCTATTGATGAACATGATCGTATTAAACTCTCCCGAAAAGTAATCCTTCGCGAACGAAACCCTAATCCCCAACCTGAAGTTCAACAACAAAGGCCACAAGGGGACAATGGTGGCGATCGTGGTGGTGATCGTGGCGGCGACCGTGGTGGCAATCGTGGCGGCGACCGTGGTGGTGATCGTGG
>CALARU010000069.1 GCA_937888715.1 uncultured Planctomycetaceae bacterium | reverse complement strand
AGAGTACATGTAAACCTAGCGCTAGTGACTAAACTTAAATCAAGGTTAGTTGGTGAATTTAAAGGCTACCTCTGATAATAGCCTCACTGGTACAATTCAAGAATATCCTTCATGGCGCAAACGAATTCCACTTTCTTTTTTGCCGGAATCACTCCAGTAATTACAGAATCAAATTTGGTTTATCTTTGTTAATGTATGGCTTCATCTTTTGCGAGCTTTCCATGCAGGAATGATTGATTCCTGTCAAATTTAACCACAACATTTTCTCATGAAAAGAAAGCTTAAATCATCTTTTTTTAGAAGTGACGAACTATTTTGTCTAAAGACTAGTTTTAATAAGCGTTTATTGAGAAAGCTAAATACTAAATTTTTTATAGTTTGTAATTCCGTGGGGGAATATTATTATATCGATGATTTGTGGCCAACACAGTCCCTTGGCTAGTGTCTTGATAGGTGGACCGGGACAGATATTTCACAGGTCTACATAAAACTTAGTTCAGCACATAGGAGTTATGACGATGGATACAGATTCTTCGACTTCGAACGGGTACGAGTTTTCCGCGGAACATAACGCTCAGTTCAAGGCCGCTGCCTACTGGATGGGGATCATGGGGCGGCTTGGCATCCTGTCCGGGGCATTGCTTTGCTTGTCGGGCATCTTTGGGAACATCCCTAACTTGATCGGGGGCATCGTTGGGCTTGTCATGGGCGTATTAACCCGGCGGGCCGGGGCTGCATTCGGTCGGGTGGCCGGGACCACAGGGCGGGACATCGAAAACGTTATAGAGGCGGTTACAAGCCTGAAGAGCTTGTACCGACTTCAGGCGATTATGATTGGGATCGCGCTCGGCCTTATAATCGCTTTTGTCGTGTACTATACGGCGGTCGCTGGGAGGTAGTCGACTATTGTAGCAACCAGCCTTCTGATTCCAACTATAGGCTCTGCAGCAGATCAGTGTCGTAAAAAGGCTTTTCGTGAATCATTGTCTCTAGGCGGTCTCGGCCGGATGCTGAGTGTGGTTTTTATGCAGCGCAGGAAGCTGCATGCTTGGCAGATTGCGTACGGTACAGCAGGCGGGCCTTCTTGAGTATTAGTCATACGGACGCCTTGGGTGATCTTGGCATGATATGGCTAATAGGAATGTAATGGCGCTTGATGAAAAAGGAGCATAACCTAAACATGGCACCACTATGCCTGCAAGCGATGCCGAACAAGGTGCTCACCCGAGAGAGGCCGCATTACGGTGTTTCCTGAGTCGATGTCTCAACAGCGACCGACACCTAGTATTAAAGTGATTCAAACCTGTTTCTTTGATTGAGCAAACTAGATTGCCAAGTTTCCCGGACGACATTCTTGCTTATTGAATCAATTTAGGCCACAATACCCCTTTGATCTTTTTACCTTTAACTAAGGGAGCCTTTGATGAAAGTTGGAATGAATCTGCTGCTGTGGACTGCTTTTGTGACCGAAGAGCATTTTCCTATCTTGGAAAAAATCAAAAAGACCGGTTACGATGGCGTTGAAATCCCGCTTTTCGATGGCGATGCTGAACACTACAAAAAAATCAAAAAAGAACTCGATAACCTTGGGCTCGGTTGCACCGCAGTAACGGTGGTGAACGCAGAGACCAATCCTATTAGTCCTGATGCGAGTATTCGTAAGGCAGCTTTGGATCGTATTAAATGGGCGTTGGATATGACGAGCGTGATGGGTGGCGATTTATTGGCAGGGCCATACCACTCCGCATTGGGAGTTTTTTCAGGCCAGCCCCCAACCGCAGATGAAAGAAAAAGGGCGGTTGAAGTTTTAACCCAAGCTGCAGATCATGCACAAAAAGTAAAAGTTAAAATCGCAATTGAGTATCTCAATCGCTTCGAATGCTATTTTCTTACCAACGCAATGGATGCAAAGAACCTTGTTCGGGAAATCAATCACCCTTACTTTGGTACCATGTA
>CALARU010000068.1 GCA_937888715.1 uncultured Planctomycetaceae bacterium | reverse complement strand
CCCGTAATCGGGGCGGAACTCTGCGAACATGAATGGGGGCGTGGTGAACCACCGCCAGAGAAGGTTCATAGCAAACATCATAACCAGCCTTGGCGATTCGTTTACAAAGATCAACATCCTCGTAGTAGAGGAAATAATCCGTGTCAAACTTTTTCAATTTCTCGAGGCAAGCTCTTTGCGCCAGCATGCAGCAACCAGTAATCCAATCCACCTTTTGCGCTTCATCATTCTTATGCAGGCTGTACTTACGCCATGCTCTGGGAAGAAACTTGCGAGCCAAGGTTCCCATGAAAGTAGGGAAAGGGCCTGTCGAACCCTGCACGCTACCATCGGGATTTCTCAAACCAAAACCAATGACACCAACTTTACTTTGATGAAGGTTATTGGCATTTAAATACGAATCAATGTTATCGAGAAAGTTGTTTTCAGGGGTGATATCAGGGTTGAGGATTAAGACCCAGTCGCCACTGGATAACTTGCATCCTTCATTAACTGCGCAGGAAAAACCTCTATTTTTGGTCCACCTTCGAAGCGAAACATAAGGCTTAGAACGCAGTCTGCGAATCGCAGGGTGATAAGAGGAATTATTATCAATGACAATGATTTCTGCTTGGCCATTTCGAACCAACTCGCATTGCCCCAACTTGCGCACCAACTGCTCTGTGTATTTCCATTGGCGATAATTAACTATCACCACCGAGAGTTTGATTGGGTTGGATTGTTTAATGCTGAAACCAGCAGGAAGTTGTTTGGCTTCCAAGCTTGGCTGCAACAATAGTAAAGAGCTTTCAGGATCTGGCATCTTGCCCCATTTCTCTATCAAACCTTCCGTGGTTTTTGAGTCCTAAAAGCATAAACGAATAGGGCAAGTCTAGGCAATGCCACTCCCCCTGCCTTAAATCACTCATCATCCCTGTAATCGCCGTAATCTATTGCACCTATTGCACTTGCGTCACCAGAAATAGACGGCAGAAAAGGAAATAGCCAAGCTTTTTTCGCAGCATCGAGCTTACCGCCGTACTCGGAAATCTCGAAGGCCTCGACCAAGTGCATTTTTTCACCTTTGTCCAGTCCATAAGTTTGTATCACTAAATCGCGAAATCGATCGGCGTAGGGTTTGATCCATTCCACCATCGCCTTTTGAAGCCATGCCTTCCGATCATTGCAATTTTCAGGCAGGGGATCAAAAAACACTCCGTTATAGGGGAGCCATTCGTAGAACTGAGAAATATGACAATCCAGCATGCTCATGATGGAATCAAAAACAGGTTCAACATCGACCACAATATCAGCATGAAAAGAAATTGGTTTGCGAAAATCATCTGCAAAATATCCAAAGACGGGATTAGCTCGCAGATGCGGAGTATCAGGGCAAACCGCAGGAACTGTAACCATATAAGCAGCATCCTGCACCAATATAGAGGTGTAACGATGGTCGGGATGATAATCGTTGGGCCGGTGAGTCAGAACCAGATCGGGTTTAAAATTGCGTATAAGTCTGATGATTTGATGCCTGGCTTCCAAGGTTGGCATTAAGGCCCCATCAGCAAAATCAAGTACCCGATATTCAGCACCGATAATCTTGCCAGCGGCGGCGGCCTCGGCTTTCCGACGCTGGGCCAACTCGGGCCCTTTCATGGTTTGATGCCCACCACTACCATCCGTTACGCTTATAAGAAGTACTTCGCACCCATGCTTGCGCCAAAGAGCGGAAGTACCACCCACTTTAATGTCGACATCGTCGGGGTGAGCGCCAATTGCAAGTATTCGTGGAGAAGCCATGATTAATGTCCTTTAGCTAAATAAACTAGTTAAAGAAAAAATATACTCTGAGCGAAGAACAATTTCCATCAATTGCATGGAAGATTCAGGCTAAATTACTCTAAGCTTCGTTAAATTTATGATTTTATTCTTAATAATCTGGGTAAAATCCACCGGCAAGCTTTGACATTTTCTACCTTAAATCCACATTTATTCGTTCTTTGTTTCTTTATTTGGTAGCATTGCCTTGGTAATATCATGCCTGCTGGTCGTCAAGGAAAGACGGCGTGGTTGGAGAAGTTTTTCTCAATTCGCGAAGGTCGGAGCCCAATTCCCAAGCATTTTGTGGTCGCAATGATTTGTATTGGGAGATTCTCTATTGGCTTTTCCGATGACCTTATTGTTTGCATTAACACTTTTTTCGAGCGCGACATTACTGTTTTTAGTGCAACCCATGGTAGGGAAAATACTTCTGCCTTATTTAGGTGGAACACCCTCTGTCTGGAATACCTGCATGGTATTTTTTCAGGCAGCTTTGTTAGGTGGCTACACTTATGTTCATTGGCTCACGAAAAACAGACCGTTTAAATCACAGATTTTCATTCATAGCATCGTACTCGGTGTTGCTTTTTTGCCCCTTGCAATCATGCGTTTCGATGCGGGGATTCTCGCCAGAACTATTTTGCCCCCACCGACTTCAAGTAACCCTGCCCTTTGGTTGCTCTTTGTTTTAACCTTGGTTGCAGGGCTACCATTCTTTGCAGTTTCGACTTCTGCGCCATTGCTTCAAAAATGGTTTTCAACCTCAGATCACCCTGATGCCAAGGACCCCTATTTTCTATACGGGGCAAGCAATCTGGGTAGCATGATAGGCTTGTTGATTTATCCTTTTGTGATTGAACCAAAAATTGGCGTTGCAACCCAAGCCGTGCTTTGGGTGTTTGGTTATGCAGGCCTTATAGGGATGACCTTTCTTTGCGCAAGGATGGCCTCCAAACGACAATTGCCAGAAAGCACAAAAAGCAATTCCGTTTCAGAGCCCTCACCCAGTAATTTCACAAGATTTAGATGGGTGGCACTCGCCTTCATTCCTTCCAGCCTGATGCTGGGCACCACCACTTATCTCACCACCGACATTGCTGCAATTCCATTGCTTTGGATTCTGCCTTTAAGCCTTTATATTCTCAGTTTCATTCTGGTGTTTTCTCACATACCCGCTTCCGTTTACCTTTTATTTGTAATCAGCGTGCCTATTATTTGGCTTGTTAAAACTGCAAATCTTCCAGAATGGCAGGGCTTTGGCTTCGAATCTCTGACAAGTTGGCTAGATGACACAGCAAGGGCTCTTAAAAAAGACACCTCCGTTTCTTTCTTCCAGATTACTTACACTTTGTTTACCGTGATGTTTGTCGGGCTATTTTTCAAATCCCACAATCGCATCCGCTTGGGCATGGTCTTGGTAACGCCCATTCTGCTTTTGTTTGTGGTCTTTATGCATCAGATTAAAACCGCTCTCGACCTTCGGGAAGTGGAAATCATCGGCATTCATCTTGCACTGCTTTTCGTAACTGCAATGTTGACTCATGGCGAATTGGCAAGAACCAGACCGCCTGCATCGCACCTAACCGAGTTTTATCTTTTGATGTCATTAGGTGGGGTACTGGGGGGAATTTTTAATGCGCTTATTTCTCCAAGTATATTCCCTCGCATTCTTGAATACCCACTGGTTGCAGCCTTTGCTTTAATTTTACTTCCAGGCTTTTCTTTACCCAACGCCCTTAGATGGATTGCTGTTCCCATCCGAACTTTCAGCTTGCTCATTGGGGTTATTGCAGTGGGAATACTGTTGGTTCAAAATTGTCTGGATCGAAGTTATGCACTCGAAAAAGCAAATAGCGCACCCGAGTTTGTTCGCAGCTTTGCCCGCATGATTGCAACGGGTTGTAATGACCGCACCAACCTGCTCTTTGAAGAGCGCAATTTCTTCGGCTGCTTCACTATTCAAAAATGGGAAAGCCCTACCACAGGCGAAATGTATCACACCATGTATCATGGCACCACCAACCACGGTATGCAATGTGTCGAACCTGCTGAAAGGCGCATCGACCCCCTCACCTATTTCCATAAAGTCGGGGCAATCGGCCAACTTTTTGAAGCTGTTGAAAAAAAGAAGAATGGCGCACCCGTCAACATGGGCGTTCTTGGAGTTGGCACCGGCACTCTTGCTGCATACTCCAAAAAGGGTTGGGGCCTTACCATGTATGAAATTGACCCCGCAGTGGTTAAATCTTCCATCGACCGATCTGATTATTTTTCTTTCGTTAACGATGCGAAAAACCGGGGCGTCAATGTCGATATCATTCTCGGTGATGGCAGATTACAATTCCTGAAAGCACCCGATGCATCTTACGATCTTATTTTCATGGATGCTTTTACTTCAGATGCAGTTCCTGTGCACCTATTAACCCGTGAAGCATTTGATATTTACCTTAAGAAACTTGCACCAGGTGGGATTATCGTCCTCAATATTGCGAATCGCTACCTAAACTTTGAACCTGTTCTTGGCAACATGACCGAAGATCGAAGTATCGTAGGCATGATTCAAGGGGGATACGAAGTCCGAGAAATAGATAAGTTTGGGACCAATTGGGTGGTGATGGCCCGTAAAACAGAAGATTTTGGCGTTCTACCCGAACTTAAAGCAGACCTTAAGACCGATTCCGAAGACTGGGTGGAAACATGGAGAAAGATTGAATCCAATCCCAAACTTGGAGTTTGGACCGACGATTATTCGAATTTGCCAAGCATATTCAAATGGAGTCGATAGACTAATAATTATTATACTTTTTTTGCTAGGAGAAAGACCTTGTCTCCGTTCCAGATCAACATGTTAGCAGCCTATGCGTTTACACTATTCAGCAGTGCAACGCTATTATTTCTTGTGCAACCCATGATCGGGAAAATGATTCTTCCCCTTCTAGGAGGCACACCAGCGGTTTGGAATACCTGCATGGTTTTCTTTCAGGCACTGCTTCTTGCTGGATATGGGTATGCCCATCTTTCCACAACATTTCTCGGCGTTCGAAAGCAAGCCCTCGTGCACATGGGGGTCATGCTTTTACCCATTTTGTTTTTCCCGATAGCAATCAATAAAACCTTCCTCGAAGGTGGCGAAGACAACCCTATTTCTGGGCTTCTTATGCTTCTCTTCACCTCGGTGGGGATTCCCTTCTTCGTTGTTTCCAGTAGCGCACCCATCCTGCAAAAATGGTTTTCCAGCACCGATCACCCTGCTGCGAAAGACCCCTACTTTCTTTACGGTGCCAGTAATCTTGGCAGTATGCTTTCCTTGGTTGGCTATCCTTTATTCGTCGAACCTCATCTATTGCTTGCAGACCAGAAAAAGTATTGGGCTGTAGGCTACGGATTTTTAATGCTACTCACTGCATTAAGTGGCTGGCTCATGTACAAATGTGCCCCTGCTGAAGTTCCAACCTCGAACAATCTAGAATCCGAAAATGAAGCAGAAAAAGTTTCATGGCGCAGACGTGGCTGGTGGGTTCTTCTTGGCGCAGTCCCATCTAGTTTGATGTTGGGTGCAACCACCTACATGACCACGGATATTGCAGCTATCCCTCTACTTTGGGTGCTGCCTTTAGGTTTATACCTCTTGAGTTTTATCATTGTATTTTCGCGGGTGCCTGAATGGGTTCACTCTTCGATGATTATTGCAACCCCCATGCTTGCACTTCTTTTGGTGTTCATGATGCTTTCAGAAATCAGACCACCTAAAGTTTACTACACGGTGGCAATCCATCTTGGTTGCTTGTTCACTGTTTCCATGGTTTGCCATGGGGAACTTGCAAGAAACCGCCCTTCTACCAAGTATCTTACCGAGTACTTTTTGTGGATGTCGTTTGGTGGCGTGGTAGGCGGGCTTTTCAATGGCCTTCTCGCACCCATCGTCTTTTACGGCATTGTTGAATATCAGCTTATCCTTATGGGTACATGCTTTATTCTACCTCCGCTTTTCATCAGCAAACCTAATAAATGGAATAACCTTGCAGACCTTAGCCTCGCCTTGCTTTTCATCATTGGTGGCACGGTGCTCATCTACTTAAGAACGAAAGATAATGACATCCAATACGATATCTTGAAAAGCACCAACCATTGGTTCTGGCATGCAAGTATCGTTGGCATCTTTCTTGCATATGGTGTTTATTACATATTCAAAGAAAAAGCCCAACGGCTCGAGCGGGCCTTGGATATCGTTTTACCACTCGCTTTAGCATTTCTTTCTTTTGGTCTTATCTGGGGCCTTTTTTCAGACACCCTATGGCCTAGAGTCAAAGGCTTGGCTGGTTGGATCAACCTCAAGCCTGCCCAAACTCTTGCAATTCTTACTTATGGTGTGCCCACGGTTCTTTGCTACACCTTTGTCGAGCGCCCTTTCCGCTTTGGCCTAAGTGTTGGCGCAATTTTACTTGCCTCCGGGTTCAACACTCTTTTTGACACTACTGTTTCCTATCAAGATCGAAGCTTCTTTGGTGTCCTAAAAGTCGAGAACGACCGATTCTTCCGCAGACTCGTTCATGGTACAACCTTGCACGGCAAGCAATTCCTTGATCCAGATGGCCATGGTATTCCCCTGACTTATTACCATGAAACAGGCCCCATCGGCCATGTGATGGCTGCGTACAATGTGCCTGACAAAGATAATAAATACCCTAATTGCGCTTTTATCGGTTTGGGTACAGGCACCATGGCGGCTTATGCAAATAAAGGCCAGCATGTAACTTTCTACGACATCGATCCCGTGGTCAAACGCATTGCTTTTGATAACGACAAGTACTTCACCTTTGTTGAAGATGCTCGCAAGAGAGGCGCAAAGGTTGACCTTATCTTGGGGGATGCTCGCCTGACCATGGAAAGGCAAGACCTTACCGAGGATGAAAAGTACAAAATCATTGTGGTCGATGCTTTCAGTTCTGATGCGATCCCAATCCACTTGATCACTCGTGAAGCGCTGAAAATGTACCTCACGAAAATCACTCCCGATGGTTTGATTTGCTTTCATATTTCCAACCGCTACCTAGATCTCAAGCCTGTGCTTGCAAATCTCGCCCGGTCGGAAGACCTGAAAACACTTTACTTCAGTGATGATGATGAAGCAGAAGCAGGGAAAGCCCGTTCAACCTGGGTGGTGTTGGCAAACAACCAAAAGGCTCTTTCACGATTGCTTACCAAAGAAAACCTGAAGCCGATTCAAGCTGAATGGGATAAGCCTCTTAAAATGCTTTCAGGAATGTCTTGGGAGCAAAGCCCGGGGCCTGGCTCTTTTGCTCTGATGCTTTTGGGTGCGTTAAAGAACACCGATGCCCCATGGGAACCTGTAAAAACGCGTGATGATGTGGGTGTTTGGAGCGATGACTACTCCAATCTTCTCAG
>CALARU010000067.1 GCA_937888715.1 uncultured Planctomycetaceae bacterium | reverse complement strand
ATCACCTCATGCCCATGATTAACAAGATAGGTGGGCTTCATCCCGCCCGGTTTTGAATTCCAGCCATGCAGAAATAAAACCTTCATGCCAACCTACTTCTTCTTCTCTTCCTTGGCTTTTACGATAATTGTGAAGGGCTTAGAAGGCTGGGTGACAAGCGTGTTGGGCTTGGTGGTTTCAGTGATTACTTTATTATAAGGAACCTGCGCCTGCCCAGAAATGGCAAGAGTGTATTCGCCACCGGCTGCGTTTGCCTGCACCTCAATCGTCACCAAAACCTCATTTTTATCTGCAGGCAGCACCACATTATTCATTTTGACACTGCCAGGAAACTCTAACGATTGCAGTGTTACCTGCGATTTAAAATCGGGCCAGTGCCTTTCAAGCTTTACTTTCATTTCAACTTTCTGCCCAGCATCAACCTCCACTTTTGTTTTCTCCATGGCAAGTGCGAATGGTGCAGCTTCCCTTACTGCAAGCCATTGGGTGCGCATTGGCCTGCTCGAAGCGGGATTAGCATCAGATGAAACACGAGTGTAGGCCCGAACTTCGCGCTCAAATAAAACCTCGCCTCGCTTGCTTGATGCAACCAGCTTGATGGGCACCGTTGTATCCTTGGCTTGTTTATCAGCATGAAAAATCATCACACCCTTGGAGTTATCCCTAAGCACGACATCTTGTGCTGTAACACCCGGGGGGAGATTTTCTGCCCTTACCGTAATGGGGCTGGTCGGGCCTCTCTGATGAATCACAAAATTCAAGTATGCGGAACCACCACGATAAATGTTTAAGCCAGCAGGGCCGGGGTTTAGAGAATGCATCGAGGCGATATGGAACTCAAACTCCTGCTTGTTTATCGCAAGCACATACTGAAATCGCGCACCGCCCCTGCGATAACGATCCTGAACAAAAACATGATACTTCATCTTGGCATTAAGATTCGCAATGCCCGAAGGATCACGCAAATGCCCATCAAAGGCATTCATACGATGGCCAAAGTCATCAAGCTCCACCACCTTATTTCCCTTTTCATCCTGGATAAAAACATAGGGATCAGCCCTGCCTGCAATTCTTTCAGAATAAACCTCAATGCTGTAGGCACCGGTTTCAGTGGGTTCGATCAGATACCAATCACCATCCCTTTCGCGATCGAATCTTCCCGAAACCACCGCAGGCAAAGTAAGTTTCTGCGCCTGTTGCAAAGTGTCATTGGGTTCAGCTTCTAAGGTTACATCATGTGGCGAAACCAAAATGGGTGTTGTGATAAGCGTGTTATTATTCACCACTAGTGCATCTTGAAAACCATTTAAGGTGCAAGTTGCAGCAGTAGGAACCACACTATGCGAAGTCGGGTGCTCTAAAAACTTATACTTCCCAAGCGAAAGAATATCTTTCGTGGCTCGCACCTTGGCCTTAGTTTCTTGCAAGGCAAGGTCTTGAATAGTCCATTTAGATTCGGTGGCACTAGGGCCAAAGTTTCTACCCAGCAAAACAATCTCCGCATCGGTATCTGATTTAACAGCCCTCGGGAAAACATTTTCTAGTTGGGGCTTATCACTGATAACCAAGCGATAAGGCAAACCACCCTTGAACGAAAGATCACTCAAGCGAATAAAGTACTCGCCATCTTCGGTGATGAGGACATCAACGAAAGGATCACGGCCATCGTAATCGCCATTGGATGCAATCTGCTTGCCAGCCTTCGAATAAACCGCAAGCACCGCATCAAGCTGCGAATCCAATCGAGCGGCGTTACAAGCAATGGTAACCCTCTGATTTTTCTTCGCAGCAAACTTGAAGATATCTTCTTTGCTGTTGTCGGATGTGCCATTGATTATGGTGTTGATTTCAACAGCTTGCGCGGTTGCATCATCATCGTTGGGTTCTTTTTCATCGACTTCTTTGAAGCCACGAGAGATGGCAAACAAGCGGGGGTTGCTTACACCAAACCTGCCAACAGCCCAGCAATCGTAAGAGCCAGCGGGAACTCCCGCATCGACTGCAACTTTGAACTTTTTATCTTTGAGCCATTCGGCCTTGATGCCCGGATGATCGAATTTTAGTTCGCGCACCTCTTCGAATTCAGCACCCTGCACTTCCACTTCGATGGTAGAGCCTGCGGAAGCGCCAAGAGGGTACATGCGATCCAGCCTGATGGAGGGAAGATCTGCGGAAGCAACAAAAGCTAGCATTAATAAAGGTAATAATGCCAACGGGAAAACTCGCAGCACGGTAATGCCCTCAAGAGTATTGCAGTTCAGAAAGCCAGTTTAACCAATCAGTTCTTGAATGGGTTCACCTTCACTCAAGATAGGCATGGGTCGCTGTGCCTGATCATGGAATGCAAAGTGGTGATCAATCCCCAGGCAATGATACATGGTGGAAAGAACGCATCCAGGTGTTGCAGGCTTAGTGGTCGGGTATTCAGCATTGGCATTAGTTGAGCCAACAACTTGTCCCATTTTCAAGCCGCCACCTGCGTATACCACAGACATCGCACCGGGCCAGTGATCGCGACCAGCGCCTGGGTTGATTTTAGGAGTACGGCCAAACTCGCCCATCGCCATCACGAGTACATCATCGCTCATGCC
>CALARU010000066.1 GCA_937888715.1 uncultured Planctomycetaceae bacterium | reverse complement strand
AAAGCTGCAATGCCTTTGATCAAGAAGGCGTACGAAACCATGAATGCAGGAGATAATTTCTCGTGGTTCATCGAAGAAAAAACCGGGCATGTTCTTAGCGATGAGATGTGGAAACGAACCAAGGCCCACTTTGCCAAGCATCTTAATAGTTAAAGTTTTCTTGCAGAAAGTAATGGAATGCTGACACTATTGGCAAGCATGGCTTTGCTTGTGTTGCAACAGAGTGAATGGGAAAAGCTCGCACCTTTGCCAGATAAGGAAGGCTTTGCTTCGCCCTTTGCTGGTGTAATTGCGGGTAAACTTGTTGTTGCAGGTGGTGCCAACTTCCCTGATAAAAAACCATGGGAAGGTGGCGTGAAAGTCTGGCATGATTCGATCTTTACTCTGGATCATCCCAAAGCTGATTGGAAAAACGCAGGTAAACTTCCGACCCCGCTGGCCTATGGCGTAAGTATCACTCTTAACGAGGGAATGCTTTGCATTGGAGGTTCAGATTCTAAACAACATTATGCTGATTGTTTTCTTGTTACGTTTGAGAACAATCAATTAAAGTTTAGCCCTTACCCTTCGTTGCCTAAACCTTGTGCGAATATGTGCGGGATGAAAATTGGTGATTTGGTTTATCTCGCGGGTGGTACCCCTGCTCCAGATTCTGCAAAGGCCCTTCATAATTTTTGGTGCTTGAACCTTAATGATGTAAAGGCGGGGTGGAAAGTGTTAGAACCCTGGCCCGGTTCTGGGCGTATGCTTTCGGTTTGTGCAAGCGATGGCGAAAACTTTTATCTTTTCAGTGGTGCATCCCTTGCACTCAATTCCACGGGAAAAGTTGAACGCACTTATTTATCTGATGCTTTTGTTTTTAACCCCAAGGATGGTTGGAAGAAACTTCCCCCAATGCCCAGGCCCTGCGTTGCAGCACCTTCGCCCGCCATTTTTAATAAAGGTAGCATTCAGTTGTTTAGCGGGGATGATGGCAAACTCGTCAACTTCGAACCCAAACAATCCCATCCCGGTTTCCCTAAATCAAGCTTGGTCTATGATCCCAAATCGAACTCTTGGGCAAAAGAGCTTCCCTTTCATTTGTCGCGTGCCACGGTGCCTTTAACCTCTTGGCAGGGATTGAATGTTCTTGCCAGTGGGGAAGTCAGGCCTGGAATTCGAACCCCTGATGTCTGGGCGATGAGGCAACGATGATATCACGAAACCAAATGAAATATGCATGGCTCGTGGTGATGCTTCTCTTTCCCGTTGCATTGTTAAATTACCTCGATAGGCAGATGATTTCTGCAATGAAAGGTTCGGTGATGCTTGATATCCCAGATATCGGGAGTGATGCCAACTGGGGATTTATGCTGGGGCAATTTAAATGGGTTTATGCTTTCCTTAGCCCGCTGGGGGGCTATATCGCAGATAGATACAGTAAACGCTTTACCATTTGTGCAAGCCTTTTTGTCTGGTCCACCATTACTTGGATTACAGGGCGGGTGCATTCTTATGAAGAATTACTTTGGACTCGAACCTTGATGGGGGTCAGCGAGGCGTTCTACATTCCCGCAGCTCTTGCGCTCATTGCTGATTACCATTCCAACTTGACCCGCTCTAAGGCAGTTGGGTTTCATCAAATTGCAATTTATTGTGGCGTTCTTCTTGGTGGATTCAGTGGCTACATTGCAGATGAACCCAAACTTACTTGGCGCTTTGCTTTTGATATCACCGGGATCGTTGGAATTTGTTATGCGCTTCCCCTAATGTTTTTCCTTAAGGATGCGCCGGTTGATTCTGCAAATCAAAATACTCAGCAAAAGCTTTCGGTGATACAAGCAGGGCTGGCCTTGATGACTAATTTTTCGTTCCTCCTTCTTGTAATTTATTTCACCCTTCCCGCAATCGCTGGTTGGGT
>CALARU010000065.1 GCA_937888715.1 uncultured Planctomycetaceae bacterium | reverse complement strand
TTATTTTGAATGACCCACGGTTTGCAAATCTTCCGATGGTGCTTGAGACACCAAAGGAGGAGGGCGATAACCATGACATGGATGGTGTAAACCTGACTGTGCTTAGGGGTTTGCTGCAGTCGAATTAAATTGCTCTGTGTTTGGTTTTGTTAAGACGAGTTCGTTTGTGTCTTTACGAAGTATCTTCCACAATAGCCAAGTTGATAAACCAGATATTAATATACCCGTGGGTATCCAAAGAAACGCAGGAAGATTTTGAGTGATGAAATGGGTTGCCTTGAACGCCATGGTTATTAATCCATTCGCTTGGCCAGCTTGGGGTGCGAGATCCCGGGCATTGGGTTTATCCATCCAACCTGCCCCCCGACTAATTACTTGGACCCCGATCATTATCAATGGGAAAACAACCCAGACTAATCCGCTGTAGACAAGCTTAAAGGATTTTCGGTCTGTTAATTCAAGGGGAGTCGGAGAGGTGATTTGAATAGCATTAAATAGTCTGGTTCTTTCATCTTCATTTTCAGGCAACCATTTTAGTTCCTGCCCACCTTCAAGTTTAAACATGACCTCTTTGTTTGCCAAGCCCATGGAAACTCTTTCGACCTGATACCACTGAAAGAAACGGGTCTTTTTACTTAATGCAAGCAAAGGCCATTGTTCCGGCCCATCCAGCCATGCCAATAAATTATCCTTCCCTGAGGGGTATTGGGCGATGCAATCTTCGTTTAGCCCAAGAACAATGCTTTGATTTTTGCAACGGAAAATAGGCTCGCCATCGTTTCGGTATTTTTTAAATAACCGGGTATAGGATGGCCCTTCAATTTTAAAACATACTGCGAACCCAATAATTATAATCGTAATTAAGCCACCAACAGCGATATTTTTAGACAGGAATAAAAATAGGAATGGTGCAGATAGCAAAAAGAATAAAAACAAACCGCCATTTACTAAAATGATTCTCATCCAAATTACCTTTTATACTACTGCCAACCTAGGATCATGATAGCAGATACAGTATACTCTCGTTAGATATGGGTGTGCATAATTCCAACTAATCTCATTTGCCCGGGGATAATATGGCTGATCCTGTAAATCGAGCAGCGTGGTTGTGTGAAGAAATCGAAAAGCATAATCGCCTTTATTATCAGGAAGCAAAGCCTGAAATTTCTGACAAAGAATACGACAAGCTTCTTAAAGAACTTGTTGATCTTGAAAAAAAGCATCCCGAGCTTGCCAATGCTAATAGCCCCACACAACGAGTTGGTGGCGCACCCATCGATGGTTTTGTAACGCTTAAGCATCGCTTGCCCATGCTTTCGATTGATAACACTTATAGCCCAAGCGAACTTAAGGAATTTGACAAGAAGGTTTGCAAGGGTTTGGGAAATGCTAAACCCAGTTACATGGTCGAGCTTAAAATCGATGGTGTTGCAATCTCACTGATTTATGAGAATGGCATTCTTACAGCGGGTGTAACCAGGGGCGATGGCGAAAAGGGCGATGATGTTACCCAGAATTTAAAGACAGTGGGTGGGGTTCCTTTAAAGTTGAATACCAAGAATCCTCCCGCACTTTTAGAGGTTCGCGGTGAAGTGTATATGGCAAGGGCAAACTTTGCCCGCCTTAATGAACAGCGGGTAAAGGAAGGTTTGGATAAATTCGCCAACCCTCGAAACTCAACTGCGGGATCGTTGAAGTTACTCGACCCAAAGTTATGCGCAGCGCGAAAACTTAGCCTCTTTGCCTATGCCATTGGCGCAATGGAAGGTATCCAGGTGAAGTCCCAGACTGAAACTTTGAAACTACTACATGATTTTGGATTCC
>CALARU010000064.1 GCA_937888715.1 uncultured Planctomycetaceae bacterium | reverse complement strand
ATCAAAGATGTTTTGAGGCTGTTTAAAAAACTGCCTATACCCATTCCTCCGGTTATCCGGTGGCTTCGGAGCTTCATCCTGTGCAGAAACATGCAGCCCTTCCATGCTAATGCAAGCTATCATCATTCCTAAAGCAATCCTGCGTAATCCCTTAACCATAAATAGCTCCCTCTTTTCAAAAAGCTTGCAAAGCACTTGGATTTCTAATTCGGCGATGCCATCGCTTCGAGTTCAGGGCCGACCAAATCCTGATAAGTTTCACGACGGCGTATCAACTTGCTGGTTTCACCATCCACCAATACTTCCGCTGCCCTAACACGACTGTTGTAATTCGAACTCATCGACATGCCATAAGCGCCTGCGCTAAAAGTTGCAAGCAAATCGCCTCGTTTAATTGGCGGCAAAGATCTGCCCTTAGCAAGAAAATCTCCGGATTCGCAAACAGGACCAACCACATCAACTTTCAACCCACCCGGTACATCCAATTCGTAATCTTCCGGAAGGTTTGGAAACTCGGCAGAAGGCTCTGCAGGCCAGACACGATGAAACGAATCGTAAAGAGTCGGCCTAATTAAATCATTCATTGCAGCATCTTGAATAACAAAATGCTTGCCACCAGATTCTTTGGTGTAAATCACTCGGCTTAGTAATAGCCCCGCATTCCCAACAATGAATCGACCGGGTTCCAACACCAATTTGCATTTCGCTTCTTTTACTGCAGGAACAATCACCTCTGCAAAGGCCTTTGCAGGCTGCGCTTCCTGCTTGCGGTAATGAATCCCAAAACCGCCACCCATGTTCATCACACTTATCGGATGCCCCTGCTCGCGCAGTTTAGCTATCAAATTCAAAGCCTTAGCTACACCCAAGCGATAGGGTTCAGCCGAAAGTATCGGCGATCCCAAATGCATATGCAGGCCAATCACCTTGACCCCAAGGTTCCAAAGAATCCCCTTGGCAACATCTAATACAGTTTCAATATCCAAACCAAATTTAACACCCTTCACACTCGTATCAGTCTTAGCATGGGTCTTTGGTGGCAAATCGGGGTTCACCCTTAATGCAACAGATGCGACCTTCCCCATCGATTTTGCAACATGGCCCAAGGCATGCAATTCCTGCTCACTTTCAACATTGAAAAGCGAGACATTGTTATCAAGGGCGAAGCGGAATTCCGCATCGGTCTTACCCACACCTGCAAAAACAATTTTTTCTCCTTTGCCACCCGCAAGCAATGCACGATGTAATTCCCCACCACTAGTGACATCAAAACCAGAACCATGTTCCGCCATCACTTTGCAAAGCGCAACATTGCCATTGGTTTTTACGGAATAACAAATCAGAGGCTCAACTTCTTTGAAAGCTTCTTGGATTTGACGAAGGTGATGAACAAGCGTGGCTTTACTGTAGATATAAAGCGGAGTTCCATAGCGCTCAGCAAGTTGAGCAACGGGAATATTTTCACAATAAAGGGAACGACTTCGATAAGCAAAATGATCCATGTAATATCAACCCCGGTAAAAAAAGCCTTGGAATAATCTCAGCGTTACAACCTGCTGGATCGCCAAAGCCTATTTTATCAGGATAGGCGGTCTACCCACAAATTAATTTGTGAAGCGACCTGTTCTGGCGCAGTAGATCCAAAAGACCGAAACGCTCGCAAGGCACGAGATACTCCTAGGATGTTATATACCCCGCTGGAAAGCCCCGTGCGGACTTCTTCGTATTGTTCTTTGGATAAATCCGCCAGCTTGCACCGTTTCTGTTCACACAGACGCACCAGTTTGCCAACTGCCTCATGAGCGGATCGCATTGGGATGTCCTGTTGTATCAAATATTCCATTAATGTGGTTGCATCAAGAAAACCATCTTCCAGCCTTGCCTTGATGCTTTCGTGTCTGAACTTGGTTCCAAAAACAAGTGGTGCTGCCAAATCCAACGATGCAGCAACCGTATCAAATGCATCGAATAGGGCGACTTTATCTTCTTGAAGATCACGGTTGTAAGCCAAAGGCAAACCCTTCACAAGAATCATCAAGTGCGTAAGACTAGCAATCACCCTCGCAGTTTTGCCCCGCATCAATTCCAATACATCCGGGTTCTTCTTATGCGGCATAATACTAGAGCCCGTACAAAAAGAGTCGGGCAGATCGATAAAATTAAACTCCGTGGTCGACCATAATATCCACTCTTCAGACCAGCCCCCAAGGTGCAACGCAATCTGAACCAAGCACCCGAGAAATTCAACTAAGAAATCTCGGTCAGAAGATACATCTAGGCTGTTTGCAGCAACACTATCAAACCCAAGAAGTTGCGCAACTCGGTCGCGATTAATCGGCAACGAAGTTCCTGCAAGCGCTGCAGCACCAAGAGGAAGCACATTAACCCGCTTCCTGCAATCCGCCAACCGATCTGAATCTCGTTGCAGCTTTTCAATATAAGCAAGGAAATAGTGCGAAGCCAACACGGGCTGGGCGCGTTGCAAATGAGTGTAGCCTGGAAGTACCACTTCATTGTTTTCTTTCGCAGACTCTAAAAACGCCTGCTGAAGTGTGCGGATTTTTAACTGCAATTGCGCTATCGCTTCACGAACCCACATTTTCACATCAGTAGCAACCTGATCATTCCGACTGCGGGCAGTATGCAACTTCCGGCCAACATCGCCCAGCTTCTTTATCAAAGCAGATTCAATGTGGGAATGAATATCTTCCATACTGGTGGAATAAGTAAACTCATTCGCTTCAATCTGAACTTGGATTTCATCAAGCGCCTGATGAATGCTTTTAGCTTCATCAACTGAAATCAGTTTCACTTCAGAAAGCATGGTCGCATGCGCCTTGCTTGCATGAATATCATGAATGTAAAGGCGACGATCGTAAGAAATAGATTCGGTATAAGCTTCAACGCGCTTATCGGTATCTGCAGAAAACCTTCCACCCCAAGTTTTTCCACTCATGAAATCATTCCTGAATATCTAAAGAAAGTGGGCACCTTAACTAAAAGAACGCCCACAGATATTTTACACCATAAGCCAACAAGCTAAGAGCTAATTAAAGCCCTAGCTCCTTAAGCTGCTTCGCATCAACAGTAGAAGGGGCGCCTGTCATTAAATCGCGAGCCTTCTGATTTTTTGGAAATGCAATCACATCACGAATATTGGATGTACCAGTAAGAATCATGGCCCAGCGATCCAACCCCAATGCAACACCACCATGAGGCGGCGCACCATATTTCAACGCATCCAACAAGAACCCAAACCGGTGCTTTGCCTGCTCAAGGCTCATCCCCAGCACACTGAACAACCTCGATTGAACTTCGGGATCATGAATACGAATACTACCACCGCCGCATTCATAACCGTTGATCACCAGATCGTATGCCTGAGCAATCACCGACCCCGGATCACTTTCCAGCTTATGCAAATCTTCCACTCTTGGAGAGGTGAAAGGATGATGATTGGCAACCCAGCGTTTCTCTTCAGCATCATGAATAAACGAGGGAAAATCAACCACCCAGCAAACATTAAACACGCCCTTAAGATTATCAAGCAGGCCAAGTTGTTGCGCAACATGAAGACGAAGTGCCCCCAAGGAACTGCAGACAATATCCTCTTTATCCGCAACCATGAGAATCAAATCGCCATCTTCAACATTAAGCCGGGTACGAAGCTCGGCTTGAACATCCGCAGGGAAAAACTTCTCGATGGAAGAGACAAACTTGCCAGCTTCCGCCTTGAGCCATGCAACCCCCTTGCCACCTTGGTTGATTGCAAACTCCGAAATTCTGCCACCTGGTTTGAGGTCGGTGTTTGAAAACTTAGCTGCGCCACCCTTGGCGCAAATCGCCCGCAGTTTGCCCCCCTGCTCTATCGCATCTTTAAACACCCGGAATTCCGTACGGGGTGCAATGTCTGAAAGCTCGACAATTTCCATACCGAAGCGAAGGTCGGGCTTATCACTACCAAAACGCCTCATTGCCTCTGCATAGCTTATCCTTGGGAAAGGCGTCTCTAATTTAAATGCAACACATTTTTCAAAAACCTCGACTGCAAGGCTTTCTATTACTTTCATCACATCGTCCTGATTCACAAAAGACATTTCCACATCCAACTGGGTGAATTCAGGCTGACGATCTGCACGCAAATCTTCATCTCTCAAACAACGCGCAATCTGAAAATACTTGTCATATCCTGCCACCATCAACAATTGCTTATAGATCTGAGGCGACTGGGGCAACGCATACCAAGAGTTTGGCCAAACCCTGCTAGGCACCAAATAATCGCGCGCGCCTTCAGGGCTACTTCGACCCAACAACGGGGTTTCAAGTTCTAAAAAAGACAAGTTATCAAGATGATCCCGGATCACCTTGTTCATCCGATGCCTCATGGCAAGAGTCGCATGCAAGCTTGGCCTACGAAGGTCAAGATACCTGTACTGTAACCTTACATCTTCGCCTGCGAGTTCAATGCCAGGAAATTCAGTTACTTCAAAAGGTGGCGTCGGGCATTCATTGAGGATTTTCAATTCAATTGCAAACAACTCGATCTCGCCGGTGGCATGATCGCGATTTTCTTTACCGGGCAAGCGCTTTCGAACCTTACCTCGAACAGCAACGACAAATTCCCTGCCAAGTTTCTCTGCCAGTTTGAACATTGGGAGGTTGGAGGAATCTGCTTCAAACACAACTTGGGTGATGCCATAGCGGTCGCGGAGATCGATAAAGATTTGATCTTTATAGCCACGATAAGCGTTAACCCAACCGTTCAGGGTAACCTCATTATTTTCGTGGGAGACACGAATTTCGCCGCAGTGGTGGGATCGACGCCAGTTGTCATTCAAAGTTGGATTGCTCACGGAAACACCCTTTAAGAAAAACGAAGCTTCATTAAAGAAATTGTAATGAAAATAGGGGTGAAAGTCTGAAAAAGCAATGAAAGTGAGCCAAAAACAACAAATAAAGGGTGAGATTTCCCGATTAAACCCATTATTTAAGCTGGAAGCATAGATACAAACCAAAGCGGAAAGGCAAAAAGCATTAGCCCATTCAAAGCCAGTTCTAGGGTTTGCTCATGCCGACGAAGTTGCCGTTGTTTTCGCGGGCGAGAGCCCATAAAAAAGCGCCAACATCCGGGCTCTCATAGAAAAACCCAACCGTATTGATTTTAACCTTCGGAAATTCAACCTTCGTTGGGTTCCATCGCGTCTTCATCGTATTGCGAACATACTTCGAAAGATATTCACTCTTCTCCAAATCCTTGATCTCTTTACCAATAGCTGAAGGTAAACCATCCCCAAGATTAGGCAAGCCATCCGAAAAAAGATAAATCGTATCCAA
>CALARU010000063.1 GCA_937888715.1 uncultured Planctomycetaceae bacterium | reverse complement strand
CTTGAAAAGACTAGTTTTTAAGATCTTTGTGGGTTTTTCAGGGGCGACTAAATAAGGATCCACCATGCATATGGAACACGCCATGTTAAATTTGCAAGGATAATGAATGAGGCACTAAAATCCAAAACACAGGTATTGGTTTGAGCCAAGAACCACGAACAGCAGTACACAAAAAGAATAGGCAGAAGACTAGCCACGGACGTGTTAGACAAGACAAAAACAAGATTGGCCACGGAATTACACGGAGATAAGAGGAAGAAGACATTGCCACGGACTTAACTTAGAGTCTACAAAACTTGGCTCAGTCTAGTTTTCTACTTCTTAAGGCAGGCCCATGATGGCGGAGCGTTTGAGTTCTTCCAAAGATTTAAATCGTTCTTCGGGTGGCATGGTTACAAAAATCCAGTCATGGCATTTCACTCGAACAATCCTACCTGGGCGATACCCATCCAGAAGTTCGGTAAACTTTAAGCGTACTTGAATTCCACTGCTGCCCGGTTGTGGGTTTGCTGTTTCTTTCCAATCGAGAACTTGTCCAATTTTTTTATCAGCCCTATGAAACCAAGTGCGAAGCGTTTTATCTGATGCACCAACCCCAAACCCTTTTTCCTGAGTAGCCTTGAGTTCATCATAAAGAGATTTGTCCATCCCGCCAAAAAGGGTAAGGGTGACTACGCCACCACCATAGTCAAAATTTTCGACATGATCAATCCAAGCGGGGAGCCAGCGCTGTTTTTGATAACGGACATGTTTTTTGCGTTGAAGTTCGGAAGCAAAAGCCCTGCTCTCTTCATCAAGCCAAAGTTCAGAAACCGAGTATTCGTTATCGCGCCAACCTTGGGCCCATCCTAGATTAAAGTTAACCATAGTGCCCGGAGAGATTTCCTTCAGATCAACCAGCTTGCGCGATTTCCAAATTTTCGAAACCTGATCAATGTCAAAAGTGTAGGGTTTATTGATACCATCCTTGGCAGATTTTCCCTCAGGAGTCAGATTGATTTTGCCTTTGATCTCATCAACAGAAATTACCTTCCAGTTTTGGCCCCGCTTTTGATAAAAACTAAAATCATCCTCTAGGGAAAGGGCATGATTATGTTTCACATGATACTTTTCCATGTTTGGGATTGCGGGAATAGTTTTTTCCTCACCCTCTGGCGGCAATAAAAAATATCCATGAATATGGGTGCCAAGGGGGATATCACGAAGCTCTGCGGGTGCGCCGTTATACCAGATCATGCCAAAGGGAAGCATGGCAAAGTAATGAAGAGGGCCGGAATGGTAACGGTCGCCTGGTGGATTTCCATCCAATCTAATTCCACCCCTTCGATTTATTGGATCGATAAAAACAAGTTCGCCTGCGATATAAGTACCTGAATCAGATGGTGGAAACTCACCTGCTTTCAGCACGGGGTCTTTTTTTTCTTGAGCATAAACTAATGCAGGCAAGGCTAGGATTAAGCTGGAAGCCAGTAAAACAAGAATCGATAAAAGACGAAGCATCATGCTTGTACCTCCGAGATGGGGGCAAGGCTGTCTGCAAATTTTTCTGTTTTAACATCCATCTTTTGTGCCATGGTTAGAAGCAGATTCGAAAGCCTCGCTTTTTCGTTGATAGGTTTATGGTAGATGGCGGGGTGTTTATCATAGCCTTGGAATTGCGCAGATGCATTAAAATCAATATGCCTACCATGCTTAAGGCCAAGCTTAGAACCACCTGCAAGAACAAGAGGAAGACTGGCATTACCATGGCTATGACCATAAGCCATACCACTGCCATAAAGTGCCATGGTGGTATCCAGCAAGGGTCCATCGGCATCTTTGACTTCGCTTAGTCGATCAAGAAAATAGCTGAACTGTTTGATGTTGAAGGCATCGTTTTGCGCAAGTTGCTTCATCAAATCAGGATTTCCATTATGGTGGGAAAGAGAATGGCGATCTTGTTTAATACCTATTTCGGGGACTGCAAATCCCTGACCTTCTTCGCCCGTGTTAAAGGTAACAACTCTGGTCATATCGGTTTGAAAAGCAAGCACGATGAGATCATAAATAGTGCGGAGGTAATCACCCAGCATCTGCATAGAGATTTCACGATTGATACGAGATTGAATTGCTGGCTCGATCTTAGGCCGTGCAGTGTCGAGCCATTTATCAGAGCGCTCGGTCCGAATTTCCACTTCGCGAACAGAGGCTAAGTACTGCTGCAAACGGCCCCTGTCTTCATTTCCCAATTGATTATCTAGGCTTTTAGCATCATCAAGAATTGCATCAAGAATACTACCGCGCCTTTTATAACCCCTGCGTTGACTAGCAATACCACCCTTAGGATCTTCAAAAAGTTCTCGGAACACGACCGCGGGGCTGGATTGCGAAGGCAACTGAATACCATCAGCATTCATCGAAAGGCTTCCGCCCTGATTGCTAAGTTCGAGTGAGGAGAAGCGCGTTTTCGGTCCGGTTACCGAAGCCATCAGTTGGTCCACTGAAATGGTGTTGCGTTCTGAAGGGCCAATCTTGGCACCTGTCAACCAAATGGATTTGCAATTATGATGATGGCCAAGCCCGTTTGGATGATGAATACCACTGAAGGGAGTGATATTGGAACGATGTTTCTCGAGCGATTGCAAAGGCATCGATAATTTATAATCTGGGCCAGATTCGCGTATTTGGTAATCAACAGTGTTGACGCCATTTGGAAGATAAATAAAGACGCTGCGCTTTGCCTTCATTGGGGCATCAGCAGCACGAAGCGGAACCATGCAATCTAGGAGTGGCAAAGCAAGGGTGACACCTAAGCCACGAAGCATATGGCGACGACTTATTAGCCAGTTTTGTGAAAGAATGTTCATAAAAGAATTCCTAGGTTTGTTGGTATATCATCTCTTCTGAAAAAGGTCTGAAACCACAAGATTCTCGATCACTGATTTAAGTTTGTAATCATCCTTCTTTGAAGCTAACGCAATTGATTTAATCTGATCCATGTCGTCAACGGTCATCGCTCTGCGAAGTGCAAAGGTTGCAAGTTGTTCGACAAAGGCCAAGGCAAAGCGATCCATATCCTGCAGGAGAAGTTGCTTGAATTCGAGTGAGTTATTGTAAGTGCGTCCATCCATCATGGTGCCACTTGCATTCACAGGGGGATTAGTTCCCTGCCCAGACTTCATAACTTCTTCGGTTCGCCAGCGGCCTATAGCATCGAAATTATCGAAGGCAAATCCAAGTGGATCAATCCGTTGATGGCAAGAAGCACAGATTGCATGAGTGGTATGAGCTTGCAATTGCATACGCACGGTGGCTTTGGGTTTATTAAGAGGGGTTGGTTCCAGCGGTTCAACATTAGGTGGCGGGGGCGGTGGAGTTTTACCAAAAATAGCTTCAGAAACCCAGACGCCACGATGTACTGGTCGATGCCTGGTGCCATCAGATGTAAGCATGAGAATACCAGCTTGGGTAAGCAATCCACCCCGATGATCTTCTGGCTTTAGAGCAATTCGTTGCATCTCTGGATTTTTTAACGGGGGCATCTGGTAATGAAGTGCAAGCCTAGAATTCATCATGGTCCAATCGGAGTGAATGAATTCACGGAAGGAAAGGTTTTTATCAAACACCTCGTTAAAGTACCCAACCGATTCCATCACCAAACTTTTTTCAAGCCATTTGTCGTAATCGGGGTAAAGCTCTGAATCGGGGGGAAACATACCCACTTTGTGCAACTGCAACCATTGTTGCGGGAAGGCATCGGTAAAGCGCTTGATTTTTGGATCCAACAACATGCGGGCAACCTGAGTTTTCAAAACTTCAGGCAGATGTAGTTTTCCTGACCGGGCAGCATCTAACAAATGGTCATCGGGGATTGAGCCCCAAAGGAAATACGAAAGGCGTGAAGCTAGTTCCCAATCGTTAACCTTTGGAAGTTTCTTTAAGGGGGAACCTTCTTCGAGATAGTAAAAGTTTTTGGAAGTAAGCACGCCCACCATGGAAGCAATGTATGCGGAGCGAAACTTTTCACCTGCAGCCATTTCATCTGCGATAACTTTCATCAGGCGCTTGATTTCATCTTCTTTTGCAGGTCGCCTCCAAGCTTTGGATGCAAAATAATTCAAACACTTTTGCGCTTCCGCCATGTCGCCTTCTTTTGCAGGGATCATTCCTTCGCGTTTTTTACGATCCGCATCCAATAAAATCGGGCCTTCCAATTCAACCCAATCCACAATCAATAATGGAAATATCGACCGCCCCTGTTCATCAAACAGCTTGTAACTCTGGGGCCGAGTGGATTGCATTTCCTTAGTGCTTACAAAAGGAACATCCGTAAGGCTGAGAGTATGCCCATCGGACAACATTCCGGGAACTTCATTTGTAAGATCAAAACCACCTTCAGGAAGAAATGCTTCTATCTCAACAATGGTTGGTTTATTCTCGGCTGCGATTACATCCTGACCAACTATGGATTTTTTTAAACCCTGATGCCAAAGCGAAAGATGAGGAAGTCTTCCTTTAAAAGAAGGCAGGGCACTAACTTGAACACGGATGCGATAAAGGCCAGGGGCACTTGCACGAATATTACCACGATGAATCCCGGGAAAAAGCAACCAACGATTGCCAGCATTGGGCTCACTACGACCTTTGGTAGAAACTGCTTCTTTAATGGGGAAACCCCTATCAAGCACAGTTTCAGCAGCTTTAAAATATCGATCAACATGGGAAGGAGAAAGCGAAAGCATGGAACCTATGCGGTTGAAACCATGCCAGCGGGGATCTTCATTAAATGCTCCGGGAAGATTCACATCATAATAAACGCCAAGCAAATCATAAATCGAATAGCCATATTCATCACGGCTTAATCGGTAATGAGATACAGGGCCACGCTTTGCCATTCGGGTCGCCTCGCCCTGCTTGATTTTGGCAGATAGCCAATCCACTGCTTTGCCAAGTTCATCAGCCTTGGGTTGTGGTTCCTTTTTAGGAGGCATCTCTCCTGAATTCATGCGGAACAAAACTTCGCCCCAACGCTGCGCTACCGAAATATCAGAAAAATCTGTGGAGAGGGAATCGAGCCGGAATTCGCCCTTCTGTTTATTTGCATCATGGCAACGCAAGCAATAAGACTTAAAAAAAAGCGCATGATCCTCTTGCGCATTAACCAGTGAAGTTAGAAAACTCGCAAAGACAGTAATAACCATGGCGTATTTCAAAGATCTTCTCGGGGTAATGGAGTGGCTGGTTATCTTAATCATGTTTGAAGTACTGTATACATGCCAAAACAAGCAGAAATTTAATTATAGGCCCGAAAGAAACAGCTTGCAATAAGTATATATAAGAAAGGCACCTACCCAAGATCGCCCCTTTACCCACCTTCCAACCTCTAATCCATTCTTAATAATCCTTCAAAGGTTTTATAAAGATATACCGATAGTAGGGATAAGGAAAAATTGCACCTGAATGCCCAATTGTTTTTATCGGGAGACAGCCTTGACCCAGACATCGAAAACCACTTCTTACAATGATATTCCCTACGAAAGTTTTCCGTTTCAGCAAACGCACCCGGATAGGTTGGCAACGATCGCCAAGCTTTTTGGATTACAATCTCCTAATGTTGAAACCTGCAAGGTTTTAGAAATTGGCTGTGCTTCAGGTAACAATCTACTACCGATGGCGGAATACCTACCCAATGCCAGTTTTCTGGGTATCGATTTATCTCCAAACCAAATTGATGAAGGCAACAAGCTTCTGAAAGTTCTTGACCTTCCCAATATTGAGCTACGTTGCCAAGATATTCTTGATTTTAACGAAGAGACAAAATTTGATTTCATCATTGTACATGGGATATATTCGTGGGTGCCAGCACCAGTACAAGAAAAGATCCTTGCGATTTCTAAGAAGAATCTTTCACCCGATGGCGTGGCTTACATCAGTTACAATGTGCTTCCCGGATGGCATATGCGGGGAATGATCCGCGATATGATGCTTTATCACTCCGGGAAATTCCCTGACAGTGACTCAAAAATCAAACAGGCAAAAGGGCTTTTGGAATTCCTATCGAAATCTGTTCAAGGCGATAAAAACCCCTATGGCTTATTCCTGAAATCCGAACTGGAAATACTGAAGAAACAAAACGATAGCTACTTCTTCCACGAATTTTTAGAGGAGCATAACTTCCCGGTTTATTTCCACGAGTTTAGTTCCGCAGTAAACCGCCATGGTTTGAAATACCTTGGCGACTCGGATGTTCGAACGATGTCTACACGCGACCTGACTCCTGAAGCCCAGCAATTGTTAACCAAAACTCCGAGCATGATCGAAACCGAGCAATACATGGATTTTTTACGCAATCGCATGTTCCGTACTTCTTTGATCGTGCATGATAACAAAAACCCCATTTACAACTTAAACTCGGCAGCTATTGTAAATTTTAATGTAACTTCAACCCTGACACCTGCAGAACAAAATATGGATTTGCATTCAGCTAATCCTGCCAATTTCATCGCTCACGATGGAACCACAATAGGCACCACTGAACCCCTAATCAAAGCAGCGTTATTATGTTTGTTTGAATCCAGCCCAAACTCAATGACTACAGCAGAAATCATTGAAGGCGCATGTAAAAAACTTGGATCTAAACCGCCCGTGGCTGCAGAGGAAATTGCGAAGGTAACCGCACAAATAGGGCAGACATTGATTACTGCTTATACTTCTTTGCCTGTAGGTTCGCTGGAACTTACGACAAGGCCGATAAACAGATCTTCGCCTATCTCTTCAAAACCCAGAGCTTTCAAGTTGGCACAAATACAAGCAGGGATGATCGGCATGGTAACCAACCCAAGGCATCAAATGATCAGGCTCGGGGATTTCGAAAAAGTTCTTTTACCGATGTTGGATGGCAAAACAACTATAACAGAGATAAATCAAAACTTTAAAGACCTTGTAAATGCAAATAAAATTGTAGTGAAGGATAACGGAATACAAGCTGATGCAACTAGAGTCGGAGAAATCATTCAGCAGCAAGTGGAAAATGCTTTAAAGACGCTTGCAAAAAACGGCATGTTAGTTGATTAGCTTATTCTAATTCAACAGTCCAATAGGCGTTATCAAGAAATGTACGCCAAGATTGATACTTAGTATTATTAAGTTTCAAGCTGAGCGAAGGACTGCGCTTGGGTTTTTCTGGTTTGCGAATCAGGTTCATGCTGGCTTGCTTAGGGGTTCTGCCACCTTTTCGAACATTACAAGAAACGCAAGCACAGACAATATTCTCCCAGGAATTCTTTCCTCCCTGACTCCGGGGCAGGATGTGATCAAGGCTGAGTTCAGGCATCGGAAATTTTTTACCACAATACTGGCACGTATTGTTATCTCGGGCAAAAATGTTCTTTCGATTAAACTTAACGGATTGCTTTGGAAATTTATCGTACTCTGTCAGACGAATAACTCTGGGAACTTGGATTTCGCAGGAAACAGTGCGAACCCAATCATCTTCTTCTTTGCGGAAAAACCTCGCCCGATATTCACTAACTTCAAGCCAACTCGAAAAATCATAGGTCGAATATTGCCCATCCTCGGTACTGACCACCTCTGCTTGTTCTTTTACCAAAAGAATAAACGCCCTCCGAACATTAACGATCTGCACCGCCACGAACATCTTGTTCAAGACAAGTACACTGGAATCAAGAGGGCAGGCTAACGAGGAACCCATATCATTTCCTCTATCGAAGACTAGGAAACGTCAAAACCTTGACAACTTTTAAACAACTTAACCCAAGATAAGATACCATAGATTATGATAGCAGTGATAAGTGAGAGTAAGCAAGCCTCCATTAAGGGATAAGTGCGTGATTTCTCTAAATATTCATAGAATAAAAACATGAGCGAAAAAGAAAAGCTTAATAACTCTGATATTCGACTTGATGAAGAAAAGCTGGCAAACGGCTTAGTCTCACGTGGGTTGATGACCAACGAAGAGGTAAAAAAACACGCCCCCGATGGTACCTTGGGCGCAGAAGGGTACCTTAAAAAACTTTCATCAGTTGGGTTACTAACAAAGGCTCAAGCAGAACGAGCACAGTTAGATTTGACACTATTAGTAGGCCAGCAAATCCCCGGATACGTGATGCTTGAGAAATTAGGCCAAGGGGCGATGGGCGTGGTTTATAAAGCATTGCAAACACGCTTGAACCGCCATGTAGCTATTAAACTGCTGAAGGGAAAGAAAACCAATGATGCGGGATTCTTCGCCCAGTTAGAACGCGAAGCCAGGCTTGCTGCAAAGTTGAGCCATAACAATATAGTGCAAGCAATCGATATCGGGTCTGCGGGGAAGTTTCATTATTTTGTGATGGAGCTCATCGATGGAAAAACCATCCAAGATGAAATGAAAGCTGGGAAAAAGCGCTACGAAGAAAAAGAAGCAGTTGAAATTATTTTGCAGATAGCGCAGGCACTAGACCATGCAAGCAAGCGAGGGTTGGTGCATCGTGATATCAAGCCCGCAAACATTGTGATGACATCGGATGGAATTGCGAAGCTTGCAGATCTAGGGATGGCACGTGAAAATACCGATGAGGCAACTAACACCCGCGAAAAAGGGATGATCATCGGGACTCCGAATTACATCGCACCCGAACAGGTTCAGGGCAAATCTGATATCGATACCCGTGCCGATATTTATTCTTTAGGTGGAACACTTTACCACATGGTTACGGGTCAACCGCCCTTTGTAGGCAACACCGTGATGGAAGTTCTGAAAATGCACGAGAAGGCTGAACTGGTGCCCCCGGATCATTTAAACGATAGTCTAAGCGCAGGCTTGGGCGAAGTAGTAGAAATGATGATGGCCAAAGATCGCAACATGCGCTATGGTTCGCCCGAAGCATTAATCAAAGATCTTGAATGCCTTATTAACGATATGCCCCCGAAGCTTGCAAGGCAGAAAATGAGCTCTTCTCTTGCAGCACTTTCAGAAGGCGAAGAAGAGCACGATCATATCCATGAAGCCGAATTGCCCCAATGGGTGATGATAACTCTTGCGTCTTTAGGTACTTTGCTATTTATCAGTTTGGTAGTAAACATCGTACTGATAATGCGCAGATAAAATCAAATTACTCGAGTGTCAGAAAAACCGCTCCCAAAGGGGGCAGGGTAAGCTCCATGGAATAAGGGCGGTTGTGCCAAGACATTTCCTGAGTTTGCTTACGGCCTTGGTTGCCCTTGCCGCCACCACCATAATAAGGCGAATCAGAATTAAGGATTTCGAGCCAAGTTTCGCCGAAAGGAACTCCCACCCTGTAGCCATCTTTAACCAGAGGGGTGAAATTAAAAACCGCTAGAACAGGCTTAGTCCCATCGAGATCCCAGCGAAGAAAAGCAAACACGCTGCCTTCGTGATCCGAGCAATCGATCCATTCGAGGCCAAAGGGTTCGCAATCTTTTTCATAAAGGCCGGGCTGATTCTTATACATATGGTTTAGATCTGCGACAAACTTTTCGATACCACGATGCTCGGGCGAATTAAGCAGATTCCAATCCAAGCTTGAATCATGATTCCACTCTGCCCAAACGCCAAGCTCTGCGCCCATGAAAATCAACTTCTTGCCAGGCTGAGAATACTGCCAAGCAAGCAACAAACGCAAGTTAGCAAGCTTCTGCCAATAGTCGCCGGGCATTTTGTTTAAGAGTGAGCCCTTGCCATGCACCACTTCATCGTGGGAAAGAGGAAGGATGAAGTTTTCTTGATCGCAATAAAGCATACGGAAGCTGAGTTCATTTTGATGCCATTTACGGTGAATCGGATCGCGTGCAGTGTAGCGAAGCGAATCATGCATCCAGCCCATATCCCATTTGTATCCAAATCCTAAACCACCAGAATGCGTAGGCCGAGAAACCATGGGCCATGAAGTTGATTCTTCAGCAAAGGTTTGAACATCAGGAAATCTGGAGTAAACCTCTTCGTTAAACTTTCGAAGGAAACTGGTGGCTTCAATATTTTCATTACCACCATACTGATTCGGAATCCATTCGCCTTCATTCCTGCTGTAATTAAGGTAGATCATGGAAGCAACAGCATCAACGCGTATACCATCAATATGGTAGTGTTCAAGCCAGAAGCAGGCACTGGAAAGTAAGAACGATCTAACTTCATGTCTGCCAAAATTAAAGATGCAGGATTTCCAATCAGGATGAAAGCCCTGCTTGGGATCAGCATGTTCGAAGAGATGGCTGCCATCGAAGTAGGCCAATCCATGTTGATCATTGGGGAAGTGAGAAGGCACCCAATCGAGAATAACACCCAAGCCATTCTGGTGAAGATAATCAATGAGAAACATAAGATCCTGAGGCGAGCCATATCTGCTGGTTGGTGCGAAGTAGTTGCTGGTTTGGTAACCCCACGAGCCATAAAAAGGATGCTCGGTGATAGGTAGAATCTCAAGGTGGGTAAACCCGAGTTTCAACATATGCTCGGTAAGTTGCGGGGCTAGTTCACGGTAAGTGAGCCAGCGGTTGCCCTCTTCGGGAACTCTTTTCCAAGAACCCAAATGAAGTTCATAAATAGAAACCGGAGCATTATGAGCGATTTTGTTTCTACGCTCAACCATCCATGCAGAATCATTCCAAGCATAAGAAAGATTGCATAACGCAGAAGCAGTGCGGGGCGCAATTTCCATCGCAAAAGCAAAAGGATCAGACTTTGCAACCTGATAGCCCCCATGATTGGAAATAATATGAAACTTATAGAGATCGCCATTTTTCAAACCAGGAACAAAACCTGCCCATATCCCAGAACTGCCAACAAGATGCATGGGATGAACGCCAGGCTCCCAATTATTGAAATCACCAACAACACTAACTGATTGCGCAGAGGGGGCCCAAACAGAAAAATGAAACCCGGTCTGGTTATCAAGAGTAAAAGGATGAGCACCTAGCTTTTCATAAAGCCTGCTATGGTTCCCTTCATTAAAAAGGTGAAGATCCAAAGAGCCAAGCAGATTTTTTTCAGGCGGTATCCAAGTATTATTATTTTCCACAAGCGATCCTATCATATGCAAGAGATCAAGCATGACTCCCATAGAAGGAGCACCATAAAATCCCTTATTGATATTGTAGCCACAGACTTCCCATCTTGCCGGATTTCCTTGGATGTTTCTCAAGGGAACCTCTGTTACAATCGATTTATTAGACTCGATCCGTTTGTTCGTACCAGAGAAAATATGGGGCCAGGCTTGCAATTAATCATAATAATTCTGATCATTACAGTGATAATCATCCTGATTACCCGGAATCTTCCAGAGTTCACCAATGTTGAAACTTGGGATGAATCATCCCCCGAACCGGGAAAAATTCAAACAGAACAAGAGAATATCCAAACAGCTTGGCTAAACGCCTTGGCGAAGCGAAAAGTCGAGATCCCCGCACTTTTTCTTATTGGATTAGGCGGAATCAACCTGATTATGGGATCCGTCATCATGTTACGCAGCATACAAATCTCGCAAATTCCAATCGAAGATTTTGAACGCGACTACGAAGAATCCAAAAATATCGCCCGAAAAATCATGCCCGAAGCTGCCATCAACCTCGATAACCAAGAACTCTCCATCAAAGAAATTCAAAAGCAAACCATCTGGATCAATGCAGGTTACTCTTGCTTCCTCCTAGGCGGATCATATCTGATGATTATGGGTGGTTGGAATATGCGCCAATTTAAATCCCTAGGCATGGTCATGCTTGGGGTCCTTTATTGCGCAATGCCTTGCGTCAGCTGCGCTGGTACTTGTGGCTTAGGCCAAGTAATCGCAGGATGGTGCTTGCTGGTACTATTCAACCCATTAGTAAGGCAGGGGTTTGCAAAAGTCGCAAACCGAAGCACCCAGAATCGTGATTCTGATTGTTAAAACATTTGCCAGGCTCTAATCATGATATTACAAATACCTTTAATGTTACTATTAGCTTTGGCTCAACCGCCCACACCCTTGATATGGGCTGCGGATGAAGAAGGTGGCGCACCTTATGTTTACCGAGATAACAAGCTAGGCCGGGTCGGATTCGAACTGGATATCATCAATGCCCTTGCAGAAGAATTAAAAAGACCGATCGAATTTAAACAGTATGCGTTTGATAGTTTAATCCCCGGATTACTGAAAGGCGATTTCGACTTCGCAATGAATGGGCTGGAAATCAATCAAGAGCGCCAGGAAAAAATCCGATTCTCAAAGCCTTACTACATTTACCGCCAGCAATTAGTGACCCGTGCCGATGAAAAAAGATTCAACACACTGCTTGGATGCAAAAACACACTAGGCACCATCGTAGGTACCATGGATGGCACACAAGCAGAGCGCCTGCTAAACCAAGCTAAAATCCCCATCCGCACCTATTCTTCATCCACGGAAGCCTACGCTGATCTGGTTTCCGCAGGCCGTATTGATGCCGTATTTCTTGATCTACCCATGGCAATATCCTACGCACTACCTAACAAACGATTGCAGTTTGCAGGCAAACCAACTGCCCGAGGTTTCTACGCAATCGGATTTCATCCAAAAAATGAAACACTTGCAAAGGAAGTAGATGCTGCAATCGATGCTCTAAAAACCAATGGCAAGCTGCGATCGATTTTAGTGAAATGGAATTTATGGGATGAATGCCAAGAAGAACTGAGCCAGGGATTTTTATTCGAAGAAGAAGGCAGGCCCAATGCTATCACACATTCTATCCTCGAAGAAAATCAAGCTTGGACAATTAATCGCTACCTACCATTGCTGCTTGAAGGCACCTGGGTAACCATTCAACTTACGCTTTGTAGTTTTGCATTGGCATTGGTGCTGGGTTTACCATTATCACTAGCTAGGCTTTATGGCGCACCATGGTTAAAAAGCTTAGCGTTGTTGTATGTGGAATTTTTCCGGGGCATACCAGTGCTGTTGTTGTTGTTTTTCCTTTACTTTGGATTGCCTGCAATAGCAGAGTCTTCAGGGTTGAATATATCGCTTGCATTGAGCCCCTTTATTGCAGCAACATTAGGTTTAGGGTTGAACTATGCTGCTTACGAAGCGGAAAATTTCAGAGCATCAATTCAATCGGTACCCCAAGGGCAATGGGAAGCTGCTGCATCGCTCGGTATGGGAAAAACCCTTACTTTCAGGCGTATCATATTACCCCAGGCAATGCGCATCGCTTTGCCCACTACCACCAATGATCTCGTCGCATTGTTCAAAGATACCAGCATCGCAAGCGTTGTGGCTTTGGTAGAGCTCAACAAACAGTATCAAATACTGGCAAAGTCGAGTTTGAAGTTTGTGGAACTTGGATTGATAACTGCGCTGTTATACCTTGCGCTTTCCGTACCATTGGGAAGATTAGCAAGGGCATTAGAAAAAAAACTTGCACCAGAGAGGCGCTAGTAATGAATATCAAAGCGCACGAAATATGCAAAACCTTTGGCAAACGCCCAATACTTGATGGGTTAACCCTAGAAGTACCATCTGGCGAGACAGTAGTAATAATTGGACCAAGTGGTTCTGGAAAATCGACCTTTTTACGCTGTCTTAATGGCTTACAAAGTATTGATTCAGGTACCATTCAGGTTGGGGATCACAAGCTTGAAGCCTCGAATGAAAAACGGTTCAGCCCATTTTCTTCAGAAATTCGAAAAGTACAAGGCATGATATTTCAGGATTTCAATCTGTTCCCGCACATGAGTGTGTTAGGAAATGTAACCGAGGCACCAGCAAGAGTGCTAAAGCACAACCAAGCTGATGCGAGGGCCCTTGGGTTCGAACTATTAAAAAAAGTCGGGCTGGAAAGCCATGCAAATCATTATCCCTCGCAGTTATCAGGAGGGCAGAAGCAACGGGTTGCGATAGCCCGGGCACTGGCAATGAAACCAAAAGTTTTACTTTGCGATGAAGTAACCAGTTCTCTCGACCCCGAACTAAAGCACGAAGTCCTTGATGTGTTGGAAAAGCTGAAAAGCGAAGGAATGACTTTGCTGATGGTGACACATGAAATCGGGTTTGCAAAAAAAGCTGCAGACAAAGTTGTATTCCTAGCAGAAGGAAAAGTGGTGGAAGAGGGCCCACCCCAGCAGATTCTCGAAAGCCCTGAAAACTCTCGCATTCGCACTTTTATCTCAAAGTTAATGAGCTAATAAAAAAAGGCCCCGTGAATAATTCACAGAGCCTTTCAAATCACTTAAGTTTTATAGCAGTGTTACTTGCTTGAAAGCAAAAGGCTGTTAAGGCCAAGAATCAGAATCACCTGATCCAACTGCTTTTCAAGTATGGACAACACCTTATCAGGGTCAACAATCAGAATGTTATTCTCGCGAATCTGAAGCTGTTGCTTTTGCACCAAGTCTTGAAGGCTTGTGAGAATACCTTTTTTGTTTCTAGTTCCATCGAGCAAAGGCAATACAAACTTTTCGAAATCGCCCACTCGGATCGTTTGATGACGAAGGTTAGTAAGCACGCCATCAATGCCTGCCTGCTTGCGCACAAGGGCTGGAACCTTTGGTTTTTCGAGGAACTCACGGGTGATCCCCAGAGGGCGAAGCGAAAGTTCGATCGCACCCATAGGCAAACCGGTGTAGAACAACAAAAGTGCAGAACCAATCTGATCAACAACACGGTCAAGGCCTGCTTGATCAGTAGGCACCTGAAGGCCAAGTTTCTTTGAAGAAAGCTCAACCAAAGTGTCAAACGAAATTCGTTCGGGCCATGATTCATTCATTACGCGAACTGCAGCTTTAACGAGGGGATCACGCGCAGTAGCTTCGCCACCGGTTGGCACAATGTAGGTTTCAGGCTCATTACTATGAAGCTCTGGGCCGTTTTCTTTCACGCGCAGCGTACCTGCAATCATGAAATCGCGAACCAGTTTGGTATTTACCTGCAGCACAGTCTGCTTGCCTGCATGCACAAGAAGAGTCATGCGGAACATGCGGTTACGCAAGAAATCCATGTACTGTTCAGATTCAATCTGATTAGGCGCAGTGGTAAGCAATTTCTTGGCTTCTTCATGAAGATCATGAGTTGCCATCGTTCGCATATCTGCATCGCCTAGGTAACTAAGGCCATGAACCGTTGCCCGTTCGATGAATTCGTGGAAATAACAGGGTGTGTTATTTTCTTCGAGATGATCATGGAAAAGGTAATTATCAGATTGCTGGCGAAGCAATTCGAGTTCGCTCTTAAGGAACGAGCCATAGGCGTTGTTATCTTGGGGAACAGATTTCACCAAGAATTCGAGCAAGCCTCGAGCTTGCTGCAATTTCTGTTGGGGGGTTTCAAATCGCTTGATGTGATAAAGCATCATGTCGCGAATCATGCCACGCATACGCCAGCCCGGCAAAACATTGTAGCTGACATAAGCCACGCCATCTGGCGTAAGGTTTTTCTTGCAGATCTCGAGAATCTTTTCCTGCACTTCTTTCGGAACCCAAGAGAAAATACCATGCACGATGATGTAATCAAACATGCCATCCTTGGGCCCAATATCCATAATGTTGGCTTGGCGAAGTTCAATATTCTTAAGGCCTAAGTCCGCAACTGTTTTCTTGCCCGCTGCAATCTGCGGTTCAGAATAATCAATACCCACGAACTTTGCGTTAGGCATGTTTTCTGCGATGGGAATCAAGTTATTGCCAGAGGCACAACCCAATTCAAGCACCCTTGCATTTTCAACTTTGGGGGGATTAAGGCCCAATAACTTAGCTACGGAAGCAAGCTTGTCAGGATGGGATTGCTGATAAGGAAAACTAACATACTGGATTTCATCGTAAGCCGTTGCCATCTTCTTCTCCATAATAGAATAATTCACAACTGTTAACTAGTTGCGAATCGTATCTTATTCAAAAAGATAAAGAAATAGGAATTTTGTGAAGAGTTGGACAAATCTAGGAAAGGATTAATCAAGGATCATTTCGAGGCTAAATAGCCCATGCTTTTAAGCCATTCTGCGCATCTTTGGGGCCAATCATTGATGGGGTGAACATCTTTTCTCATGCCAAAACCATGGCCACCTTTCGCACAAATATGCAGATCCGCACTCAGATTTTGCTTCTTGTATTCCAGATAAAGCATCGCAGTTTCAACGGGGTTTAGCTTGTCATCATGGGCGACCAAAAAGAAAGCAGGTGGCGCATCCGTAGGTATTTTGAACCCTTCGCGGAACTTGCTTTTATCATCTTTGTGAAGAAAACCTCCACCATAAATAAAGATCAGAAAATCCGGGCCCCCCGCATCATCCAACCCCTTCTTTTGCTCATAAGTTCGCTCGCCCCGGTCCCATGAAACATGCCCAGCTAAATTCCCACCCGCAGAGAAACCCAAAATCCCAACTCGCTTTGGATCTAAGTTCCATTCCTTTGCATGATTCCTCACCAAACCAAGCGCCCGTTGCGCATCTTCCACAGGCATGGTGAACAC
>CALARU010000062.1 GCA_937888715.1 uncultured Planctomycetaceae bacterium | reverse complement strand
ACGGGGACTCTCACCCCGCTGACTCACGATCCTCACAGGCGCACAGACCCACCCAACGCAGTGGGTGGGCTTGAAGGCATTGATAAGAGGGTTGGGAGTAGGGGGAAGAAAAAGGAAGAGAAAGAAAAAGGTAGACCCACCCAGCGCAGTGGGTGGGCTTGAGGGGTATTTGTGGGTGGGCTTAAAGGCAATTAGGGAGAAGAATGGACCCCCGCTTTTCAGCGAGGGTGACAAAAGTGATGGCGGATATCCAAGGCAACTGGTTAATGGTTGCCATGTTTCGCATCCATTTGAAATAACGAATGCTTGGCATCGCCCTTGGCGAGAATGTACGCAAGCAAATCGACGATCTCATCCCGAGTCATTTTATCCAGCATCCCCTTGGGCATCAGGGAGACAGGCGACTTGGTTTTAGATTCGATATCCGCCTTCTTAATTTCCTTGGGTGGCGTTTTCGCAAGCGGGTTTTCAATAATGGTAATCGCTTGCGGTGCATCCGCTACGATCATGCCAGTGATAGTCTTTCCTGCTTTGGTTTCGAAAATGTAGGTCTGATACTTTTCATCAATCTTAAGAGAAGGCTCAAGAATATGACGCAGCAGATCCAACTTGGTGTACTTAGGATCTAACTTGGTTAGGTCGGGGCCAAATTCCTGACCTAGCCCTTCCATCTTATGACACGAGATGCATGCAGAAACCGTGAACATTTGTTTGCCCGCTGCAAACGAACGACCATGTTTCATTTCTTCGATCGAAGAAGAAAGATCTGCAAACTTCCACTCGGTGCGGGGTCTACGATCTTTGAGAACTTCATCTTCAACCTTAAGAGGGTTGGAAGCGAGGTAGGCATCAGGATTAGCCTGATAGGCATCAAGATCTGCAACGACATAAAGTGCGCCATACATTCTGCGCCAATGACCAGGATAGGTGCAAACATAGGGATAAACGCCCGGCTTAGTAGGCGCAACAAAGCTGATGCGCTGGGTTTCGCGAGGTTGTAGCAAACCACTCTTCGCAAGCACTTTGTTCGAGTTAGGAACAAACTGCCTAGCTTGGAATTCAGGCTTGTTGGCATCATTCTCGGATTGCATACCGATTTCTGTCAAGCTGCCCGGAGTAAGAATCACAAAGTTATGAGGCATGAGATCCGAGTTTTCAAGAATGATCTCAACAGGCTTGCCTGCCTTGACCACTAGAGTTTCTTTATCATAAGCCATGCGTTCTAAAAGCGTACCCAAGCGAATAACCCGCACCCCCAACTCGCCTAGCTCTGCTCTAACTTTGCGTGCTTGATCATCAGGCAGTAACGATGCGAGGGATTCGGTAAACTCGATGGAATCGAGAACAGATTGCTGGGATCGTTCGGTGGCGGGAACCTTGCGAATACTTTCCAAAAGCGCGTTGACCAAGGGCGCAGCTTCTTCCTTCACCCAAGCATTACGGGGAATGCGCTGCATTGCATTGATCGCAGAGTTGCGATCAGCTCCTTCTTTGACATATTTTGAAAGCGTGTTGAAGGTTTTGGTTTCTTCACCCCGGATAGAAGCGAGGGCCAGCATCGCAGATTTGCGCACCAGCGATGCAGGATCAACTCCCGACATTTCGAATGCAACCTTGATTGCAGGAGTAGGATTGTTGACCTTGCTAAAGACTTCTTTTTTATCTTTATCAAGCACCTTAACGGTGAAGTTATTCAATCTGGATCCGAGGGCACCATCAGCACGATTATAAATGATGATGGATTCAATCACTGCTTCAGAGCCGAGATCAAGTTCCCACCAAGGGTTATCTGTACCCTCTGCAGAATGGGTTTGGCCACCATCGGCAAAACTAGGGCTTTTATTACCATCGATGGCTTTAGAAGCATCGCCTCCGTTAGAAGTAGATGACTGGGTAGCTTTACCTTTTCTTGCAAGGTTGATGCCATCGCTGATGACTTCAACTTCTGCAAGGGTAAGGGTGCGTTGTTTACCTGGAAGTTCAATGCGAACAAAACGGCCCAAGCCCGCCTTACCTGCATTGGTAGCAAGGTTGGTGGGTAGAGATGTCAAAAGCGGTTCAACCTTGGAATAAAATAGCGCTTTGAGATTAGGGTCAGGCATAAGAGGAATTGCTGCTAGAAGATCTCTTAAAGAAGCGATCGACTTCGAAGCAAGTCCCCAAGTGTTTTCGATAGATTGATCAATGTTGACGAGTGCAACAAAACCTACCTGACGAAGCAGCGGGGTTTTGGCAGCGGTGGCAAGTTTTTCGAGATCAACTCGAACCGAACCCAACTCGCCTACACTTCTGCCTCCTAGAAGCCTGACCATATCAAACAATACGGAAGAATCGGTTTGATCAGATTTTGCATCGACAGCCACAAAAGCATCGAGCAGAATTCGAACTTCAGTCTTGGCTTCAAGCGAAGCAAGGGTACGCAAAGCTTCGCGTCTGACTTCATCGCGAACATTGGGCCTTGATATCAATTCCATGCAAACGGGCTTCGTCTTTTCCATGGTAATAAGTTTTTCTACAGGAAGGCTGCGAAGCAAAAACCGTGAGCCCGCTTCACTCTTGATTTTCACATCCTTACCCTTTGCAATGGCATCCTTCCAAATAGGATCGAGCATCTTGAGGGTTTCAGTTCTGACATAATCAATGTAAATATCACTGGGTTTATCCATTGCGATGAAAACAACTTCCATCGCTTCGGGCACATCAAAATAACTTGCAGCACGAATGGCTTCCATGCGAACCCGACCATGCTCATCGCCTGCCATCGTCTTGAATTTTTCAAGCGGATCCGAAATGCGATCGCGCCATTGCAAAAGCACCCGAGTTGCACAAGCTCTTGCATTGGGCTCGGTTGAAGTGAGCATTCTTTGCAACAAGGCTTCATTAACAATGTTGTGCCTTTGATGAACCCAAAGAGCTTCCATCATTTGATGTTCAAAATCGGGATCGTTTTTATCAAGCTTTGCAATCCACTTTGCAAGCTCTGCAACAACATCAGCAGATTTGCGGGTATCAAGCTCTAACCGAGTGCGATGCCTAACTCGATCTTCCTTCGATTTTAAAAGTTCGAGGAGTTTTGGAATCGGTTCATTATGAATCGCTGCTGGTTTGGATAGAGGTCTTCCTTCATAGGTGACACGGTAAATGCGACCATGGTTTCTATCTCTGCTGGGGTCGCGAAGATTATGCTGCATGTGGCCGATGATGGGGTTCTGCCAATCAAGGAACCAAAGAGCGCCATCAGGTCCGGTTTCGATATCCGAAGGCCTGAAGGAAAGATCCGAGGAAGAGAGAATGGGTTCAAGTTCGGTGCCCTTGAAACTTCCACCATCTTCTTCGATCTTATATCGCATGATGCCCTGATAGCCAATCACATTGGGAACAATGTAGTTGTTTTGAAATTCTTCAGGGAAATGATTACTAGTGAGGAACTCCGTGGCGGGGCAAGGCCTGGTGCGCTGTTTGTAAACAGTAGGGGCCTGACCATGCTTAGCGGGGAAATTAAGTTTGCCCGAAAAGAGGGCGGCATCGTAGGGAACAGCACCCGTACCATCGGTAACAATCTGCCTGGCCCAGCGATCAAAAGCATGACCATGGGGGTTGGCAAAACCATAAGAGGCATAGACATCGAAAAGTTGTCTGCGTGGGTCGTAGCGAAAAACGCCTG
>CALARU010000061.1 GCA_937888715.1 uncultured Planctomycetaceae bacterium | reverse complement strand
CGATCCATGACAAAGAGTTTATCGTTTGCGACAGCAATACCCCCATAGCCACCACCGAGCGGGAGTTTCCACAAAGGCTTGGCGTCTTTAGGAAGGTGAAGAGGGAACCGTGGTTCGTACCAAGTGCCATCGCGGGTGGGGCCACGCCATTGAGGCCAGTCTGCGTTAAGTTGCAACGGTGCCAGTGCGATGATGCAAAAGATTAGATTCATGATAAAACTCATGGTCAATTAGGATGGTAGGTACCAGACTAGTTGACCATGAAAATCATAGGGAAGGCAAGGAGAAATATTTTTAGGCAAACCAAGTAGGGAGTTCGCCAGCGGGTGGAAGATCAAGCACTGTGACCGCCCGAATTTGCGGATGACTCGAGACTTCCTTAAGCACAGATTCTGGTGGTCGTGCATCGAGGTTTAAAACAGCAATAGCTTCGCCACCCTGATTCTGCCTGCCTACATTCATCTGAGCAATGTTTACGCCGTTCTTGCCACAAATCGTGCCGATATGCCCGATCAACCCAGGTACATCCTTGTGGGTGAAGATGAGCAAAACCCCGTCCATATGGGCATCTAATCGGTGCGAACCAAACTGTACTAGGCGCAGGTATTGGTTGCCGAAAAGTGTTCCTGCAATGGTGATGGTTTCTTTGTCGCTTTGAATCGAAACTTTGATGAGTGAGCTGAAGTCGCCTTTTTCCATGGATGCCTGTTCAACAACTTCGACCCCCCGCTCGCTGGCGAGCATTCGTGCGTTGACGATGTTCACCTCTTGTTCCATGCCCCGTTCCAAAAGGCCAGCAGCAAAAGCGCTGGTGACTAGGCGGGTGGATCGTTTTGCTATTTCGCCCCGATAAAGAATTTCGGCCCGTTGGATCGAGCCTTTGTTGAGTTGGGCTGCCATCAGGCCAAGCCTGTGGGCCAGATCAACGAAGGGTCGCATTTCTTCCATCTCTGCCCGATCCATCGCGCCCATATTCACTGCAAAGCGAACCATTCCCTTGCATAGGAAGTCAACCAATAGTTGAGCAGATTCCTTGGCAACCAGCAATTGTGCTTCAGCAGTTGCAGCGCCAAGATGAGGTGTTATTACCACATTAGGCATCTTTAGAAACGCATGATCGGGCGTAATTGGCTCTTCGACGAAAACATCAAAGGCAGCGCCTGCAAGATGGCCTGAATTGATGCCATCGATCACAGCTTGTTCATTGATGATGCCGCCGCGTGCGCAGTTGATCACCCGGGCGCCCTTGGGCAATAAGGCGACTTGCTTTGCGCCTATCATATCCTTGGTTTGCTCGGTAAGCGGAGTATGCACGGTGATGAAATCACACTTGGGGAGTATCTCGTCAACGGAGGCAAAAGTTTCAATTCCAAGCTGGGTTGCTGCGGTGGGTGCAAGCACGGGGTCGTACCCGATCACTTTCATATCCAAGCCATTGGCCGCCCTGCGTGCTACTTCTCGGCCTATTCTGCCAAGCCCTAATACGCCCAGGGTTTTGCCTGTAAGTTGGCAGCCCAGAAACTTGCTCTTCTCCCACTTCCCTGCTCTCATGCTGGCATCCGCTGCAGGCACATGCCTAGCCATCGACATTAACAAGCTGATGGTATGTTCTGCGGTGCTGAAAGTGTTGGCATCGGGTGTGTTCATAACAACAATACCCTTGCGGGTTGCTGCAGCAACATCGATGTTATCAACGCCTACCCCACCTCGGACAATAACCCTTAGTTTGCCAGGATTTTCGATCAGGTCTGCGGTAATGCGGGTGCCACTGCGTACTACCACCCCATCCGCAAGACGAAGGGCTGCTTTGAGTTCTTCGCCCTTTAAGCCCGGCCTTTCATCGAGTTCGATGCCTGCATTACGCAAGATCTCAAGGCCCGGAAGTTCCATCTTGTCGCTGATCAATACTCTTGGCATAACAATTCTCCAGTTACTAGGCCTTTGCCTTAATTCCCGAGGTAAGTGATTTCTGCGCCGCTGCAATCCCTGCGCCCGGTTCAAGTTTGTGGCCCATTTCAACCAATACCATCTCGATTGCACTTACTGCGGTAAGCACATCGAACATATCCATGTACCCCATGTGGGCAACTCGGATAATCTTACCCTTCAATGTATCTTGACCGCCTGCCACCTTAACCCCGTAACCTTTTTCAAGACGAGTCAGAATTTCTGTGCCATCGACTCCTTCAGGAACCCAAGCAACGGTAAGGCCATCAACTGGATCTTCTGCAAGTAGTTTAAGATTCATTGCGCTAAGGCCTGCTCTGCAAGCCTTGCCCATTCTGGCATGGCGTGCCCAAGTGTTTTCAATACCTTCTGCGCGCAGCATTTTCAAACTGTGCTTGAGTGCTTTGATAAGGGTGTTTGCAGGGGTAAAAGGCGTGTCGTTGTTCTTGAGGTTGTCACGATACTTCTTTAAATCGAAGTAGAAGGATTTTTGCTGGGTGTTGGCATCGATCAGTTTCCAAGCTTTATCGGAAACCGAAATAAACGCCAGGCCTGCTGGAAGCATCAATGCTTTTTGCGAACCTGTCACGCACATATCAACGCCCCAATCGTCGGTACGGCATTCCATAACGCCTAATCCGCTGATTGCATCCACGATCAAGATTTGTGGCTTATCTTTAAGAATGGCGCCAAACGCTTTGATATCGTTGCGTGCACCCGTTGCTGTTTCACTTAAAGTGCAGCAAACAATCTTCGCATCGGGATGCTCTTTAAGTGCTGCTTCAAGCTGGGCGGGGGAAACGGACTTCCCATAAGGTACGGTGATTTCGATGGGGATCAGGCCAAATGCCTTGCTGATATTGCGCCATCGTTCGCCCCAGCGGCCCGATATAAGGCAGATTGCTTTGTCGCCAGGTACTCCGGTGCTGGTGATTGCAGCTTCCATTGCGCCTGTGCCAGAGCAGGTTAGGGGTAGTACAAGATTTTTGGTGCAATAGACATACTTTAAATCTTCGAGAACTTCTGCAAGAATAGCCCGGAATTGCCCGGAACGATGGAAAGTGACCGGCTTAGCAAGCTCTAAGAGGGTTTCTTCGGGGACTGGGGTTGGTCCTGGGGTCATTAATCGTTGCTTTAACATGCCTGTTCTCCTGAAAATGACTACGCATTACTTCCAAAGATTAGATTAGGAATCATGCCAGTTTCTTCCAATGAAATATTGGCTGTTCTCGTCTTAATAACCGTTAAGTGATTACAGGCCTTAACTGCTTTAAACCTAATTTATATATAGACTTCCGCTTTAATAGGCGGTGTTGATGGGGCTTATTTATAGAGTGAAAAAAAGCAATTACCCCGGGATGCAGATTTGTTTTGGCATTAGATGGAAACGCCGGTTATTCGCACTAGTAATCATTAAATTCCTCACAGAATGCCAGTTTTTGCTGGAATTACCATTTGACCTGCTTTAACTTTATTGTGAAGAAGTGGATTTTTCCCACCAGTTTTTAATTCATTTGAGGTCACACCCATGCGTAAGTATCTTGCCACTGCACTTTTTGCAGTACTCCCTCTCGGTTTTTTTCTCGCAAATGGCTCGTCCGAGGCATCAGCCCGCGACCGAGGCTTTTTGAGTAATTTATTTTCCAAGCGCAAAGCTACGGAATGTGAAGTTCCTTGTGCAGAACCTGCAAAAGCTCAAGAGCCTAAAAAAGAAAC
>CALARU010000060.1 GCA_937888715.1 uncultured Planctomycetaceae bacterium | reverse complement strand
AAAGCAAGCCGAAGGATTTTGCCACGCCCGAGAAGGCCAAAGCCGAGATGGAAAAGCTGATCAAAGAAAAGACAGGCAAAGGGTATGTGGAAGTTAAGGGCAAAGCGGTTAAAGCAGCAAAGCCAGCAGTAGGGAAGAAGACTAGTGCAGAAAGCCCAGGTGAAGGATTAAGCAAAGCGGAAAAGCGGGCGAAGTTGCTAGAGGAAGATCTGGGTAAAGGTGTAAAGCTTGAGATGGTATTAATCCCCGCGGGGAAGTTTGTGATGGGATCGCCTGAATCAGAAGTAGGTCGATCTGATTATGAAACGCAGCATAAGGTAACTTTAACGAAGCACTATTACATGGGTAAGTATGAATTCACGCAGGAGCAGTGGAAAGCAGTGATGGGGAAGAACCCAAGTTATACGAAGGGGGCCAAGTTGCCAGTAACGAATGTATCGTGGGAAGATTGTCAGGAGTTTATTAAGAAGCTGAATGGGATAACCAAAGGCAAGTATCGATTACCAACGGAAGCGGAATGGGAATATGCATGCAGGGCGGGAACAACAACAGCGTATTCGTTTGGAGCAAAGATCACGCCTAAAGATGCGAATTATGATGATTCGGGAATATACGAACCCGTAGCAGTAGGGAGTTACAAGCCTAATGCATTTGGCCTGTACGATATGCATGGGAATGTGTGGGAGTGGTGTGAGGATTGGAAAGCAGATTACCCAAAGGGTGCGGTAACAGACCCAAAGGGGCCTGCAACGGGAGAGTACCGTGTGTTGCGTGGTGGGTCGTTCTACTACGGTGGCTCGACTGCTCGCTCTTCCATCCGGGACGACACCTCGCCGTCCGGTCGGAGCAACGGCGATGGGTTCCGTTTGGCGAGGACTGCTTTATAACTGCTTAGCCCCTTTACTGCTTTACTGCTTGCTGCTTTGGTATTAGAAAGCCTCCCCCGAAGGGGAAGGTTTATAAAATTGGTAAAGAAACCGTCGCTGACGCATCCGGCTCTGAAAGGAAAATACCATCGCTCACGCTGCCGGCTTTGAAACAATAGGTCGGGTTTTTATTAACACGAACAGCATAAGTAAGATCCAAATTAAAACCGCTTGGGAAAGCATCACATGCCTAACGGTGAAAAGATCTGCTAGCGGGCCCGCTAAAAAGTTCCCCATCGGAACCATGCTACAAAGCATCATGCTCCAGACCCCTAGAACTAAGCCACGATGCGTATTGCCTGCGCCTAATTGAACCAACCCCTGGCTTGTTGCAAAAAATAAGATCATTCCCGCACCAAATAAAACCGTGCTAGGAAGCGCAAATAACATCGAGTTGGATACGCCCAAAGTAAATAAGCCTACTCCTGCAAGCAGCATTCCCAAGGCTTGCGATATCCCCTTCGAGGCTTTGTTTCCTAATATCGCAAGGATTAACGCAGAGGTTAGGGCACCGCCACCAACTCCACTTAGCAAGGTTCCATAGGCTTCTTGACCTAATGTCAGTTCTTTCTCAACGAAGCCTGGTAACAGAGCGAGTAAGGGCCATCCTAATAGTGCCATGCCTCCTGCGATGCTGATGACCAAAACCAGATCGGATCGTGCAAGGATAAACTTTATGCCATCGAATAAGGAAGCATTGTTGCGCTGCGAGGGTTCTTGAAACATCGTGGCTTGGTTCATCATTCCCAATGCTAGGATTAATATTAAGTAACTGAATGTGTTGAGAAGAAAGCATGCTTCGGGGCCATAGTTTGTGAGGAGTAGTGCACCTATAGCTGGGCCTGCAAGCCTTGCAAGATTGAATTGAAGCGAGTTGAGTGCGACCGCATTGAACAAATCCTGCATCCCCACCATCTCAACTAGGAAAGTAAGCCTTGCGGGCAGATCGATTGCGTTGATCACGCCCCAAAGTAAGGAAAAGCAAAGAAGGATGTAGGGCGAGGTGAAACCGAAGTAGACAGCAAGAAAGAGGGAAAGGCTTTGCAGCAAAAATAGTATCTGGGTGATGAGGATGAGTTTTTTTCGGGGGTATTGATCAGCAAGTCTGCCACCGAGTGGGCCTAGGAAGCAGCCGGGTAGGACTTGCAAAGCTGCGATAAGCGAGGGCCAAAGCGATTGCTGTTCTGAGCTGTATGAAAGCCACATCAGTGCGGTGGTTTGGGTCCATGATCCTGTAAGTGAAAGAAGTTGTGCGAAGAAATAATAGCGATAGTTCTTGTGTTTCAGGGAGCAAAAGGCGCCTGTGCTTTGCTTTTCAGCGCTTTGAGCTACTGTTTCGCTCATGCCTGTTCGCTTTTGCTGGGTGATTGCTGGTGCATAAGGTCAACCATTTGCTCGAGGATCTCAAGGTGTTTGCTGCTTTTGAGATGATTGATCTTTTCGAGCAGTCTTCGTTTTCTTTCGAGACGGATTACAAAAGCCTCTAACGATGAGGTGTTGAAATTACCCGTTTTCTGGAACAACACTATTTCATCTGCATCCTTAGAGGATAGGGTTCTGGCGCGCTCTGGGTTTCGTTCGATCCAAGATTTTAGATCAGGCTGATAGGCTTGATCTTGAAGCCTTTGAAAGTGTTTGCCCAATTCTGGAACATTAGATTGCCTGATTTGGTGTAGAAGTAGGTCGAGTGGCCGATGATGAAGATCATGAACAGAGATGCCTAGGGCTCGGGCGCAGGACTCAATTGTTGCATTGCGAAGTTTAAATGCTGGGCCTAGTAGAATCTTTCTGATGGTGTGCCTATGAAGCCTGGTGATGCGTGCGAATTCCTCCTGATTCCAACCTCGTTCTTCAACGAGAGAAGAAATTTTGTTTTGGATGGTGGGGTTATTGTCTTCGCTGTTCATAAGGGAATCATAAATGAAATGGAATAGATTTCAAATACCCTTCAAAGGATAAGCAGCCATGCGATGGTTTCGGTCGTTCCATTGGAATTGCCCTTGGGCATATTTTTGCCCCAACTCGATGTAGCGAAGCGAAATAGCCCTGCTGATTTTAAGATCCTCTTCGGTAACTTCCCTGATGATCTTTGCAGGAACGCCTGCCAGCATAGATCTTCGTGGTATTTTTTCATTCTGGCGAACTACTGCGCCTGCAGCGATAATGCATTCTTCGCCAATAATGCTGCCTGAAAGAAGAATCGCGCCCATGCCAATCAGGGTTCCCGCACCTACTTGTTTGCCATGGAGAATGGCTTTATGCCCAACCACGATATTTTCTTCGATTATTTGTTCGCATAGGTGTTCGCAATGAACCATGGAGGAATCTTGGATGTTAGTGCCTGCCCCTATGCGGATGGGTGCAACATCGCCTCTGATGATGGTTTGAAACCAAATAGTTACATTTTTCCCGATTGTTACATCGCCTGTGATTACCGCATCATCTGCAATATAAAAGTGGTCATTCATGGTGAAGCGCCCTTAAGTAATGTAAACAATCATGGCGAACGGAAAAGGAAACACTAAAACAATAGAGGTTAATTGTTTTATTTATCATGGCACAGGAAACACAGCAATGTCTACCCGGGTGGTTGTTTTTCCCTTTGATCTATTTGGCAACTCCGGGGCCTCAGAGGGTGCCAGGATTTTAGCAGATGAAATCCGCGAAATCCTCAGAGACTCTTTTCGTGAAACAGTCACGACTCGTGCTCTTGCATGGCGTGACCATATCCGACTGCGAGAGATTTCGCTCGATAATTTTTCCAAATTGAAAAACTGGCGACTTACGGCATCGAAATGCCTCGACTCTATCAATGCTAAAAATCAGAAGTTCATTTGGCTAGGTGGTAATCATCTTGCCTGCCTTCCTGTTTACGATCATTTGTGCGAGACCAATACTCTGGTGCTGCAGTTTGATGCGCATTTAGATATCCACCACTTTGATAATACATTGGATACTCCTTCGCATGGGAATTTTGTATTGTTTGCCAAACGCCCGTTATTGCCTATTGTCAATGTGGGGCATCGCGAACAGTTACTCACCAAAGATCATATCGACACCTTCTTTCAGGATAATATTTCCGCTATCGATATAGCGG
>CALARU010000059.1 GCA_937888715.1 uncultured Planctomycetaceae bacterium | reverse complement strand
CCGGCTCTGAAAGATATTTACGCAACCCAGCGATAACTAAGGTCGGGGTTCTAAACCATTAAGAGATATCTTTTTTATCAAGCCTGCCTTCGGCTTCCAACTTACGAAACTTCTTGATGGTTCGGAAAATGCCCTCTGAAAGAGGAGTCTTGGGCAAAGGCCCGATTTCTTTTTGTAGCCCATCATCTGATAAATTATACGCGATCTGAATCTGCCTATCACCGAATGTGATCAACTTCGAGGCTTCGGGTTCAAGCTTTTCAAACACCTGATGAAGGGTTTGCAGATCGACTACATCACCCCGCAGGTTGTAACTCTTGGCGCCTTCAAAAGGAACATCCAAGCTATGGGCAAAAACCCGGGCAACATCTGCCACATATTGCAAATCTTGAAAACCACCGTAAGTGATGTGATAGGGTTTGTGCAAAGCCATGCACTTCATCGCCTTGGTGGGCTCGCTGGTCATGCCAACATCACGCCCCACACCATAGACTGTCCAAGGTCGTAAGCCGATGCTGGTCATGCCATGATCTAAGAAATAGACCTTGGCATTGCCCTCATTGCAGATTTTGTAAAAGCCATAGTTGGTACTGGGGGAAAGGCGGACCTCATCCGAAAGGGGGCCTTCAGGATAATCTGCTGGTGGGCCAAAAACTGCAGCACTGCTAGCATAAACAACCCGCTTGACCTGATTACGACATTCTTTATACGCTTCAAAAATCGCCAAGGTTCCCATTACATTCACCTGGGCACCCAGCACAGGATTTGCCCTGCACGTTGGCACCTGCAAACCAGCAAGATGAATGATATGCGTAATACCATGCTCGCGAATGGTGCGGATCAGCCTATCTTGATCCGTAACATTCCCTTCGCAAAAAGTGGTCTGAGAGATGATATCTTTGTTAAGAACAACCTCCAACCGCTCTGCATCTTGCTTGATGTCATACAGAAAGATGGAATGCCCGCCTGCGAACAGATCCTTAACAATCCAAGAGCCAAGAAAACCGTAACCGCCAGTGATAAGAACTCGCATAGTGCTACAAACCTCGAATAGAAATCAAGTGGTGGGTGTGGTTGGCTCGGTGGGTACTACTGGTACTGTAGACTCTTCGGTTTCAGGAAGCACTTCTTCGTGTGGAATCTTGGCGAGTGATGCAACTTTATCATCATCCTTAAGATTCATCACTCGAACGCCCATGGTATTTCGCCCCACAGTTCGAATTTCTGCAACGTGGGTTCGGTTAACCATACCTTGGCCGGTAATAATCATAATATCATCGGTGTTGCGCACACTCATGATACCCACGACCTTACCATTGCGTTCGCCGGTGCGGATATCTCGCACACCCTTGCCGCCTCTGCGTTGCTTGCGATAACGCATACTCGAAGCAGTAGGTGGAACTTCGCCATTTTCGTCAACGACTGGTTCCTGCTCTTCAATTTGTTCTTCAGCAACATCATCGGTCAACTCATCGGCATCGCCCACAGAATTAGGGCCAAACGGCGTGCGTTTACCATAACCTTTTTCGCAAAGAGTAAGGAGGAAACCTTCGGGATCTGCAACAACCATGCCTACAACAGCATCGTCTGTGCCGATTCGAATACCCCTAACACCCTTGGAATTTCGACCCGTATCACGGGCATCGGCTTGATCAAAGCGAATAGCCATGCCGTTGCGGGTAACAAGAATAATTTCATCGGTGTTACGAACAAGGGCAACCTGGATAAGGGAGTCGCCCTCTTCGAGGTTGATACCAATGATGCCACCCTTGCGAGGATGGGAATACAAGCTAAGAGGAGTCTTCTTGACCAAACCATTTCGGGTTGCCATGATCAAACTAAACTCTTCCGAGCCATCAAAAGATTTCACAGGAATAATGCTACTGATCTTTTCTTCGGGCTTAAGGGAAAGAACATTAGCCACCGAACGACCTTGGGAAGTACGGTTTGCCTGGGGCAATTGATAAACCATCAGCCAGTGAAGCTGACCAAAACTAGTAAAGCAAAGCAGATGATCCTTTGTATCTGCGACGAAGAATTGATCGATAAAATCATCATCCTTAGTCGTGCTACCACTAACACCACGGCCTCCACGATGCTGGGTGCGGTAAGTGGAAACAGGCAGCCTTTTAATATAGCCCTGATGGCTAAGCGTAATGGCACACGCCTCGTTAACAATAAGATCAAGGTAATTCACATCACCAATTTCGCCCGTGATCTCGGTTCTGCGTGGGTTCGCATACTTGGTTTTAAGCTCGATAAGTTCTCTGCGAACTTCAAGGCTGATGTTCTTCTCATCGGAAATCAAGACCTCGTAAGTGATGATCTTGCCACGAAGATCATTGTACTCGCGCAGAATTTCATCGCTTTCAAGAGCAGCAAGCTGACCCAATTGCATACGCACCACAGCCTCGGCTTGCGCTTCGGTCATGCGATATTCAGCAAGTGCGCCCAACTCTTTTTGCAAATCAGCAAAGTTGGCACTACCCAGCGCCTGCGCAAGAACTGCAGCTGCAACGGAATGATTCTGCAACCCAATCTTCGCTTCGTTCCTGCTGGGGGAAGTTCTACAGATGCGGATAATTTCATCAAGCGATGAAATCGCAATCAGCTGACCTTCAAGCACATGGGTCCTGCGTTTGGCTTCACGCAACAAAAACAGAGTTTTTCTACGTATAACCTGGGCTCGGTGCCTAAGGAAGCACTCGATCATCGCCTTGATGCTAAGGGTACGCGGCCTACCCTCAACAAGCGCCAGAAGAATAATACTGACGGTTTTTTCCAGTGGCGAAAACTGGTAAAGCTGAGCCAGAATAAGGTTTGGATCTGCGCCACGCTTGATTTCTATCACCAAGCGAACAGGTTCGCCCATGCGCACGCTGCTTTCATCGCGAATACCAGAAATACCCGTAATCTTTTCGTTGCGAACCAGATCAGCAATCGCCTCTGCCAAGCGATTTCTGGTCTGCTGGTAAGGAATCTCCTTGATGATGATCTGGGATTTATTGCCTTCTTCAACAATGACTGCTCTAGCACGAAGGGTAACTTTGCCCCTGCCTGTCATGTAGCCTTCAACAATACCCTGCCTGCCACAGATTATCCCACCTGTAGGAAAATCGGGCCCAGGAAGAACCTCCATAATCTCGGGAATTGAAACATCAGGGTTATCCAGAATCATTATCCCAGCATCACAAATCTCACCCAAGTTTTGGGGCGGTATATCGGTCGCCATACCCACAGCAATACCATCCGAACCATTCACTAAAAGGTTGGGAAATCTACTGGGGAGAACAAGGGGCTCACGATATTTGCCATCGTAGTTATCCGTGAAGTCAACCGTATCACGATCAAGATCGTCCATCAACTCTGCAGCGATGGGCGTCAATCTGGCTTCGGTATAACGCATCGCAGCGGGGGGAAGCCCTGCAAGCGAGCCAAAGTTGCCCTGCGAATGAACCAAGCGATGGCGCATATTCCAATCTTGCGCCATGCGAACCAAGGTGGGGTAAATAACCGCTTCACCGTGGGGATGGTAGCGCTTCATGGTTTCGCCCACGATACCAGCGCACTTACTTGTAGATGAATTGGGCCCAAGGCCGAGATCATGCATTGCAACAAGAATACGCCTTTGCGACGGTTTTAAACCATCGCGAGCATCGGGCAAAGCCCTACTGACAATAACGCTCATGGCGTAAGTCAGGTAGCTTTCCTTCATCTCATCTGCAATATTCAAAGGCATTGCAGAGGGCACTTCTGGAACCAAAGCATCATCGTCGGGAGGAAGCGTGTTATCCGGCAAAATTGCACCTTTTTCCAATCAAATCATACTAAGAAAGGCAAGCTTAAAGCGATCACTTTAGAGTCATACCTCTTAGTTATTATTTTACGGAAAATTGTAGGTTTTACCACTAATATCATGGGGTTATTTTTACATCTTTTTGTGCGATTTTTTTTGCCCACAACCCTTTGCCGTGGTACCATGATTATTGTTCTAGTTTTAACGCTAGAAATGTTGCTTTACAGAGAGCTTTTATTTTCTTATGGAGGTGTTCCGTGCATCGCTTACTAGGTTTGTTTCTTGCAGTTACCGTTTTCTTCGTGGCTTCTTTTGCCCAAGCCCAAGCTTCCAAGGGCACTCCCAAAGCCCAAGCCACCATTAAAACCCTTGAAAAGAAAATCACCGTCGAATTCAAGGACACCAAACTTACAGAAATTATTGAAGAACTCAAAGATCTAGTTAAAGGTGTTCAAATTCGCATGGATAGCAAAGGTGGCGTTTCAGGCAACCGAAAGCTTACCTTCACTGGTAAAGATGTAACTGTTAGAGAAGTTCTCGAAGGACTCCTCAAGAAAGAAGGCCTTTGCTACGGAATCACCTCCAACGAAAAAGATGCCTATGATGGCTCTGTCTACATTCGGGTAGGCACCGAGTTTGGCATCTTGATCAACAAAAAGTAATTTTGTCCAACGAAAGATCCCGGTAACTTAAACTTGCCGGGATTTTTTTATGCCCTCTTTTAACTTCCCAAACCCCTCCCTTGCAGACCCCGATGGCCTTCTCGCAGTCGGTGGCAACCTTGAACCAGAAACACTTCTTTCCGCCTATCAACAAGGAATCTTCCCTTGGTTCGATGAAGATACCCCAATACTCTGGTGGTCCCCCGATCCTAGAGCCATTCTTGAATTCGACAACCTCTATATCAGCAAAAGATTAGCCCGCACTATCCGTACCAATAAATTCCAAGTCACCTTCAACCAAGATTTTGATGCTGTTGTTAAAGGCTGCACTTACCGACCAGAAGAAGGAACCTGGATCACCCCTGAAGTTGCAAACGCCTATGGCGAATTTCATCGTAGGGGGCACGCCCACAGTGTAGAGGTCTGGCAGCAAGGGGTTTTAGTTGGTGGCTTATACGGAGTTGCAATAGGCGGTTTGTTTGCAGGCGAATCCATGTTCTCCACTGTTTCAGATGCCTCGAAAATTGCGCTGGTTGCTTTGGTAAGTAAACTTAAGGAAAAGGGCTACCAACTCTTCGATCTTCAAATCATCAATGAACACACCTCCACGATGGGTGCGACCGAGATTCCACGATATAATTATCTAGCAAGAGTTAAAAGCGCAATCAAGAAAGATATCTGTTTCTAAATCTAGACTAGTCGCCCCTGAAAAACCCACAAAGATCTTAAAAACTAGTCTTTTCAAGAGA
>CALARU010000058.1 GCA_937888715.1 uncultured Planctomycetaceae bacterium | reverse complement strand
ATCTCGGCTTGGGGTTCATGGTTATTGGAGGAAGAAGGATCAGTATGCATCGAAAATCACCTCTAAAGCATTATCAAATAATTTCAGGAACATTGGCTTATCGAAGCCTGTTGCCACAATGAATACAACACCGACTACCCATTCTGTTATTTTTACCACAGTAGTAGCAAGGAGGAGTGGAGTCGGTTAAAGGCTCTGCGCATTTACCACAAAAAGGCTGACGAACTTTGTTCATTGAAGCACATTTGGAACAAGGCACTTCTTTGGTAACCTGTTTTTTTTCTAGATCAGCCTTAATTTCCCGAGCACTATAATAGCGTTCGTTAGGGTCTTCACTTAAATTAACTTTGATCATTTCGAAGAGCCATTGCGACTGCGGGGAAATCGGATTGGCGGTATCTTTCAGCAAAAGATCAATTTCATGAACAGTAATGGAACCTTCTGGAACCTTACCTGTTGCTAATTGGTAGAGAGTGCAAGCGAGTGCAAAAAGATCGCTACGAGGTTCAGGCTTACCTGCAATTTGCTCTAAGGGTGCATAACCTTCTGTATAAACTTTAGTCTTTGCAGCATGCCTGTCTTTTTGATTTTTACCCAAATCTCTGGCTGTACCAAAGTCGATCATTTTGATAGATTTTTTATCTTCAAGAAGCATTACATTTTCAGGTTTCAAATCGCGATGAACCAAAGGAGGAACTTGTGAATGCATATGCTGAAGCACATCGCAAATACTTCGCCCCCACTCGATCACACTTTCGATCGGGAATGGTGTATGGCCGTTCGATTCAAGGATTTTCATCAAATCCTTACCCTTGATAAATTCAAGAACAAGATAAGCCCGCTCACCTTGTTCAATTAAATCATAAACCTTTGGCACAATGGAAACAGAATCCAATGATTTCAGAATGTCTGCTTCACGCCTGAAAAAGTTCAATCGAATGTCAAATTCACCAGGATCTTCGCAAATCATGTCTTTGATTGCTACAGGCCTGTTTGCTTCTTTAATATCTGTTGCAAGATAAACAGCACCAAAACCACCTATCGCTAACTGCTTTTCAATTCGATATCGATTATTAATTAAATGCCCTGCAGCAAATGGAAGAACTTGACCACAACGCTGACAGTTTCGTTCCCCAGGAGGGTTGGCAGAGCCGCAAACAGGATTAGTACAAATTGCAGGGCTTACCCCATCACCTTCTGCCAAGGTACTTTCTGCCTGCAAAAGGTAACCACAATCCATACAAGAAATCGCACCAGGCAGAAGTTGAGCTGTACAAGCAGGGCAGTTAATCGGCCCAATCACAGGGAGACTTGGCTTGGAGGCAACCTGACTGGAATCTGCTTTCGCAACTTTAGGCGTTGCAGCAACTGGCGCAGACCCGGATGAAACAACGGGCTTATTGGCAATCGGAGCCGGTATATTTACTGAAGGCACGGAAGGAGCAACCGGAGATGCAGAAGCTGGAACTGTAAACGGAACTTTGCAGGTTGGGCACGCAAAGGTCTTACCCACCGAATTATCGGGGAGTTGCATTTTCATGTTACATTTCGGGCAACCAAAGACTATCGGCATAGCTTAAAACCTTAATTTATGAACCTTCAAAAGAATAAAGATCACTTCTTTTTTCCAGGCTTCTCGTTAAACCTTAAAAGATAACTTCCTAAGCGAATAAGATCCCCCGCCTTTAGTTCGGTAGGTTTGGTAACTTTCTGATCATTCAAAAAAGTTCCTGAAGCACTACCTGCATCTGCGATCAAGTACCGATTTTTTTGCATTAACAATTTCGCATGAATCTTTTCAATCGAATTATCACCGAACAGTCCTATGTCACAGGTTTCGGCCCTTCCAAAAAAGGTTTCAGGCTTGGAAAGAATAAGTTCTTTTCCAACCCTTTTACCCGCTTCAACACGCACCCAAGCTTCTTTTAACACCACTTGCGCCAAACCAATAAAGAACCCAACAGCAGCACCCAAGGCAACGAACCCAAGACCACTGGCGCTAAGAAGATTCTCTCTGCCAAAAATGGCGCCAAGGCTTAATTTGAAGAACAAAAAGAATGCACCACCAAGAAAACCGCCCAGTGCGCCACCCATAATCCCATTTTTAATTTTGTTGTCATGAGGGGCGGGGGACTTTGTTGCAAGTGCAAACACCAAATCAAAAAGTCCAAGTGACAAACCAATAAGTAAACCGGAAATCGTCCAACCAATCAGAACAAAAAATTGGATTCCAGTAATGCGAACAATAAATGAACCGGTAACGCCTCCCAAAATGCCACCAAAAAGGCCAACAAAGCCAGCGCCCAAGGAGCGAATTACAAGCCTTTTGACGTCAGACTTTCCCGTACTCCAAACCGTATCAAGAACGCCAACAGCAAAAGAAATCAGCGCGCCTACTAAAGCACCATCAATCACGGATTGCAATAATTCAGAAGTTACATTTTGGGTTACCAATCTGGATATAAATGCAGCACTAAGGGCCGCATAGGCACCAAATATCGCACAATAATAAAGAAAAAGATTAAAACTCATATGGCTAAATTCCGTTACCTAAACAAACTACTAGAAGCTTCACGAACCTGAACTTTTGTTTGCGAACTAAACTGCCCACTCGCAACCTTTAACGAATAAACCCCTGCCTTTGATGCACTAACCTTCCACGAAACCTGCGACATCTGGGTTGTCCTATCTACCTCAACAATTGTTTTTTCTTTTGTTTCACCCGATACAAGGTTAACGCCCTCAGGCAATG
>CALARU010000057.1 GCA_937888715.1 uncultured Planctomycetaceae bacterium | reverse complement strand
CACGGCCATCAGCGTTTTCGGTAGTGGGGGTTCTGCCAAACTCGCCTCCCCAGACGACAAGAGTTTCGTCGAGAAGCCCTCTGTTTTTCAGATCAGTTAATAATGCAGCAATGGGTTGATCGATATCCTTGCACAAGTTTCGGGTGGATGCGGTGTGGTTACTGTGGGTATCCCAAGGTTGGCCATTACCGTAGTAAAGTTGCGTAAAGCGAACGCCTCGTTCTGCAAGTCTGCGGGCGAGAAGGCAACCATTGGCGAAGTGGCCTTTGCCATACATCTCACGGGTTTTGGTTGGCTCCAAGGAAATATCGAAGGCATCCGATGCTGCAAGCTGCATGCGGTAGGCTGTTTCCATAGAGCGAATACGGGCTTCGAGTGCTGGGTCGGCATTTCGTTCGTTGCTGTGTTCTTGGTTGAGTTGCCTCATGAGTTCGAGTTGTTTGGTTTGGTTTGCGGGAGAGAGCTTTGCGTTTTCGAGGAAGGGAATCATCTTTCGCGGATCAAGGTTGGAGTGGTTGATGTAGGTGCCTTGATGTTCGCCGGGAAGAAATCCGTTGGACCAAAGCTCTGAAAATCGGACGGGTCTGCCTGGGCAGAAGACGACGAAGTTGGGCAGGTTTTGGTTTTCGCTTCCTAGCCCATAGGAAAGCCAAGCACCAAGAGTCGGGCGCGTCGGAACGATGGAGCCGTTGTTCATCAGAAACAACGCAGGGCCATGGTTTGGGTTGTCGGTATGCATGGATCGAATAACGCAGAGATCATCAGCATGGCGAGATAGGTTGGGCAGAAGTTCGCTGATGGGGAGCCCTGATTGGCCATGTTGCGAGAATTTAAAAGGTACACCCATGAGCGCGCCTGTGGGTCGTTCGGTGCGGAGGTCTGCGCCTGGTGGTTTTTGCCCTGCGAATTTATTGAGTGCGGGTTTGGGATCGAAAAGATCGCATTGGAAGGGTCCGCCATTCATGAACAGATGAATGATGTGCTTGGCCTTCGGTGCGAAATGGGGAAGTAGTGGTTGCGTAGGAGTTGCAATGGCAGCAGAGGCGTGAAGTTGTGCAAGGGCTAGAGAGCCAAAGCCTCCACCTAATGCTTGTACCATTTGTCTGCGAGAGAAAGGTGCGTTCATTAAGATACTCCGAAAGCTACCAAACAAAGGTATAAAGCCTTAGTCGATGAAAATAAATTCGTTGCTACCCAAGAGGGCCTGGGTGTATTGGTTCCAAGCCACGCCACCTGATTTCACAAAGCTCAACCCGATTTCTAATTGATGGCTGGTGGGGTTTCGGCTGAACAGTAGTCGATAGGCCCCGGTGATTTTATCGGTATCGC
>CALARU010000056.1 GCA_937888715.1 uncultured Planctomycetaceae bacterium | reverse complement strand
TTCCATATAGTCACTTCAGGCTTGTAAAGATATGCAATAAAAAGTTGTGTTCGCCTGCGCAAGAAAGAACCGTCGCTCACGCATCCGGCTCTGAAAGACATGTGTGATTTTTGATTCCGTGAAATTCCGTGTCCTTCCGTGGCTATGCTTATTCTTAATTCCTTCCCTCACGCATCCGGCTCTGAAAGACATTTATTCATCTAGATAGGTATATTCAGCGAATCGATGCTTATACTTTTTTAGTGCATCAGGATTCAATCAGTGCGATCATCAATTCTTGGCTTGTGCATTCGTAATAACACAGTGTTGAATTAATTGAACAGAGGCTTTCTTATGTTTATTAAGCACCTTTTATTGTTAGCAACAATCATGGCATTACCTTGGTTGGCATATGCTGCTGATACTAAAACTCCCACAAAGGTGATGCGCCCATTCGATCAGAAAGACCTTAAAGGCTTTTCCACCTGGCTGAAGAAAACGCAAGGGGCAGATCCTCAGAATGTTTTTACTCTTAAAGATGGCGTGCTAAGGTGTGGCGATGAAGATATGGGTTATCTTGCCACTAAGGATGCTTACAAAGATTATCACCTTAAGATTGAATATCTTTGGGGAAGGAAAAACCCAAACGATAAAAATGTTCGTAACTCAGGTGTGCTTCTCCATGGTACCGGCCCAGATGGATCGCAAAATGGCGTTTGGAAAACCTCGATCGAATGTCAATTGGCGCAAGGGTGCGAGGGCGATCTGATTCTGATCAAGGGGAAAAAGGTTGATGGTGAAAGTTATCCGGGTTCCATTTCTAGTAACACTGTGGTTGGCGAAGATGGCAAAACCCGTTGGCAGACTGATGGTAAAAAAACTATTTATTCGGGCAAGCAGTTCTGGTGGTCTAAGCATCAACCCTTCTTTAAAGAATTAATCGATACTCGCGGAAGCAATGATGTTGCTAGCCCTTTGGGTGAATGGACCAAAGTTGAATGCCTTTGCAAAGGCTCAAAAATTACGATCAAGATTAATGGCGTAACGGTAAATGAATGCTTTGATGCTAACCCAGCAGCGGGGCAGATACTTTTGCAATCGGAAGGGCATGAGGTGTTTTTTAGAAACATGGAAATTCGCCCTCTTGAGTAGTGCGCTAACCGATGGCGGTTCAAAGTAAATCATTGTTGGTTTTATCTTTCATTCTTTTTGTAGACCATCAATGAGGTGAATACCCATGAGTTTTAAGGTTTCACAATTTGACCTCAATCGTCGCAGTTTTCTTGCGTCTTCCTTTGCAGGATATACAGTGTCTGCATTGGGTACCACCCCTTCGTACGGTTTCGATGCAAAGGCATTCGAACGCAAACCCACCGAATTTCAACATGCTTGCATGACACTTCCTTACAGTGGTTTTCCTTTAGATCGCGCCTTGCAGGGAATAAAGACTGCGGGTTTTCGCTATGTTGCCTGGGGAATAAAGCATCTAGAGGCAAATGGGAAACAGGTTTCAGTGATTGCGGAAGATGCCCCAGCAGAAACAGCAAAAGCATTAGCAAAGCGATGTCGTGATATGGGGTTGGATCCCATTATGATGTTTTCGAACATTTATCCAGAAAATCCACGCGGATTGGAGGTGTTGACCCAGCGAATTAAGCAGGCATCTGCGGCAGGGATTGGCCAGGTTTTAACTTTTGGTCATACTGCGGGCGGGAATAAGAAAATTTGGATTGAGCGCTTTAAAATTCTTGGGCCCATTGCGCAAGACCATGGCGTGATGATTGTTGTCAAACAGCATGGTGGAACTACTGGGACTGGTGAAGCTTGTGCTGAAATTATTCGTGAGGTAAATGACGCAGGTGTGTTTGTAAATTATGATGCTGGGAATGTGATGGATTATCTAAATCTTGACCCAATCCCTGATATTAAGAAGTGTGCCAGTACGGTGAGAAGTTTTTGTATCAAGGATCATAGGAACTGGCCCAAGGATCAAGATTGCGGTCCCGGTTTTGGGGAGATAGACCACTATAAGCTTTTGGAGCCAGTTGCCTTTACCGGGCTGAAAATCCCTCTCGCCTACGAAAACATATTTGCGCCCTTGGTGCCAAGACCAACAAAGGCAGAAGAAATTGATGCACTTGCCAAACGGGCTCGCGAATTTATGGAAACAGTCATCGCCGGTTTACAACAAGGCCCTGTAATTATGAAAAAATAAGCTGGGATGTTTTTATGAACTGTTGTGCATAAGGGGATTCTCATGTTGAGTTTAAAAGTTACAATCAAAAAAATCATGATTGCATTCCTGTGCTGTTTTATTTCAGTGGTTTTACTGCTTGCTTTTGAATCGAAGAGCGATGGCGGTGATAAAACCGTTCCCGCAGTTCTTATGGGGGCATGGCCCTTGCAAGATAATGCTCGAGATTCGATCGGTACTAACCATGGCGTCATGGAAAATATTCAGTTTTTAAATATCCCCGCCGTTTCGCCTGATCGTGCTGCTTTTTTCAATGGGCGTAACAGCCGCATAAAAATAGAGCACTCAAAAACCCTTGATGTTGGCACACAAGATTTTTCGATGGCATTATGGGTTCGCTGTGCAACCCCTTTAAGTTCTACTTTGGGGGATTTGATTAGTAAGTTTGATGCCCGTTCAAGGCGTGGAATAAATCTTCATGTTTCGGGAAGTTCGCCTGCGTATAGTGCGATGTCTGATACTAGGCATGTGCATTTTGGAATTGACGATGCTTATACAAGTTCCTGGGAGGATCATGGCAAACCATGGCCTTCCAATTCCTTGATTTCAAATCTTGTTGCATTTGAAGGCGAGTTATATTGCGGGATTGCTGATGCTGATAAGCCGGAAGATCGGGCCCATGTTTTTCGATTAACCCGGGATAAAAAGTGGATTGATTGCGGTCGCTTGGGCCATGATTCTAATCATCATTCAGTCATGTCGATGATTGTTCATAAGGGAAAGCTTTACGCAGGCACGGGGATTTGGGATTGGGTGCAGGCCTTGGGTGGACTTAAAGGCGCTCCCCTGCCTGCACCAACCAAGGTTTTTGTTTATGAAGGTGGTACAAAGTGGAAGGATCTTGGTCAAGTTGGTAATGGGTCTCGTGTTTTATGTATGGCAAGTTTTAAGGGTGAGCTTTTTGCAGGCCTGGATAGCGTGGGTGAAGGTAAAGCCTTTAAATTTGATGGAAGTAAATGGATTGATTGTGGCGCACCTGATGGAAAGAACTTCGAATGTATGTTGCCTTGGGGCGGGGTGCTTTATGCTTCAACCCATGGGAATATTTATGAGTATCAAGGTGGCAAGGATTGGAAAAGAATCGGCACTGCACCGTTTGATATTAATCAGATTCACTCTATGCAGGTGTTTGATGGGAAGATTCACTTGGGAACCTGGCCTCAGGGCTATGTGCTGAGGCATGGGGGTGGCGAAAAATGGGACAAAATAGGTCGGTTGGGACTTCCTGAAGGTCGAAAACTTATCAATGAAGTGATGGATCTTACTGTTTACAATGGAAAACTTTATGCAGGTATGATTCCAAATGCGGAAGTGTTCAGGTTTGAAAAAGATAATGATTGGAAGCAATTAGGTTCACTTGCAAAAAGATCTGATTGGGATGAAGAGAAGGTTGCAACATGGGCAAGGATAACTTGTTTGAGTTGTTTTCAGGGGCGGTTGTTCGCTGGAACAGGCTCATGCCAGGGTAGGGCTCTTGATGCGCCAGTTGATTCATCTTTGGGCCGTGTTTTTTCTATGCAAGCGGGCCAGGTCGTTAGTCATGAACACGATATTGGTGGTGAGTGGACGCATGTTGCTGCAATCAGGCGGGGTAGAAAATGCGAGCTTCATATAAATGGCAAATTGACAAGCTCAAGCGATCTTGGTGCGGAGGCTTTGTTTAATTTGAATAATGATTCTCCCATGTGGTTGGGTTTTGGTGCCCAAAACTTTTTTCATGGTGCAATCAAAGATGTTCAATTGTATCAGGGCGCCCTAGGTACTGAGGAACTTGCAAAATTGATGTTGCGTAAAAAGTAAATCTGCAGCCACAGGGTAATAATTGCATCATTTATTACAAGTCTGTTTCACATTTTTGTTCGTATTTAATCCACATTTGTAGCTAATGATGTTACTATTCAGCTCTTCTATATATGTGCCCGCCTTTTTAGTTTTTTTTAAGGAGCTTTGGAATGGCTAATGAAAAGATTGAAGCTGCCTCTAGAAGAATTTTCATCAAAACAGCAGCAGTTGCATCTGCCAGTGCTGCTGCTGTTAATTCCTTGGGATTCGCGCCATCTGTTTTTGCTGCGGGTGATGACACAATCCGGGTTGGATTGATTGGATGCGGCGGTAGGGGTACAGGCGCGGCTTCGCAAGCTCTTGCTTCTGAAAGCAGAGTCAAACTTGTTTCAATGGGAGATGTGTTCGAAGATCGACTGCAATCAAGTTTGAAAAGCCTTAAATCTATTGAGGGTATGGAGCATAAGGTTGAGGTGCCCGTTGATAAACAGTATGTGGGTTTTGATGCATATAAGAAAGTGATTGCGAGTGGAGTGGATGTTGTGTTGCTGACCACGCCTCCGCATTTTCGCCCCATGCATATGCAAGCCGCAGTGGAAGCGGGCAAGCATGTGTTCGCAGAAAAACCTTGTGCGGTTGATGCTCCAGGGGTGCATTCTGTGCTTCGAACTTGCGAAGAGGCCAAGAAGAAGGGCCTTGCAGTGGTATCAGGCCTTTGCCTGCGTTATCATGCGCCTTACCGTGAAGCCATCCGGAAAATTCATGATGGTGCCATTGGCGGAGTTCGCACTCTTTTGGCGAATGATTATCGTGGCCCCATTTGGATAAAGCCCCGTCAGCCCGATTGGACCGATATGCATTGGCAGATGCAAAACTGGTATTACTTCACATGGCTTTCGGGGGATTTTAATGTCGAGCAGCATGTGCATAATTTAGATGTTTGCGCCTGGGCCATGAAGGATAAGTATCCCGTTAAAGCAATTGGCATGGGTGGCCGTGAAGTTCGGAAAGGCCCGGAATATGGAAATATCTTTGATCATCATTCAGTTGTTTATGAGTATGAAGATGGCGCGCGCCTTGTAAGCAATACCCGCCAGATGAAAGGTTGCAAAGGTGATATTAGTGTTAATATTTTGGGTAATAAAGGCTCCGCTATATTGACGGAAAGGACTAATGGCGTGCGTATCTCCGGGGCAAATGAATGGTCGTTTGCAGGCGAGGCGAAAAACCTCTATCAAGTAGAGCACGATGAACTTTTCGCAAGCATTAGGGCGGGTAAGCCACTCAATAATGGCGAATACATGGCAAAAAGCACTTTACTTGCGATCATGGGTCGCATGGCCACTTATACGGGTCAGGAAATTACCTGGGATATGGCGTGGAACTCCAAAGAAAAACTAGGGCCTACGAAATATGAATGGGGACCTGTTCCAGTTCCTCAAGTTTCGGTACCAGGTGTAACCAAGTTCGTTTGATTTAAACTTTGTATGTTGCTTGATGATAACCGTAGTAATGAAAGTGGCCTAATGGTTGATATTGATCTTGGAAAAAGTACACTGAAAAAAGTTGCATGGAGGCTTATCCCTTTCATATGTCTGCTTTACCTCATGAATATCATAGATCGTGCAAATGTCGGATTTGCCAGGTTGCAAATGCAAGATGATTTACGGCTGAGCGAAGATACATTTAATCTGGGCTATGGCATGTTCTATGTCGGGTACCTGTTGTTTGAGGTGCCTAGCAATCTGTTGATGAAAAGAGTTGGCGCAAGGTTGTGGATCGCACGCATCATGATTAGTTGGGGCCTGATTTCTTCTTTAAATATGTTCGCTTGGGATCAGTGGAGCTTTTATGGCTTGCGCATTTGCCTTGGTATTGCTGAAGCGGGTTTCTTTCCAGGTATCATTCTTTATTTGAGTTATTGGTTCCCTGAACGCGAACGGGCTAAGATGACTGCGTTTTTCATGATGGCTATCGGTCTGGCTTTTGTGTTTGGGAATCCTCTTTCTGGCTTCATCATGCAATACCTTGATTCTTATGCAGGCTTACATGGCTGGCAATGGTTATTTCTTCTTGAAGGGATCCCTTCTGTTATTCTTGGGATTTCTGTTTTTTATTATTTGACTGATTACCCTCGTGATGCTTCTTGGCTCTCTCCAGAACAAAGGGGATGGCTTGTTTCGGAGATGGAAAAAGAAGAGCAACAGCGGAAGCAGCGCTTTAATGCTGATCGTTTGTCTGCTGTTTTACAATGGCGTGTCTGGTTGCTTATCGCAATATATTCGACTTTGGCAGTAGGCACGAATGCGAGTGGCGCTTATTTTCCAAAGCTTATCAAACAGCAATTTGATTACCTCGATACCTTTCAGATCGGATTACTTAGCGCATTGCCCCACATCTGTGCGATCGTTGGCATGATTGTTTTTAGTATTAGTTCAGATCGCATGAACGAAAGGCGTGGGCATTTAATTGTAGCAGCACTGCTAGCTGTTGTAGGATGGAGCTTGGCGGCAGCCAATTTTTCTCCAGTGATTGCCTTGGTAGGTTTGTGTATCGCTCAAACAGGAATGATGAGCATGATCCCTGTGTTCTGGACTTTACCAACTGCCTTTTTAACTGGTGCAGCTCTTGCTGGCGGCATAGCCATGATCAATTCTGTCGCTAATATTGGGGGTATTTTTGCTGCTACTATTCTCGGCACTTATGGCTTATGGTCTATGGCGGTGATACATTTTGTAGGTGTCGTTTTATTAATTACAGTTCAAGAGAATTCTGCTAAAGAGAGAACTTCATGACGATGGATAATCCTACTTCCTCTGGAAACCTGTTTGATCTGACCGGGAAAGTTGCGGTTATTTCCGGTGCAGCTCAGGGCTTGGGTAAAGCCGCTTCACTCGCAGTTGCTCAGGCAGGCGCCAATGTTGTTTTGGTCGATCGCAATATTTCAGGATTGGAAGCTACTGCAGATTTGATTAGAAAAATGGGTCGAAAAGCTCTCGTTAGTGTGACCAATGTTTCAGATCCCGATGCTATAGCCGAGCTATTCAAACAGGTTGATGTGGAGTTTGGAAGAGTAGACTTTTTAGGAAACATTGCAGGCGATGGTCATCTCGCAAAACCTGAAGATTTGACGATTGCAGACTTGCATTCTGTATTGCAGAATTTGGTAGTGGGGCGCTTTGCCATGTGTCAGCAGGCCGGATTACGGATGCTTGCCCAAGGTCGTGGCTCCATTATGAATATAGGTTCACTTGCAAGTTCCACTGCGCTTGGCCGTGGGCATATTGCTTACAGTATGGCAATGGGCGCGGTTTTGCAAATGACGAGGGAACTTAGTACGGAATGGAGCCATCGTGGCGTTCGTGTGAATTGTGTTACCCCAGCCCAGATAGTTAATCCTAGCCTTACCGCTCGCATGAGCGAAGATCCAACTTTAGAAGATCGATTTCTACATGGGATTCCCGCCCATCGGCTTGGCCAACCCAATGATATTATGGGCCTTGCTGTTCTTCTTGCATCGGATTCTTCTAGTTGGATAACAGGGGCAATCATTCCTTTGGATGGCGGAAACATGGCGATGAACGCTGGGGGTACTCCGGGCCATGAGCAGCGAAGCATTCAAAATTTTCACGCTAAAACAAAATGATAAAGGATCAGAATCTAATGGTTCATAAAGAACTTCTTTCGTTGTTTCGTACTATGCTAATCATCCGACATACGGAAGAGGAACTTGCCCGCTGCCATCAGCGCGGCCTTATCTTTGGCGCCTGCCATACTTATGTTGGTCAAGAAGCAATATCCACAGGCGTTTGCGCTCATTTAACCAAGGATGATTCTGTTTTTAGTACACATCGTGGGCATGGGCATGCGCTCTCTAAAGGGATGCACCCTCGAGAACTGATGGCAGAATTGTTTGGGCGGGCGACAGGTTGTTCGCGTGGCCGAGGTGGATCGATGCATCTTTTCTCGCCTGAAATCGGCATGATGGGAACTAGCGGTATCGTGGGCGCTTGCATTCTGCAAGCTTGCGGCGGTGGGTATAGTTCCAAGTTGATGAAGTCTGGAAGCGTTGCTGTTGCATTTTTTGGTGATGGCGCTGTTAACAACGGGGCATTTCATGAGGGCCTTAATATGGCCAGCATTTGGAAGCTTCCCGTACTCTTCATCTGCGAAAACAATCAGTTTGCTACTGAAGTTCCTTTTTCTTATTCGAGTGGGATTCCAGATGTTGGCCGTCGCGCTGCTAGCTACGGGATTCCGGGTTTCGAAGTTGATGGCAATGATGTAATTGCAGTAACAAAAGTTGCGCAAGAGGCGGTGGTTCGTGCGCGTTCAGGTGAGGGCGCTACCCTTATTGAATGTAAAACCTATCGTACTCGCCCTCATGCAGAGGGCATGGGTGATTTCATGTATCGCACCCGCGAACAAGTTGAAGAGTGGAAGCGCAAGTGTCCTATAGCTTCCTTAAGAGAGAAATTGTTAAACGAGTTCGGCGTCGATGAACTAACTCTTCATGGTATTGAATCTGAAATTCAGTCTCTTGTTGCGGAATCTAAGGCTTTTGCTGAAAGCAGCCCCTTGCCGGATCCTTCTACTGCTGCGATGAATGTGTATGCACCAGTTAGAAAAGTTGCCCCTTGTACGAGATTGATCGAAGGGAAAGATCCGTCCCGAAATATCACATTCACTCAGGCAACACACGAAGCACTTGCGGAAGAAATGGCTGTTAATCCCAGTATCTTTGTTATGGGTGAAGGGATTGGGGTTCGTGGTGGCAACTTCAAGACTACCGCAGGCCTTTACGATTTGTATGGCCCGGTAAGACTTTGCGACACCCCGATTTCCGAACGCGGTTTCGTTGGGCTTGCGGGTGGTGCAGCGATGACTGGCACCCGTCCAGTTGTCGATTTTATGTTCGCTGACTTTATTCTTGATTCGATTGGCGAGATTATCAATCAGATCGCCAAGATGCAGTATATGTCCAGTGGGCGCTTGAAAATGCCGGTGCTATTGCGCGGGTGTATAGGCATTGGCCATTCTGCTGCAACGCATCACTCTGGCAGTTATTATGCCATGTATGCGCAGGTTCCCGGGTTGAGAGTAGTCGTGCCTTCAAATGCTTACGATGCTAAGGGATTAATGAAGCATGCGCTTCGTTGCGATGATCCAGTTATGTTTCTTGAGCATCGGGAAATCCTAACTGTCAAGTGTCATGTTCCCACGGAAGATTATGAAATCGAATTTGGTCATGCTGCGATTGTAAGGGAAGGAAAGACTGTTACGGTTGTGGCGTTAGCTCGAATGGTTCATCTTACCATGTCGGTTTGCGAACAACTTGAGCAAGAGGGGATTTCAGTTGAAGTTATAGATCCACGAACTGTATCGCCCCTTGATACAGAAACGATATTGCAATCGGTTGCTAAGACTGGCCGCCTATTGATTGTTGACGAACCACCTGCTCCTTGTGGGTTTGCGGCTGAAATTGCTGCGCAGATTGCAGATGCCGGTTTTAATGATCTTGATGCGCCCATTCGCCGTTTGACTGGTGTTTTTACACCTACCCCTTATAGTCCGCCTTTAGAGTCTGTTGTTGTGCCAACAGCGTTAGAAATCGCAAATGCAATTCGTGCGTTGGTGAAGGAGTAATCATGGCGCAAGAAATTATTATACCGCGCTTGGGTTGGTCGATGGAGGAGGGAACCTTTGTCGCTTGGTTAAAAAGCGAGGGCGATTTCGTCAAGCGTGGCGATGCACTATTTGAATTGGAAGGCGAAAAAGCCACGCAGGAAATCGAAGCAGTTGATGAAGGGGTATTGCGAATTCCACTTACTGGGCCAAAGCCTGGCAGCGTGCATAAAGTTGGAGCCATCATTGCATATCTTGTCGGGGCAGGCGAGTCTATCCCTGGGCTTGCTACTCCTTTACAGCAAGTTAATATTGAAGTTATTAATGAAGCAGATTCGATTGTTGCTTCACCATCGGTCAGGCAGTTGGCAAGAAAGGTTGGAGTTCAATTATCTCAAGTCAAGGGGACCGGGCCAAGGGGCCGAATTCTCCAAGAAGATGTTCACCAAGCGAAAGTAATCTTTTCAGAAAATGCTCAAGAGCCTGTAATTTCTCATTTTTCTAAAATGTCAAGCCAACAGGTTGCTAGTCCTAGGGCCAGACGGCTTGCTTCCAGCCTAGGAATAGATTGGAAGCTTTTGATTGGCTCGGGTGCTAGTGGCAGAGTACGGGAATGCGATGTAAAAGCTGCTTCCACTAACTTGCCCTCAGCCATCACTTCCGCTGGGAAAGCGCAACGAATCCCGATCTCCAAAAAACGAAGGCTTATTGCCCAGCGATTGGTTGCGAGCCGCCAGTTAACAGTCCCGGTTACACTTACTACCAAGGCTGATGCCACGAATTTAGTCAACCTCCGCAATCAGTTTAAATCAACCAATGGCACACATCCCATTCCAAGTTTTCAAGACATCATTACTAAGCTGGTAGCAGAAGTTCTTAAGGAACATTTGTTTTTAGCAGGCAGATGGGAGGAAGATGCCATTGTTTTGCCTGCGCATCATGAACTGCATATTGGCATGGCTGTTGATACTGAAGATGGTTTATTGGTGCCTGTGATTCGAAATGTGGCTGGATTAAATCTTCGTGATGTAGCAGCGCAATCAAAAAGCTTGGTGCAGCAGGCGCGTGAAGGAAAGATAACCGCAGCACAAATGCAAGGGGGCGTTTTTACAATCACCAATCTAGGGGCGTTTGGAATCGATTCTTTTACCCCCGTGATTAATTATCCCGAGGCTGCGATTCTTGGCTTGGGGGCGATTCGTAAGGAGCCTGTTTTTCTTGATGATGGTCAGGTAGTTGCTCAGTTGCAGTTGGCGCTGAGCCTTACTTTTGATCACCGAATCGTTGACGGAGCACCTGCAGCCCGTTTCTTGCAATCTCTGGTGTCTGCAATTTCTAATCCATCGGCATTTCTACTCGGTGCTTAGTAACGAGTTAAGATAGTATCCCCTTGTCTGATTATTAATTTAAGAGACATAAAGATTTGTTCTTTTTTAGTCGTTTTAGTTTTGAAAAGCCGAGCCCAAGCTAGTTCCTTTAAAAGATATGGTAAGTTTGGAAGGTGTACCTTTTTTGGCGCACCGATTGAGGTGCCCGATAATATTATTCACCCATCTTTTAACATTGATAGCAAACTAACAGCTCAAGTAGTTGCTGAAGGCGCTAATACTTTTGCTTTTGCTGTAAAGAAGAAATAGTCGTAAGTAATAAAGATTCTGGATCATTAGAATCACGGCCAATAATACTTTTCAGGTAGGCTGGTGTTTGATTGGAATTAGTCTCATAATAATGCAATGATTCATTACTAATAATAAAAGGCGTTCTTTCGTGGCTGAAATGAAAACCAAGTTAACAGATTTAAGTGTCGGTGCTTTTCTAAAAAAAATTGTTGATGAGCAAAAACGCATGGATGCCTTTGCTATTTCCGAATCAATGAAAAAAATCACCAAGTCTGAAGCAAGAATGTGGGGTCCCAGTATTGTTGGATTTGGGGATAGTTCGTACAAGCTTGCCACGGGTAAGGAAATTCAATGGCTTAAGGTTGGGTTTTCCCCAAGGAAATCAAATTTCTCTTTGTATATCCCATCGGGTTTTAGCAAGTATGCGGAATTGCTAGGAAAATTAGGGAAACATAAAACTTCAAAAGCCTGCCTTTATATTAATAAACTTGAGGATGTTGATTTCTCCGTCTTGAAAGAAATGATAAAGCATTCACTTACTTGTTTTGCTAAGTGAATGAATGCTTTGATTGGGGGAAATTATTATTTTCGCTTCATACGGTATAATTCCGAACCCATTTTCATCACATAGAGTGCATCATTGATTGGGTCGTAATCAAACCAAGTTAGTGATGACCATCCTTTTAGGTCTGCTGGTAACGGAATAGGTTTATTCCAAGTTTTACCTTCGTCAATAGATTCCAAGATACCGGTTTTTCCTAGAACTAGCAGATGGCTAGAGCTTTTGCCGAACATCGGCCCGAATTTTCCTTCCTTAGTTTCGCTCAATTTGTCCCAAGTCTCGCCTTTATTGGCTGTTGTGATAATCGCGCCACCATCCACAATCCAATACAGTTTTCCGTCCCTCCATTGAGGAAGAGCAGGGGTGGTGAAATTAGCAACCGGGGTCCAAGATTTTCCTGCATCCGTGGTGCGCATTATTTTTGGCTCGGGCTGTTCTTTTGTTTTTGCTTGCATTGCAACTGCAGTTTTATTGTCGAATACCCAGGCTGAAGAGAAGCCTTTGCCAATTTCAGTAAAAGATTGGCCGGCATCATTTGAAAGAAGAATCATGCCATTAGATTCATGCTTGAATGCTAAAATAAACTTTGAGTCAAGGCCTGTCCAGTTGATCGCACACCAATCTACATGAGAAGATTTTTTGTCTAAAACATTCCATTTCTTGCCTTCGCTATCTCCCATAAGAATAGGGGAGCCATAAACTAAAGCTGCAACCAGCCTTTTGGTTTTTCCTGTGGGATCCAACATCATACAGCCAGGCCATTCTGTTCGTCCTTTAACTTCATTTGAAAATAAGGAGAAAGATGAGCCTTGATCTGTAGAACGATAAATCCCTTTATCGCTAACATTGAGGTAAATGTGACCATTGGAATGATCGATCGTAATTCCACACAATCCGCCGTAACCTGCCTTTTCTTTTTTTGCAAGGTTGTCCGTTACCTTTTCCCAATCAGCAGCAAATAGAGGGGAACATAAAACAATAAAAACAGATCCGAGAATAAATCGCATGGGAGAATCCTTATGGTTTAGTGCCTATACAGTAAAGATATTGTTTTCCTTTGATCACGATACGCCCTTGAGAAACAGCGGGAGACGAGGGGGCCAAGTCGCCAAGATCATTGGTCGATATTAATTCAAACTTGGGCCCAGACTTTAGGATAAATGTTTTTCCCGCACTGGCAAAATAAATATAACCATCAGATGTTACGAATGGGTTCGAAAGAGTGGAAATATCTTGAAGCCGTTCGGAAAACACGATAGATCCATCACTTAAATTACGGCAAGATATAATTCCAGGGTTTTGGCTTCGATAGAGCAAATCACCAACAATAATGGGGGATGAAAGCCCTTCCGGAATCTGAGGTATTTTCCATTTTAGGTGTGATTTAGAAACATCGCCCATGCCTGTTGGATCAACTGCAATTCCAGGCCCACCTCGGCCGCTATCCATGTAAACAATATTTTTATTCATTACAGGTGAAACCGTATCGCCTTTCCCTGCGCATGACCAAAGGATGGTGCCATCTGTCGGGTCAACCCCCTGTAGGGCGTTTGATGCGGCTACAAGGAGCTGCTCTTTCTCTCCAATTTTAACTAGAGTGGGAGTGCTATGACTGAAATCGTTTTGTGGTCGCTTTTTCTCCCATAGTATCGCTCCCGTTTTTTTATCAAAAGCAACAATCCTAGACGATTTTCGCGCACCATCGCATTGCAATATTACTAAATCGCCAACTACTATCGGACTGGATCCAATTGCAACATCAAAATCAAAGGGCACAATTTCTGTACGCCAGAGGACTTTTCCTTCAAGGTCGAGTGCGATGATTACAGAAGATCCGAACACCACATAAATTCGATCCCCATCAGATGTGGGAGTGGGGACTGTATAACCACCACGAAGATCACTAAATTTCCACGGCCCGGCTTTGACCAATGTATCCCATAACTGCTTTCCAGAGATAAGGTCGAAGCAAGCAATGTGATGTTCTGGGTATTCCTTGGGGGCATCAATACCCTCACGCCAGAAACTGGCGCTAATAATGATTTGGTTTTTTATAATAATGGGGCTAGATTGATTCTGATCTTGGCGGTTTTTTCCTTCTTGCCCGGGAAGTTTTGCTTTCCAAAGAATGTTGGTGCCATCTTTGTTCCAATTTAATGGAAGGTTTTTTTCTTTAGAAACCCCTTGCCCAGTGGGTCCGCGCCAACTTGACCAATCTTCTGCCGACACAGTAGTTGCCATAAGGAATATAAATAAAATCATTATTCTAAAAACGATTGATTGTTTTTGTGGATGAAGGCTTGAGCCTGAATTGTACATAAATTAAAACCTTGGGAAATAGATCGATTAGTTGAAACGGCAATCATAATGAAAAAGAAGCAATTTGTTCTTTTTTCAGAAATCGATTTGATGTTATTTTCCTTTTGATACCCCGAAATCAAATTCTCCAAAGTCATTCGGGTCATCAAGAATTTTGGTACTGGAATTAAAGGACCATTGGGAGGTTTCTAGCTGATCTTTATTTTCAATTCGAATCCTACTAATATTCCCACGCCATAGCGATGCCTGGCCAGGGTTTTCAATACCAAGGGTTTTGAAAGGGATCGTAAGGAAACCCACCCATCTTGAGTTGTTAACATCAAGTTTCGTCGAATAAGTCCAGTTGCCATTCCAGTCGGGATCAAAACGGCCAAACCGAGGGTCAAGAGGATCTTTTACGAATCCTTTAGCAGCATCCTGCTTTGATTTTTGATTTGGATTAACAGTGAAACGGTAGACAATATCATTCCCGGTTTTGGGTTCGAATAATAGGTGGATGGTATCCTGCTCTGCGAGGTCTTCGATCGGCGCTTTTAATAGTTCTTGGGGAAGTTGGTTTTCAATTAAAACATAAAGATTAGTTTGATCTGCTAGAATTTTGAATGATGATTTGTTTTTTGATTCTGTTTGATTTTGTATTAAGTTCAAAGAGTGTTTTTCTGCAAGATTCCATTCTTGAGAGTCCAGCGCAATTGCTGAGATTGATTTTACACTTCCAATGAATAGTTTTTTAGCTCCAGGCAATGCTGCATTTCTCATTGCCTTGGTGTCCCAGTTCATAGGTGAGTTTGCGTAGGGCTCCTGATAACCATCGTAGAAAAGTTTTAGGTGCTTTGCATCATGGCCAACAGGTGGAAACATTACATAGGCCCATTCACCCGTATTTTTTGGGTTTTTGCCATTGTTGGTGAAGAAGGAATCGATGAGGGCATTTCTTTCATCGATTGAATCGAGTAAACGGTTTCTAGAATTTATATCCGGGCGGATTTGGAAAGCATGAGTGAGGTGTACAACCTGGGCAAAAGCTTTGAGGTAATCAAATTCTTTGCGGACCACTGCAAGTCTGGTTTTTGCTTTGTCGGAGTCTGCAGTTTTTTCAGCGGTGGAAAGTTGATTTTCCATCGAGGCAAGAAGGGATGGGGTGTAAAGGAACCCCATGAGTTGGAAAGGATCCGTCAAATGTTTTCTTCGTTGCCCATAAATATTATGATAAACCCAAGCGGGTGCCCGGGTGCCCAGATAATCTGAATACAATTCAATCGCGTGGTAAAGTTGATCGTAAAATTGAATCATAGGTGGAGAAGCTTTGCCAAAAGAAGCGCTGCAGAATTCCTTCACGAGAAGGTTGGCGTTAAGATTGATCGGGTCATCGAACATTTTTCCCATGGTGTAATAAACAGGCCCTTCAAGCCCATACAGATCACCGGGGCCATCTCGATAAACCGAAGCAATACGATTGTGAACTAATCTTCGAACTTGAGATTCCACAAAAAGTGGTGTACGCATCGGGGTGTAGCGGGTGCCAAGGTTTGGACACCAGTTGTAAATATAAGATGAGAAACCTGCAGGTACCTCATGGTTTAACCACGGTGCGATATCCTCTTCGTTTGTGCCAGTTAAAAGTATCCGTGTGTTTTTTGGGAATGATTTAAATGATTTTGGTGGGTTTTCGGTTTGAATATACGACATGATGGTGACACGATTGCCCGGTTTTTCGATCTCTACTTTTTCAGCAAGTGATCGATGAAAGAGCCATAGCTTTTCACCCCAATCTTTACCGGTGTTGTAAAGTTTTTCGCATTTTTCACATTGGCACGCGCGAAAACCATCAGGTTGGCCAATATCAACCGCTTTAAAACCAGTGTTAATTGAGTTGATCATATCTTCGTAAATAAGTTTTTGGACATCAGGATTGGAAATACAATATTGTGCATTTCCGGGTGCATTTGCAGTTCGTTGGCCATTGATGAGTGCGAAATATTCAGGGTGAGTTTCTCCGTATTTTTCTCTGGGTACTGCCCTTTCGTAAGTGTGGCCGCCAAACAGTGTGTCAACCATCGGGAAGCGGTTGTGGGCGATGTCGTAAAAACTGCCTCTTGCTGGATGGGCGGTATTGAATTCAATCGAGGGTGTTTTAATAATGTCGAGGTTTGTGGGAATACTGATGGAAGAAATTTTTAGGTATTCAATCGCTGGAGATTTTAGCAGGTCAATTTTTGTAGAAGAAGATATCGGCTGCGCAGGACCAAGGTCGGGATAAAGAAATCGTGTACCAACATATTTTTGTAGAAAATCTACAACGCCTTTCGCTGTACCAAATCGATCCCAATAAGGGCGTCGTGGTTCGATGGATTTTGCAGGCGCAGTTTCATCCCGCCCCGCTATGATAAGATTATTATCAACAACTTTGTGGTGATATCCCCACCCATTAAGCTTTGAAACATCAACTTTCTTATCTTTTGCGTAGTTGGTGTTCCCAAGATAAATTGCAGGTTTTGAGGCATCATGAGCCCCTTCCAAGATGATTGCTATATTGAAACCATTAGCTTGAAAAGCTGCCTGCATTAGTTTTGCGGTTTGCTTTAAACCATCACCTACTGAGTCCGAGGCATTTACTTTCGGGATTACAATCTGATAATCGGTTTTGTTTGATGAGGCCAGAATTAGTTCCGCACCAAAACCCCGTGCGGCTGTAATAAATATTATTAGTATTACGCAACATATAAATTTTACTGGTTGAATTGGGCTTATTGACATATCCATTTTTATTTTCCTGTTTGGCTGTCTTCTGAAATTGTCGGAAAAGTTTACTTTGAAGGGGTTGTTTGCTTAAGTAGAGATTGGATGGATAGTACCGCTTCTGAAATCATTTTTTCACCAGCATCGGCTGCCAAAAAACTACATTCAGCCGCCCCATATCCACCTTCCTTTACAGCTTGTACCGTTGGGATGTATACAACAAATGGGGATCCTTTTCCATGGTATGCCAATCCCAAAATTAAAGTGTTCTTTATGGGAGATTTTGAAGTTAATTCGATTTGATGGCTGATAAAGGGTTCTCCGGGAATTGCAACCAATGCCAAATCTTTATTAATAATAACGGTAAGAATTCCAACATTACTTTTATTTGTACCATTACGATGCGCAAGTGTTAGTAGGCTTTCTTTTATTTGAATGGGGGTGGATTCTGTTTTTGGTGTTTCCTTAAAGGTGGAGGCGATTTTTAACGCACCCTTGGCCAAAGATATTCCAGCCATGCGAACAATGTTGAATCTGTTTTCGCCTTTTAGATTGTGAAGGTCGTAGGGATCAAGATCGCCTTGGGCCCCTTGAAGAAACATGCCCATGCAATTATCACCCAACTCCTGTTCAATATGGTCAACCATTGCGCCGGGGAAATCTCGTGAAACCATTCCCGCGCTCATGGTAGCTACAGGATGGCATGCATATTGAACCATGAGTGCTCTGGGCTTACCTTTCAGGTCGTCGATGCGAATGACGCCTACTGTCGGGTCAATAGGTTTGGTGGGCCTTCTATCGGGGTTTTCCCACATTGCTAAAACAGTGCTGCCTTCGCGAACCAGCCTTCTATTGTGCGCCATATATGCGCTTTCAAATGGGCCCTTGCCTGAAACAAGTTTAGCTGCGAACAGATTGTTCATCGCCTTGCCGATCGCTGCTATTATTTTGTCTTCTGTTTCTGCATACCAAGGGTCAGATGATAAAGCTGGCCAATCGATTGTGGTGCCTGGGTCTTTCCCATTTCTGGTCCAATCGGGAGAGAATGGCGGTTTGATTAAAAGACCCCGAGGGGCCATTGCTGCATGGGTATGTGTTGCGCAAAGAATTACATGATCAACGCCCCATTTTTTTTTAGCTTCTGTAATCACTTTTAAGGAAGAGAAAACAATTAAATCGACAGACACAATTGCTAGCGAGATTTTTTGATCCTTAAGCACTACTACTCGTGCATAAAGGGAATCTCTTTTTCGAAGGGGTTGCCCTGCCAAATTTACCGCATCTTTTTCGGGTGGTGTAATATCAACCTTGGCAGTACCTGCCAACAAGTTTGCAGTTTCATCTTTGCCATGGATTTTCTGTGTAGTACCAAGCAGTATGAAAATAACACAAATACTGAATAGCAGATTAGAGTTCTTCATCAATGGTTCCATTATTTCTTAAGTTCGGTTGCTGTTTCTTTGTACTGTGCCCAAGCTGTTTCCTGTAGGTTTTTTGCGATATCTGCCGGAATGCTCTCAGGAAATGCTAAGCCGATTGGGGTTCGACTTGTTACCACACTGTAGATGCCGCATGAATAAAGATAAGATCCCCAGAGGCCAGGGTGTGCTTTGTCTTTTGCGAATAAACTTTCCATTTTTTCTTTGGATGGGTTGGCGCCAAAGTATTTGATGTATGCTTCGCTTGAATCAACAATTGGGACCCCCAGTTCCTTGCCCATGTTTAAATGCAATCGATGCTGGCGTTCAAATCCTTTGGGGAAGTCGCTTAGTATGGAAGCTGTTCCAAACAATATCGTTTGCTTACCTGTTTTTTTTATCAAATCATTAAAGAGGCGGGCATATGGTTGAAACGCAGGTTCTTGAACATTGTAAATATCTTGAAGTACGATGAAATCCCAGTTGCCACTTCCAATCATTTCACGAGCAGAGCCTTTGACTGTGCCCGCTTCCCAATGGGATTTCAATGATGCGCCACCCTTGATGCATCCGCCCACTTTAATTAATGTGCCGCCTTTATCAGACGCTGCAAGTTTTTCAAGCAGTTGATTCCCCACGATTGTGGGGCATTGACTGTTGCCCACCAATAATACTTTCAAAGTTTTAGGTGATTCTTTTAGGGCGTCTCCATTGGAAATGTTTGCAATGGTTCCCATTAGAAACAAGAAAGCCATGCTTTTACATAAGGTTAATTTCATTGAGTTAGTCCTTTAATGGTGGTCGTGGAGATGGGTGGTTTATTTTTGAGATTCAAGCAGTAAAGCCTCACGGAATTTCTCAAGTGATTCTTTTTCTTTTCCTTGTGCAGCATAAGCATGTCCATAAGCACGCAGAATTTTGATGCGCCATACCGGAGCCATGGTTTTATTGTCTGCATATTGATGCAGTACAGCTAGTGCATCGTCTGTTTTAACTTGATCGGTTAGTATGCTGGCAATGGCAAGGGTGGTGCTTATGGGCAACCAGCCATTTGTTTTTCCAGTTAGCGCAATGATTTTTCGATAGGTGGTAAGTGCTTGTTCTTCATCTTTGAGGTTGTTGGAATAGTTGTCCGCTAAGGTTAATAAAAGCAGTTCGCTCTTGGGGGAAAGTGCTAACCCAGCTTTGGAATCGATTTCTGATTCTTTTCCGTTTTTGGTGAAGTAATAGGCTTGGGCTCGCAAATGATAAGCTTCAGCTTTGATTATGGGTGATTCGGTATTCCAGTTCCCAAAATTTTCTTTTGAGAACTCCTCGATCAGGTCTTTCCACTTTCGATCTTTGGCTAGTGCCTGCATTTTTTTGATAGTTAAAGATGAAGGTTTTTCTTGATGGTGCCATTGGTTGAAAGACTTGGGTCTTATTTGAGTTTGAATGCGGTCTTTTAATTTAGTGACCCAAACTTCTGCATAAAGTGCAGAGTGAGAGTTAACCAGAAAAACGAAGGAGAATAAAAAAAGATACTTCATGGTAACTTGGTTCTTTTAGGGTAGGCACAAGGTGATGTATATTGATTAGACCATACATCAAGGGATTACTAAATCAGCGGTATATACCTTTAAATTGTCAGAGTTTATTGCTTTGGTGTCAAATGAATTATGGAGCGAAACTATTAGGTCGATACAGGGTTGATCACTGATATTAAAGTAAGTTTAGTTTTCTTTTGCTGGATTGAAATGTAACAGCATCTGGGTTCTCTGGATTTATATGGAGACAATATGGTTGATTTGACTCGCAAGCAGTTTCTAACTATTTTAGCTGGTGGTATTTGTTCATCAAATAAATTTGTTCAATCAGCTCCTAATAATAATGCCCTAGAGGTTCCCTCTTATTTAAAAGGTTATGAAGCTCAGTATCGTATTAACCCTCGTGCTGCTGCGGTGGAATGGCATCGTAATGCCAAATGGGGGATGTTTATTCATTATGCCTTGCATAGCCTTCATGGGATCACTGCAAAGCAGGCATTAGCAGCGCATAAACAGTCAGGTGATGAGTGGAAAAAATTAAAGCAGGGCACTCAGGCAGAGTATGTAAAGATAAAGGATCAGTTTAAAGCGGAAAAGTTTGACGCTGATTTTATCACCGATCTCGCATTAGAAGCCAAAATGGGCTATATCAATTTCACCACCCGTCATCTGGGTGACTTATATATGTTTCGAACTAAAACTTCGGATTTCAACAGTTTGAATTCTCCAGCAAAGCGTGACTTAATTGCTGAATTGGCAAAGCAATGCCAGAAGAAGGGGCTTGGGCTATTTCTTTACTGCCCACCTGATGTTGCCAAAACTGAACCCCAGGAAATATTTGATCGCAACTGCACAGTTATTCGAGAATTATTGACGCAGTATGGCCCCATTGCAGGTATCTGGCTTGATGGTATCGGTTCCTATTATGATGAACCGAAATTGTATAGTAGGCTTGGCGAGTTTTATGCACTGATCCGATCTTTGCAGCCCCAGTGTTTGATTTCGTTCAAACAGGGCACAGGAGTAGAAGATTTTGTCGCCCCCGAAGGCTGGATGCATACCAAGAAAGAACCCATTGCGCAAAAGGCTTGGGAGTTAAACCGAAACAAGCGAGGCGATATTTGTACCAATATGCAAGTTGCGCCACCCTCTTGGATTTATTTGGAGGGCTGTGAACATATCAATGCGGAGCAGGCGCTTGCACTTCTTGCAGATGCGTTTGCTCAAAAGGCAAATCTTACGCTGAATACCGGGTCTCTTCCGGATGGGTCCATACATCCTGCTGATATTGCTGCACTTCGTGAAGCGGGGATGAAGATTCGTAAAAATGGTTTTCCTGAACCCAAACTCATGGATCGTTTAGAACGAAAAAAATTAAAGAAGGCTTAACTATGAAAGTTTTTGTTTTTTCCTTGTTTGCATTTATCTTGGTTTCTACTCCAAACCTTTTTTCGCAACAAACTGCAAGCTCTTCCAAGCCAAATATCATCCTGTGTATGGCGGATGATTTAGGATGGGGTGATCCTGGGTTCAATGGTAATAAAATCATCAAAACGCCCCACCTTGATGCGATGGCGAAAAATAGTTTGCGCTTCGAAAGGTTTTATTCTGGCGCCCCTGTTTGTTCTCCTACCCGGGGCAGTTGCATCACAGGTCGCCATCCTTATCGCTATGGAATCTGGTATGCCAATCAGGGGCATATGCGTAAAGAAGAAGTTACACTTGCAGAAGTTCTTAAAGCTCAAGGTTATACGACAGGCCATTTTGGTAAATGGCATCTTGGTACGCTTGACCCTAGTGCTTCTGGAAAGGGTAAAGGCCGGAATGCGGAGCGTAACTTTTCTACTCCCGGGGTTAATGGTTTTAAGGAATGGTTTTCTACTGAGTACTCCGTTAAGACTTGGGACCCTATCAAAAATAATACGGTGAACCCTTATTATCATAACGGCAAAATAGAGGTAGAAAACACAGATGGCTGTGATTCTAGAGTACTGATGGATCGTGCGATTCCTTTTATTCGCAAAGCTGCAAGTGATAAGACTCCTTTTTTAGCGGTGATTTGGTTTCATGCGCCCCATGAACCAGTTGTAGCTGGGCCAGAGTTTTTGAACATGTACCCAAACTTTTCTGAGGGCGAGAAAAATTACTACGGCGTAGTATCTGCACTTGATCTTCAAGTAGGTAGATTACGAAAAGAGCTACGCGATCTTGGGGTTGCTGATAACACCATGCTTTGTTTCACAAGCGACAATGGCCCTGAAGGAGATTCCGGGGATAAAGGCACTACCAGAGGTTCTGCAGGGCCTTTTCGTGGTCGTAAGCGTAGTCTTTATGAAGGTGGAATTCGTGTGCCTAGTTTGATTGAATGGCCAGCAAAAATAAGCCCCGGTACCACTGCATTTCCTTCTAGCACTCTTGATTATTTTCCAACCACGCTTGATGCTGTGGGGTTCAAGATGAAGGGTGAGGCAAGGCCCATGGATGGTATCAGTCTATTGCCAGTATTTGAGGGGAAACTAAAACAGCGACCCGTTGCTATTCCATTTGAAACTCTCGGTGGAACTGGATCAAACGCTTCACGCGGTTCTCCACGAATGGCCCTTGTTGATAATCAGTATAAATTGCTTACTGATATGGATGGGAAAGGGGCCACAGACCTATTGTTTGATTTATTGAATGATAAGAGCGAAACTAAAAATATCGCATTACAATTCCCCGAGATTGTGAAAGCAATGAAGGTTAAATTGGTTGAGTTTCGAGAATCTTGCAAGTCAAGTCAGGCGGGTAAGGATTACTCTACACCGTTCACCCCTGATAAATTTGATAAGAATCCCAATGAATCTGGGGCTCCAAAGAAAGTGAAGAAATAAAAGGAGCAGGTGTCTTTTGCAACTAAAATAACTATAAGTTCAATTGTTTATTTTGAACGAAACAAATCACTTTGAATCACTCCATGGATTATAGAGCGTAACCCATAATCATCAGATTGGGAATTTTTTACAATAGCTTCGATTGCTTTTTGGTCTAATTGAGAAGCAGGTGATCCCGTGGAATAAGTGACCAAATTGCGTGTAACACCCTGTGCAAGTTGCTCAGGATTTTTGGCTAATATCTCTCTAAGCTGTTTAATACCTGAAAAAGCCGCACCCTCTGGTGAGATACCGGTTGAATCAACGGGCGGCCCGTCTTTCCACTTGCTTTTACCCTTGATGGCTGCAGCGTCAGCCGTTCGATAATTTGTGCGGAGATTTCCCATTACATCAAAACTTTCTAACGCAAATCCATAAGGGTCGAACTTGGCATGACAGGCTGCGCAAGAACCTTTGCCGCTATGTAAAGCTAATTGCTCACGCAAAGTTTTTGCCCCTCGAGTATCAGGATCGATGGGGTCGATATTGGGTGGAGGTGGCGGAATGGGTGTGCCCAATAAACGCTCAGCTACCCAAACGCCTCTTTTTACAGGCGAAGTTGATGTGCCATTTGCTGTGACTTTCATTGTTGATGCATGCGTCCAGATGCCACCAAATGAAGAGTCTGGCTGAAGTTTTACTTCTTGAAGAGCGAAGCCTTTTGCTTCGGGCATTGAATAATGTTTTGCAAGTCGTTCGTTGACGAGGGCCCACTTAGGCGCAACAAAATCTCGTACACTCAAGTTTTTATCAATCATGTGCTTGAGAGTTTGTTGCGTTTCCATCACGCTGGAAATTTTGAGCAAGTCATCATATTCGGGGTAAAGATCAGTGTCGGGTGTTGTGTCGTTGATACTTCGAAGCCCCAGCCATTGGTCTGCGAAGTCGTTGATGAATCGTTGCGATTTGGGATCTTTTAGAAGGCGGTCTGTCTGGGTTTTTAACACTGCTGAATCGGTTAGTTTTCCTAGGCGGGCAATTTCTAGTAGCTCTTCATCGGGAGTAGAATTCCAAAGGAAGTAGGAAAGGCGCGAAGCAAGTGCGAAGTTGGTTAATCTTCCTGGTTGTTCGACGATGCATAGAAAATCTGGGGCAGTCATTAAGGCTGAGATTTGATTCCTTAGGGCGGTTGCTAAAAACACTCCTGCATCGATTTCCTTGGCGAAATTATCAGTGATCAAGATCAATTCTTTTTCGTTAAGTTCTCTGCGGAAAAGGCGAATGCTCACTCGTTTAAAAGTTTTTTGCATTGTTGCAATAACTTCCTCACGGCTTAGTTTCGATAATTTTAAAGTGGTATTTGGGCGTAAAAAGGCTTCAAGCATATTGGGTGGAAGATCTGCATTAAGCCAGCGGTTTCCTAAAAGAGGAAGTTCGGGTTCTTCGATATCCACCCATTGAACCGCTAGCCCTGGGCCTTTGCAATTTTTGGCCAAGGTATTCTTTGGCACCTGAACCCCTAAGCCAAAAGGAATCAGTCTGAAACCATCAGAGACTTCTGCAACATCATTGTTTTCGCTGGTTCGAAGGTATATTTCAGTTTCGATAATACCTGGTTTACCAGGCGGGGCTTCAAGAATTTTCACAAGATCAATCATCTGTGGATAAGCCCCGGTGTGACCTGCATAAATTCCGAAAACCATAGGCTTATCGGTTTGATAGGCATAAACAGAAATGCGAAGTTTGTGAATTCCAGGAATGCGAGTTCCCGGCGCACCTTGAAGTTTGCCCTCTTTGTTTTTTAATCGTAATGGCCCAGATGTTGTGTCGGTGTTAAAGGAAACCATGGTGCCATCTTCGAGCTCGAGAATATGGCCTGCGGATTGCTCGCTAGCACCTGCCCACAGGCGATATTTTGTTTCGCCTGATTTCGGATAGGGCCTCATTACCCGGTCAAGAGTATCTTCTGTGATTTTGACAAAACCTGCTGCACTAGCAGAAGAAAAAGGTAGTGCTGTACTTACTTTATCGTAACCATCTACTCTGCCATCAATTGGAAGATTTCGAACTACTGCTGGTCGAAAACCAAATAAATCATGAATGGTGTTGGCATATTCATTGCGATTGAGGCGTCTGAATTTGCTTCGTCCTTCTTTTAGTTCAACACTTGAAAGCCAGTCAACGAGCTCAACATTTGTCCATGAAGCAAGGGCTTGTTTTTCCGAAGTTGAAAGAGGTTTTTCACCTTTGGGTGGCATCGTTCCTGATTCGATTTGCTCTAAAACCCGGAACCATAATTTTGAATCTGCACTAAATTGTTCAAGTGTGCGAACACCAGAAAGATTAACTTTCCCCTTCTGTTTTTCTTCTCCATGGCATTTAGTGCAATGCGCATTAAGCACAGGCATAACCCGGGATTTAAATGCAGTTGCAGCATCATCAGCATGTGTAAATGCTGGAAGGATAAAATGCAATCCTAGTACAATGACAAAGCAAAAAGTTTTCATGTTCATGATCTGTTTAGGGTAGTGAGCATTGTTGTTATAAAAACCATCTAGCGGGATTAAAGTTTTAAACTAAGCCTGTGATTGTTCCTGTGCCAGATCCAAAACTGTTTGTTTCCATGCCGAATCGTTGAAGCATACTGACAAAAAGTTTACCCAATGGTGTGTTGTTTTTCGTGTCGCCTGCGATGTGCTGGCCATGCTTGAATCCCCCGCCCGCCAAAAGGATTGGAAGATTGGAGGTTCCATGGCCGCTGGCATCTCCTAAATTGCTTCCTATAAGGACTTGTGTATTATCTAAAAGAGTTCCTGCTCCTTCTTTGGTATCACGCAAAGAAGCAAGGAAGTCGTGAAACACTTGTATTTCCAAGCGCTCTACAATTTTGAGTTGCTCAATCTTTGCGGGATTACGGCCGTGATGCGAAAGCCCATGATGCCCTTCTGTTACGCCTGGGATAGGAGGTTTTTCATCCATGCCACGAATAAATAAAGAGATAACCCGGGTTGAATCACTCTTAAGTGCCAAGCGGATTAAATTGAGCATAACCTTGGCACGGCCTATGCTGTCACTGCGATCCGCAAATGGGCTAGGGTATTGTTCTGATGGTTGTGGCTCATCCATTTTTGGTTTTGGTCGATTCACCCAAGCTTCATCTGCTTTGAGCTGTTTTTCCATGTCTCGAACAGCTTCGGTGTAGTCCGCAATTTGTTGTTGATCGCTTTGGCTAAGTGATTTTTTAAGTTCGATAAACCTATCCCCCATGCGATCGAGCACACTCTGTCCGTGTTTGAGCCGGTCTAACTCTTTTTGAACTTCGTTTTTGTTACCTGCCAAGAACATTCGGGCGAAAATATCAGAAGGCCTGCTTAGAGCGGGAACGCCTGCACCACTGGGCGTATGGGTAAGAGGGCTTGCTTCTAAAGTGGAAAGAGAAAGTAGGGGGAAGCGTGTTGCGCCTCCAACATGCTTGGCTGCAACATAATCCAGCGAGACAGTATTACGAAACCCACCTTTGGTCGGGTGCTTAGCACTGGTAAGAAAGCAGGATTCTGAAGCATGATCGCCACCGATTTCAGGGTGGGAGATACCTGAAAACACAGTGAAATGCTGGCGCAGATCCTCGAAGGATTTAAGGTACTCACTAGTTTCATAATCTTTTCCTGATTTCTCAGGAAAGAATGATGGGCCATAGAGTCCGAAACTGGTGCAAATATTGACCATTCTTTTGGGAGGCGCAGTTTCATTTGCAAGTGCCAGGCTTTCCAGCCAAGGAAGAGCGAGTACCACGGAACTGGATTCGAGAAATCGACGCCTGTTAATAACTTTGTTTTGCATTATTTGACTCACTTTTGTTAGTTCAGCCGTTAGGGTTTTATCAAACTTTGTTAACTGCCAATCGGCCAGCTTTGATCACGCCGCCTTGAATGACTGCAACAAATTTGCTTTTGTTTTCTAGAATCGAAATGTCTTTAAGTACATCCCCATCCACAATAAGAATGTCTGCAAGTTTGCCTACTTCAACGGTACCAATTTCATTTGCGAGGCCCATGATTTCTGCCCCGGTTCGGGTTGCACATTGCAAGACGGTGTGCGAGTTAAGGCCAACATAGTTCACAAAGAAGGTTAATTCTCTGGCGTAATCTCCGTGTGGATTCCATGCAAAACCATAATCCCCGCCCATGCCTAATCTTCCACCTGCCTTGAGAATCATTTTTGCACTTTCTGCACCAGCTTCCAAAGTTTCTTTATGACCATCAATTACACTTTTTGACATGCCATATTTTGGACCATGCTCAATACTTGCGTATTCAAAGTAGAGGGCTGGAACACACGGCACATCGCGCTTAAGCAGAAGATCCAGCGCTTCATTATCCATAAAGGTTCCGTGTTCAATTGCATCATACCCAGCACGAAGGGCGTTTTTGATTCCTGCATTTGCTCTGCAATGGCCAGTGACTTTTAGCCCATGGTTGTGGGCGGTTGCAACTACTGCGTTCATTTCTTCGAAGGTCATACAAAGCGTATGATGATCGTTGAGATCAGGTGAAGCTGCATCGCCGGTGGGGTAGGTTTTTACCCATTCAACACCGTCTTTTACAAGTTTGCGAACTGCTGCCCGAGCTTCATCAGCACCGTTGATCAAAAGAACCAAGCCATCCATACCAATCTTGCGAAAGTCTGGATTCCAATCCATGAGTCCGCCTACACCACAAATTTCCCTGCCACTTGCAACAAGTCTTGGGCCGCTGGAAATTCCACATTCAATAGCTTTTTTTAACCATACATCAATATTGAAAAGGCTTCCCCCGCTGCGTGCCGCTGTGTAACCACATTCTAAGGCTAACTTTGCATTGGCAGCAGCAAGAAGAGTTACATACTCAACTGGATACTTGATATCTAAATCTTCAAGTGCAGCTACATCAAAATAAGTTGCGTGAAAATGCGCCTCAACCAATCCAGGTAGAATGGTGCCGCCTAGGGCATCAATTTTTTCAGCATCTGGTTCAATTGTTGGTGCGCTTTTTTCTGGGCCTGCAAAAACTATTTTTCCATCCTTGATTACCACAGCAGCATTTGGAATTGGAGGTGAATCGGTTCCAACGAAAAGGGTACCGTTGGAAATTACCGTTGTACCAGTGGCAAGTTTCATTGAATAAATCTCAATCTAGCAGGTGTGATTCTTGTAATAGTAATTATCTACCATGTGATATTACCCTTTGAAATAGTAGTGTGAAAGGTAAAAAACTTGATCTTGATTGAATACCAAAAGAACAATTTGTTTTCATCTGTATCAGCTATTGAGGCACCACAGTACCTATAAACTTTGGTGCAAGTTTATTAGGAGCCCATCTTTCCTTTTTGTATGCCAGAGTCGAGGCCGCCTTTATTACTACCTTTTTTAAGAAGCATTGGCTTTTGATTCGGATCATATTTTGGGTTTGGTGTTGGCAATTGTGCTTGAATTGCAGTTAGGTATTCATTTAGAGCCTTGTGCAGGCTGTTTGTTTCATCTGGCATTTTTGTCACAAGATTATTGCTTTCCCTAAGGTCCTTTGAGAGATCGAAAAGTAGGAGTTTGTTGTCTTCGTAGAATTTGATGAGTTTCATGTCTCCCTTGATGATTGCAGAGTGCGGGGTATCACCCTGATAATGAGGGAAATGGAAAACCAATGAATCCCTAAGTCTAGTGACCTTGCCTTGTCCATCATTTGATAACAAAGAGGCAATGCTTCCACCTTCTAATTCTTTGGGTAGTATGCTTGCGGTGATGCCCGCCCATTCGCAAAAAGTTGGAAATAGATCGTATCCAACAACTCGTGTGTGACACCAGGAGTTTGCTTTTACACCAGGCCCCCTGATGATAAGTGGCACGCGAATTCCACCCTCATATACATCGCCCTTGCCACCAGATAGTGCGCCCCGGCCACCTCCGCTGCCATTATCAGACATATAAATAATGAATGTATTTTCGGAGAGCCCAAGGTCATGCACGGATTTTAAAACCATACCAACTCCGGTATCGAGATCCTCAGTAATGGCTGCTCGTTCGGCACTTCTTCTGTTGCCAAGTTTCTCATATTTGGCAAGCGTTGCTTTGAGTGCATTTTCTTCGCCATGCAAAGCATTCCAAGAAAGTTGAATGAAGAAAGGCTTTTTGGCTTGTTTGATTTTCTTCATGAAGGTAGCGGCTTTCTTTGCCATACCAAAAATGTCAACAGGATTAGGATCGAGGAACTTTAAAGCCTGCTCGTTGCCTGTGTCTCCATCGTGTTCGTCATAACCATGCTGGCCAGGGCCACCACCGCGAATATGCCATTTTCCAAAATGTGCAGTCGCATAGCCCGCACCACGCAGCATTTCGCCAATGGTTTTTTCGTTTGCAGAAATATCCTTAATGATTCTTGGTTCGATGAGTCTTTGGCCTTCCACTGAAGGCGCAGCTTTTGTCCAGTGCAACTGCGCTGGGCTTTTTCCTGTTTGTAGGCTGATTCTGGTTGGCGAGCAAACTGGTGCAGGAGCATAGGCTGCACTAAACCTCATGCTTTGGCCTGCAAATTTTTCAAGATTCGGCGTGTGAAAGATATCGCTCTTTGACCCTGCTGCAGTCGGGTGCATTGCTACGGATAAGCCATTCCATCCTTGATCATCTGCAAGCATGAAAATGATGTTGGGGCGATCTGCTGCAGAAGCAATGGTTGGTAGCAGCAAAAAAAGGATGGGAATTAATATTCGCATGGTTATTCTTTGTAAAAGTAGCACAGTTGTTACTTACTATAAATAACACTATATACTAATATTTATATCAAAGGGTTTTTGATATCAGCAGAGTTTTTAAACTTAAGGATGTAGAATTATGATTCATGTAATTGCAATAATTGATTTAAACCCCGGTACCCGAGATGCTTTTGTTGTGGAAATGAAAAAGATCGTTCCATTAGTAAAAGCAGAGAACGGTTGCCTAGAATATGGCCCCGCAGTTGATCTTGCAAGCGGCGCCGCAGATCAACTTACCTTGGGTGAAAACACTGTTGTTGTTGTTGAAAAGTGGGCGGATCTTGATGCGCTGAATGTTCATCGCAACGCTCAGCATATGATCGATTTTCGACCTAAAGTAAAAGATTATGTCAAATCCATCCAGTTGCAGATTCTTAAACCCTGCTAATGAGGTGGTGATGGGGCGATTTGCCAAAGATGGGCGCCAGACTACTTCAGGTCTTTATTCTTGATGCAATAAATTTTTGATGAAGTTCGGAGTAGTAGCCTGTCGCCAACTATTGCGGGTGAGGCCATGCCCATATCCTCTGGCGTAAGAGTATTGGTGTGCAGGATTTGAAAATCTTTCCCTGCTTTAAGAACAAAAGTGGTGCCATCTTCGTTCAAGAAGAAGATTTTGTCATCATAGGCCCAAGGCGAGGAAGTGAAGGAGCCACCGTTTGGAATGCGTTGGGCTGTGTAGATTTCTTTGCCATCCACTGGGTTAAAACATGCAACCAAACCCCGATCGTAAAGCACATATAAAAAGTTTTTGTAGATGATGGAAGTGGGGTTGTAAGGGCCTGCATTGGGTTGGCTCCATGCTATAAACTCATTGGATGTTTCACCTTGTTTAAGTGAGATGTTCCCTTCTGCACCGGGTTTAATTGCATAAATGGGTTTTGATCGATCAAGCACATAACCAGAACTAATGTAAAGCAAACCGTTGTGTTCGTAAGGTGTTGCAATGGTGATACTCGACATTTTTTCGAGAGACCAAAGGAGCTTGCCTTCCAAGCTATAGGAACGAACTTTTCCGCTACCTGCAGTCACAATTTCTGTGCGGAAGCTATTTTGCCATATGTAAGGCGTAGCCCAATTGCTTTTTTCATCGCGAGGTATTCTTAACGATTCTTTGCCTGTCTTGCAATCCAATGCCAGAAGATAGGAACCGCTTTCATTATCGTTGACAATGTAAAGGTTGTTTTTGTGAAGCACCGGGGAAGCAGCAGTGCCCCAACCAAAGCGGGTCTTTTCTGGTTTGAGCTTCTGGCTCCAAATTGGTGTACCTTTAAAATCGTAGCAAAAAACTCCCATGTTGCCGAAGTAGCAATAAAGTCTTTCGCCATCAGTTACAGGTGTTTCGGAAGCGTAACTGCTTTTAATGTGGATAGGTGTTTCGGGGATGCCTTCGTGGGCGAGCCGTTCCCAGATGATTTTGCCGGTATATAAATCAAGGCAATAAACTTTGTATTGGTGAACTGTGGTCGGTGGTTTTGGGCGTTCACCCCCAAAGTATAGACCCTTCTTCGCCTCTTCAGTAGTACCCGAATTGATAACCGAGGTAACGAAAATTTGATTACCCCAAACGATGGGTGATGACCAACCTCTACCAGGGATATCCGATTTCCAGGCAATGTTTTCAGTAGCGGACCATTTGCTGGGCAGATTGATTTCTGAACTGATTCCTCTGGATTGGGCACCCCGAAACTGAGGCCAGTTGGTTTGGGCATGTAGGCTTCCATAACAAAGCAAAATGCCCAAAGTTGAAATGCATAAAATCATCTGACTTCGAAGCTTGCTGATAACTTTCATGTTCCTCACCTTTTTATTTGGATTGTTTGAATAGGGTGTTTACTTCTTTTTTTACTACTTTACCCATGGCGTTTTTAGGTAACGCTGCTACTGTTACAAGATGTTTTGGGATCTTGTAAACTGATAATCTAGCACGGCACCACTCGCGGAACTCCTCTAATTTTAAAGCAGTTGCTTCTTTTAATACCACTGCCACCGCCACAGCTTCGCCCCAGGTTTCATCTTCGATTCCAACAACTGCACACTCGCTGATGTGCGGGTGTTGAAGAAGTGTGGATTCAATTTCCAAGGCTGAAAGTTTGTATCCTCCGCTTTTAATGATGTCTGTTGAGAGCCTACCCATGATCCGGTAATAACCGTGTTCAATAACAGCCATGTCTCCTGTGCGAAACCAAATTTCTTCATCGAAAGATTCTGAGGTGATTTGAGGTCGGTTCCAATACTCTTTGAAAATCCCAGGCCCCGAGATCTGTATTTCACCCGGTTCGTTTTCAACTTCGATAAATTTCCCCGAGTCAGACTTCAAGCGGATGTTAACCCCCGGCAAAGGTTTACCCACAGAACCCGGCCTGCGTTCACCATCATATGGGTTGGAAAGTGCCATGCCGATTTCGGTCATTCCATAGCGTTCCAAAAGTTTTTGCCCTGTTAGGTTAAACCAGGTGTCATGTACGGTTGCAGGAAGTGCAGCAGATCCGGAAACCATCAGCCGCATATTTTTAAATCCTGCAATGATCGGGTCTCTGCGATCTTTTTCCGTACTCTCAAGCATTTGAATCAGCTTCACATAAATGGTGGGTACTGCCATGAATATGGTGTAAGCATCTTGCCTAACCCTGTTTGTAATAGCATGGATGTCGAAACGAGCGAATGGTTCGACCAAGGCTCCGGACCACATCGCGCAGCAAATTACATTGATGATTCCGTGGATGTGATGGAGTGGCAGAAACAAGGGGATTCTGTCAGAAGCTTGCCATTTCCACGCCGCTACCAAGCTTTCGATCTGAGCTTCAATATTGGCATGTGTCGTAAGAACACCCTTGGGTTTATCGGTCGTGCCACTGGTATACAAAATCATTGCAGGGCGTGTACTTTTTATTGCCGGAAGAACTATTTCTTTTTTTGCGTGATGTGATTCGATGATCAACAAACGCACTTTTAATTTGTTGCATAAATCACTGATCTCATGTTTTAGCTCTTGAGTAGTAATAACTATGCTTGTGTTTGAATCGCTAAGAGAGTATTCCCATTCAGGCTGGGTGGCAGAAAGGCATAGGGGCAACATAATACCCCCAGCTCGCCAAATAGCCCATTGAACACAAACAAAATCTGAATCTGCGGGGATCAACATCGCGACGGTGGCACTTTTTAAGTCACTTTCGTTTTCCAGGAGTTGTGCTGCTAATTGCTCGGATCGATCCAGCAGATATTGGTAGGTTTGTTCGCTAAATTCGTTTTTAAAAGCTATGAAATTGCGATGCAACATTGCTCGTTTTATAATCAGTAGTTCGCTCATGTTCATCCAAAAATAGTGCGTATGAAAATAAAAATAACTGATGGGCCAAGCAGGCACCCAAGCCCGGTATAGAAAGTTGCAGTCATCGCGCCATAAGGCACTAGCTTTGGATCCGTCGCTGCCAATCCCGCCATCACTCCGCTGTTGGTTCCCATTATTCCACCAAAGATCATCGCGGCTCGAGGGTTATCTAATCCAATGTATTTGGCCAAGAATGGTGTAAGTATCATCACCAAGATTGCTTTGACCAAACCTGCCGCAACACTTAAAGCGATTACTTCGGAAGTTGCCCCTATGGCACTGCCCGTCACTGGGCCGACGATATAAGTTGCAGAGCCCGCACCAATCGTTGTAATGCTGATTGCATCGCGGTAACCAAAGGCATATGCAACAGTTCCTCCAACTAAGAACGATAATGTAATTCCTGTTAACAAAGAAAGTATTCCAACTAGACCGCTTTTGCCAAACTCTTCTGCTTTTACCCCAAATGCAGTTGCAACGATTGCTAAATCTCGAAGCATTGCGCCACCCATTAATCCAATGCCAGAAAGGGCGGTAATATCTGCGATACCCTGTTTTCCGTTCGTAATAATGCCCCCGATGCATGCCATGACTAACCCGATAAATATTGCGATTGCAGAGCCATGCAGACGGCCTCTTGTAAGTCGATCTGATAAAAAGTAAGAAATCCAGACCGTTATGCCCATGATGGCAAATGCGACTAACAAAGAATTCTTAATTAATACGATTTCCAATGATTGAAACGCACTTGGCATGAATCAACCCTTTGCAGGCGAATTAGAGTTTCCCGCTTTTACAAAAAAACCAACAAGTGCAAAGCTTGCCCCCACGGTTAAAGTGCCTACAAGTAGTGCAACCGCCCCGCCTTGTAACGCTGCTAGTACATTCTGGCTTGCAGTCATTGCTACAACGATAGGAACATAAATGGATCCCCAGAATGCAATTCCCGCTTCGGTGGGGGGCTTCATTCGCCCGCTGCGTTGAAGATAATCGCAGCTTAGTATCAATAAAAGCATGGAGATGCCTACTCCGCCAATATCCGCATTTACTCCTGCAAGGTTGCCCAGAATTCTGCCCATAGTCAATCCCAAGAGCAGGCATATTGAAAGTAATGCGGTCCCGTAAATGATCATGAATGCTCCAGATGTTTTTGTAGATAGAATGATACCATTGATTTGTATGGAAGGGCAATGATTTGATCGAGTAACTGAAAAGGATACAAGGCTTTTTTAAGTCTTGTAAAATAAGTGGTAGTTATGCTGCCTTCTTAAATTGAAAAGCCTCAAGCAATTTAAATAAGTTAAAGCTTACATTTGACCGTTTGTGTTAGAGATGTGATAAATTAGGATTCTAGTTGATGAATTCATCGGGATTGCGAGATTTTTTTGAGGGAGCATTTATGAATCGGAATATTGTCATAGTGATTTTTTTACAGGCGCTTACACTGCTTGCCTTCCCGTTATTGATCCCTGCAGCAGGTGAACTAAACGAAGGTGTTACATTCTTTGTCACATCCGATTCTCATTTTGAATTGATTCAAAATCTAGATCGAAACGACCGAAACAAAGCTACGCTAGAAAGAATGAACGGTCTCCCGGGAACATTCTGGCCTGATAAATTAGGTGGAGGTAAAATCGCCAATCCAAAGGGAGTACTGGTACTGGGCGACTTAATCGATGATGGAGATAGAAGAAATGAAACCGCTGGTCAATGGCGTAACTTTGAAAAGCATTTTGGTCTGGATGGTAAAGATGGGTTGTTGAAGTACCCTGTTTTTGAAGGTTGGGGGAATCATGATGGCCCTCCAATAGGTAAGGAAAAATTCGGGTTTAGTGTTCAAGCACAAATTAAGGCTCGCAATCTTATGCGTAAGAATGCTGGTAGAATCTCAAATATTGCAGATAATGGGTTGCACTACTCCTGGGATTGGAATGATGTTCATTTTATTCAGTCAAATCTTTATCCTGCAGACAAACAGCATGTCAAAGTTCGTTACTCCTTGCCTTGGCATGATCCTCAGGGCGCTCTTTCTTTTATAAAAGAGGATCTTAAAAAAAATGTAGGAAACAATTGCAAACCCGTTGTGATTATGTCTCATTGTGGGGTTGATACGGATTGGTGGAATCCAGAAGATTGGGCCGATTTTTATAATGTTTTGAAACCTTATAATGTGATTGGTTTTTTTTATGGCCATAGTGGCACTGGGCTAAAAAAGTGGAAGCCTGACGGAGAAGAAAAACCTTTGGATTGTATTAATACTGGGCAAACAGAAAAAGGATTCTTTGTGGTGGAGATAAGTTCCAAGAAAATGAGGCTTGCCTATCAGATTAAAAAAGACCCTAAGGCGTTAGAGAATATAGAATGGGACTGGAAGTTCTTGATGGAGAAGGCGATCGGTTCAGGGCGGTAGGAGCATAGCTTTTAGAATTTCGAATTGCGCCCGGCCCGGTAATAAAATAGGTGATTGTGCGGAACTTTATTTTAGTTTAAGTGTCTAATAAGTGTATCTTTGCGAGAAAGCTTTAGCACTTCTATCTCTATGGAGGTTTTATGATACGCACTTTTACATCAATGTTTGCGCTCAGCGTAACGTTTTTCTTTGTCACCGCAGATTGTTCTGCGCAAAATCAAACTAAGGCCAAGAACAACCAGATGGTTACGGGGACGATTAAATCTATCGATATAGCCAAAGGCATTTTGATCATTAATCAAAAAGTGGGAAACGAAAAAGTCGATCGCGAGTTGAGCATCAGCGAAGATGTGGAATTTGATGTTGCGGGAAAGTTGTCTTCGGGTGTTGCTGGAATGGAGCTTCTTAAAGTTGGAGCTAATGTAAAAGTTAAGTGTGATAAAGATGTTAAAGTTCTCAAAGTTACCTCCAAGTAACTTGTAAATTTATTAACTCAAGCGAAGCTGAAATCTATCAGCTTCGCTTTTTTGTTTAACATAAAGCAAAATTGCTCGAACATTAACTTTTTAGAAAAACTTGTGTTTCACCAAGTTCAGGGAATCTATCTTGAACCGGATTAGCATCGCATATTAATTGATGTACGGCTTTTTGACTTCACCCACCCACTGCTATTCTTTGCGCAAGCCCTTTGGCTTCTCAATCTCGATGATCCAAGTGTCTTTTGCCAGCATCTTGCGGTATGTCGGATGCAGTCCTTCGAAATCATCGCAAATAATTACGAGCTTACCGGGCAATTGCTCCATCGCCTGCTTGAGTGGGATAATCTTGCCTTCTCCTGTGGAGACGATGCTACCCTTCAACGGTCGGTCCGTCTTTTCTTCGTAGAGACTGGTCATTACGCGGTCGGCGGTTCGTTTTTTGACGATCCCTTTTTCATCCTCCACTATCTTTTCAGTGTTCACGATTTCATCAAAGAGCAGGAAGAAGTTGAACTTCTCGGCCATCTCGTCAACCTTGGTGACAATTGCGAAGTCCGGTGCCTTGCCTGGCAGCTTAGGTAGCTTCCTCGTGGGCGGTACTGCTGAGGATTTGTTACCCGGTGTCGATTGCTTCGCCGGTGTTTGGTGTTCGTTGACAACCCACCACTTTCCATCCTTGCGGACCCATGTCGCAGTATACAGGACATCCCAAACTGGCTCCTTGAGATCCTTCTTGGTCCCTACGGCCCTTCCGGTCTCGATCGCAGTCTCGCCTCCGAGGACCACAATCACCTGGTCCGACACGGTTACTGCGTCGAGCTTCTTTTTCGGGTCGTTCAACGTCTCCAACGCGACCGCGGAATAGTCCCGGCGTTTCGCATCGGGTCCGGTCCGGTTGAACTCTGCATCAAAGACCACAGTGTTGTACGCGGCAACGTCTTGATCGCGAACGGCCTGCCATCGCTTCTTGGAGGCGGCCTCTACTTTCCGCCCTTCGATCGAATCGGCGTCCTTCTTCCACCCGGGTACATCTTTCCCCAGCTCATTCATCGCCGCCTTGATCCGCTGCGGCGTCCAGTACCCGCTCGGGTCGAAGATTTGAGTTTTCGGAAATAGTGCCATCATTTCATCCAGTTGTTTCGCCGTCATTCCTCCCTTGCCGACACGCATCATTTGCATCCGTTCCTTCATTGGCAAAAGGGCCAGTCCCTTGGCGGTGACTTCGGTCATGCCAACATAGATGTTGTCCATCTCCGTCATCCCTTTCAGTGCGACCATTCCCTTGTCCGTGACCTTGGTGCCATCCAGCCCGAGGTCGTGCAGTTTGGTCAGCCCGGCGAGTGGCGGCATCCCAGCGTCAGTGATCTTGGTTTTGTTCAGGCCCAAGAATTTCAAATTCTTCATGCCGTCTAAAGAGCGCGAATCGTCATCGCCAAAATTCGTCTCGGACAAAAAGAGGTCTTCTATATTAGCCAACCCGGCTAGGTGCACCCAACCCGCGGAGGTGATCCTTTTGCTGTTCGTCCAGAATCGCTTCAGGTCTTTCATCTCGCCGATCCGCTTCATGCATGCGTCATCCACATAGTCCCCAAACAGGGTGAGTTGTTCCAGGCTCTCGACGCTGTTGAGGAACTTTAGGAATCCCGCGGAGGTCATGGCGGACTGGGTGTGGTCGAACGTTTTTAATCCCTTGATCTGCCCGGCGTAGCCGATGACCTCGTCCGTCACGGCGTAGTTGCCTAGGCTCAGGGACTTAAGTTGCTTCAGTTTTGGCAGTACGGCAAACGCGGCGGCTGGCATTTCGGGGCCATACATTTGGAGGTAGCGGAGTTTCGGCAGTGCTGCGAGGGCAGCTAGTCCGTCCGCTGTAATCTTGCCCTTGTACACCATCACTCGCTCGACCTCCGGTAGTTGGGCGATCAGCCGCAGAATATCATCATTGGCGTTATTCGCCTCGGATCCGTCTAAGCCGGTACCAAGGTTGATCGCCGGGCCGCCGTCTTTCGATTCGATCGTCAGTCCACCCAGGCTGACTTTGTTCGCCTTGAGTTTCGCCAGCACGGCTTCGCGATCGGCAGGGGATAGCTTCGCCGGTTCATCGGCGCTGGCGGCCGTCGTTGCGAACAGTAGCAGGGTGATGACCGCAGATCGAATAAGGTTCAGGGCTTTCATTTTTGCCTCGTGCGTGGTGGTTAAGAGTGAATCGGATCTCGTTGCTTCGAATTGGCTTACTTAGGGGGTGCGGGGGCCAATTTCTTTGCGCGGGCCTGCCACTTTTCAAGCGCCGCTTTTTGTTCTGTGATAACAGAGAAAGCGAGATCCAAGTCGTACCTACTAGGTTGAGAGTCTGCATTCCGCATGGCGAAGCCGTAATCAACTGGGTTATCGCCCACGATTCGGATCATGACCAGTAGTGCCAGATCTCGCCACTCCTTGGGTAGACGAGCATCGAATCCTCCCGGGGCACTCTGAAAGAATTCCGCGGGTACCTTGTCTTCATTTTTCAGAAGCTTGTCGAGTGTGTCCAGTTCCTTCTTGCTGCCGAGATTAACGAGCGTGGCGAGGGCGTTGAAGCGGATCTCCGATTTCGTATCTGGGGCCACCGCTACTGCTGCGATTTCCGCGGCCACTTCTTTCAGCCCGTAAAACTGCGCGATCATGTTGAACTCTTTCTTGCCTGAAACCCAGACCAGCATCCAAGATTTTATCAATTGCCGCAGTAATAAGCGGCGCGGTTTGGCTTCGTCTTGTACGATCTCGCTGCAGTCTCTGATCGTGCTAAAACCTTTTTCAAAGGCGCTCGACTTTGGCATCCGCGGGTCGCTGCCCGCAAGAAGTAGCAAACCCAGTTCACCCATGGTGGGGGGCCGCTGGTCCTCATCACCGCGGTTGAAGCGACTCGTGCGATGGGACAGGTCTTCCATCAGGGTGTAATATTTCGCGATCGCTCGTTCGGGTTTATTGTCCAGCGACACAAGGATTCCCATCTGGTCCGCAGCTACGATTTCCTTGTAGAGATCCTCGGTGACAGCGGCATCGGCCTTGAAGGTCGCCAACCGCTCGCGCGACAATTTGGTCGGAGCCATAACGTTAACGCCGGGCTGAGGTGGAACGGCGCGCGCCACCGGCCAATTTCGTTCCGGAACAATCGGTGCCAACGCCACGCGAAAGCCTATGTAAGATCTCTGACCGTTCGGATGATTGCGGCGCTGGGCGATGCTCATGTATCTCTGTGTATCGTACCAGGAGTCGCCTTTGAATAATTTCGATCTCATCGTTTGCTGTATCCGCAAATAACTCTCTTCGTCTCTAGTATTTGGCGAAGCGTAGATGCCATTCCGGCTTATAGTTCCCGGTACAGGGCCGAGTGGATCGACTTGGTCTTTCTTCGGATAATTGTCTTCGTACCAATCCAAACACCACTCGCTGACATTGCCGGACATATCACACACACCGAACGGACTATCCCCTTTCGGGCTGAACGATCCTACTGGCAATGTCCGAAGTTCGAGGCACTCGGGCTTGAATAGGTTGAAACAAAGTCCTTCGGGAGCGGGCCGGGAACACCCTTCGTTCCACTCGTCTCCCCACGGGTACTTGGTCCCTTTGGGTCCACGGGCGGCATACTCCCACTCCGCCTCGGTTGGCAGGCGATACTCCCACCCTTCAGGCTTCTTCTTGTCGGTCTTGTTCAACCAGTTAATGAACTTTTGCGCGTCCACGCTGGTGACGCAAACGACTGGGTGATCCTCACCTTGCTTGAATTGCGGATCGCGCCAAGTGCCGGCAGTGATCGCCCCTTCGATGACCGTGGTCCGAACGGCATTGAAACCATCCTCGGCGTTTGTCTCGTACTGGGTGGCCTCGACGAATTTGCGGAACTGACCCACAGTCACTTCGTGCTTGCCGATGTAATAGTTCCTCGTCAGCTTAACCTTGTGGACTTGCTTTTCCCAGTTATCCAAGGGCCAGTCAACAAGACGGCGTTGAATAAGCCGTTTGGCGTCATTTTCGGTGATCCCCATCTGAAACTCGCCTGCGGGGATTTTGACGAACGGCATTCCGAGAGAGTTCGTGAGTTTCTGGTCCTGGTCTTTTTCTTTGAGAGCAAGGGGCAACTCCTGAACCAGCTTCGCTTTTTCGTCCGCAAGTGCGCAAGCCGTTGCGAATAGTAGCAGGGTGATTGCCGCAGATCGAATCAGGTTCAGGGTTTTCATTTGTGCCTTTTGAGTTAGTAAGTTATCCCCAACTCATTGTTTTTTTGCGGGGGTTCGCAATTCAATCTCGTCGATCTGAAGCGGAGTTTTCGTTTCAAGCTGGCGCTGCAACTCGAGAAACTTATTGCGTTGTATCCACGCCGTGGAGGCGAAGTCGTAATCTCGGTTTCGGAGAACATCGTTGTTCAGAATGCTTAGGGAGTTAATGCCATAGAAACGGCTGATATTGCCGGCGAAGCGGGCCTTCAACTCGTACCCGCGGCGGGCATAGTAGTCACTGGCCTGCGAGTACTTGCCGGCTGTGTAAAGCTCGCTCCCGCTGCGAATTGTTTCTTTCACGTAGCCGACGAAATTCTGCCAAGTCTGATCGGTGTCTGGCGCTTCCATCGCTTCGCCGATAATGCCGTCGACCCCGTGAGCGACGCCGTTTCGCGCTAGGATATCGGTTTCGACAATCTGAACGCCCTGAATCGTGCGTTTCGCTTCTTCGCGAACGAGATCGACACGGGCGTCGATTTGCGAGGTGAACCGCAGGAAATCGATTGAATTCGTTGTCAGAATGCGCCCCGAAACCACATGCCGCAACAGTACTGCCCGAAGGCGCTCGCGGTTGGCAGGATCCTTGAGCATCTTGAGGCGTTCTTTGAGAGCATCTGACTTCAGTGCTGCGTCCGTCGGGGCGAACACGGTCAATTGCGACTGAAACTGGCCGAGCACGTCGTAAATACCGCCGTCCCGGGCCAAGTTAAGAAACTCCCCAAAACCACCGTTCCGCTCGAGTGCTGCGATGATGCTGTCTCGCTTCGGCAGAAGCGGGCGATCAATGACATGGACGAATCCGTTGCGGGTAACAAGATCGGCAGTACTTATAGTAATGTTGTCGATTGTGCTGCGACCGTTGGCAGTGCGGTATACAAGTTCCTGCCCGTATTGATTGGTGACATCGATTCCGGGTGTGCCAAGCGGGGGCACATCAGGGATTTTCGCGACGGTCCAAGTTCCCAAAGCGATGTGCGTCTTGATTACATCCGATAGCAGGTCGAGTTTCTCAGGCAGAAGCAGAGCGTCTACCGTGCCCTTGGGCAGGCTTGCAAATGCCTCGTCCGTCGGGGCAAACACGGTGTAAACATCGTGCCGGTTCTGGAACAGTTTGGTCTGCCCGCTGCGCTTGATCAGCTTCGTGAGGATAGCGAAACGCCCGTCCTTTTCGAGGTACTCGAACAGATCTAGCTCGATGGGGTCGAGAACCGTGTCGATGAAGTGGACGACCCCATTGGAACAGGCCAAGTCGTACTCCTCGATCGTGGCGCCATCCACTGTGATCACATCGCCAGTGCGGTCAGGTTTGATCTTCAGGTACTGCCCTAAGCCGCTGCGAAGGAAGCCGATTCGCCGGAGCACATACCGGTCGATCCGCGTGTTGTGAGCGGCGTGGTAGGTGAGAATGCGCTCTAAATACTGCTTGTTCGCTGGGTCGGTCAGGGCCTGTAGGCGTTCCTTAGACAGTTTCTCGAAAGCTTTGTTGGTTGGCACAAATACGGTCGTCGTGCCGTTACTGCTGAAAAGTAAGTTTTTGGCTGCGTCCGTATCTTTCAACAGCTTCACGAACGTACTGGCTTTCTCGATGCCGCCGAGTTTGCGGCCGATGGTCGCAGCTTCTTCGGGCGTCTCGGCCCTGCACGCTTGCTCTCCACCTAGAACTAAGAGAGAAACGACCATCAGAAGCAGATACTTGGAATTGTGTATCATCGTTTTTCCTGATTGAATGATAGAAGCGGTTCGGATCGACATGTGTTACTCGCAGTCTCGATTGGAGAAATTTCAGATTCTAAGTTGTATAATAGGCGGGTTACTAGTTCAGAAACAAATCTCTGGTATATTTTTTTTAATTCTTGTTGGTACACCTTGCTTTGATTTTGACTACTTTAGTCCGAATGGATGGTAAGGCTTTTAGGAAGCTTTCTTTTCCTTAAGGGGTTCTTGGGTGCTTGTAGTGGCTCATTCGAGTTGACATTGCATAACCCACCATCAGCGACTATCCATATCTTCCACTATTGATAAATATAGTTTTCCATCCGGTGTTTCGATTTCTGTCATGTCTGCCAACCAGGCTGAATTTAACTTTCCTACCTTGAATTTCTGCTTTATTCGATTGGGAGCCGCTAGGCTTTCTGGTTGTATTGATCGTGCTTTCCTACGCTTTTTTACATACCAATGTCTGATATTTTCCACCTTCATGATGCTTCGTACAGTATTCATACAAACTTTCAAACCCTTTTTTTCAAGCTCATTGTGTATGCGCCTGTAACCATACCGTTTATGATTCTGCTCATGTATCTCTTGGATTTGCACCAATAAAAATTGCCATCGACGACTTCTTGCTGATGGCTTCCGATATCGCCATCGATAAAACCCCGACATGCTTACTTGCAATGCCGAGCACATCCATTTCACAGGCCATCTAACTTTGTGCTCGACAATAAATTGATACCGCAATCCTAATGCTGCGCAAAAAAGACCGCCGCTTTTTTTAAAATCTCTCGCTCTGCCAGCAACCTTCGATTCTCGAATCTCAGTCTGGCTATCTCGGCATCCTTCTCGTTCATTCGACCCTTACCTGTGAATGATTCTGGCCCTTCTGCGGTAATTTGGCGACGCCATTGGCGAATAGTATGCGCTGGTACCCCCAATGACTCTTCCAACTCTTTAGCACTCATACCTTTGCTTTCCATCATTCTTATTGTTGATACTTTGAACTCTTTAGAATACACAGCCCTTACCTTCTTCATGGCTTACTCCTCGTTTAATGGATATCTTTTACTATACATTACGAGCTTAACACACATTCTAATTTATTTGGATCAGACCAGTAGATCAAACTTATCTATCGTGGAATTCTTGAAACTGAGTTTCAATGCCGACGATTCGCCCCGAACCTCATGTTCGCCTTTAAGCAGATGGGCCTTCATGCTGACGACCCAGCCATCGAGGTTGCGGTTGGTGTGTTCGGGAGTTTTCTCAGCGGCAAAAGCAGAGATGGGCAGTAAGGCGAAGAGTATGAAGATAAGTTTCAAGGTGGAAGATAGCAAGGCCATGGCAGCATTATGGCCGGCGATACCGCTGACGCCGCCGCCCCGTCGGGCCCCTGCTCCTGCGAGGTAGATGTGCGGGTCATCAGTTTCTGCGCCCCAGAGAAGCTTTTCAGGATCCCCAGAGTCGGGGTTAAGGAAGGGAAACTCGAGATCTCGATGGAAGATATTTCCGCGAGGTAGAAAGATATCTTTCTCGAGGTCGAGAGGAGATTTCACTTCAATCGCAAGCGACCCATCGTGGCAGGGAGCCAAGACTGTTTCGATGGGATCGAGTAAGTATTGATTCAGACTGGCGAGGGTATTTTCTTTGATTAATGCTTTGGCTTGCTCTGGATTTGCATCGAAGAGTTGGGCGGGGGTATGCAATCCAAACAGGGTAAGAGTGTGAAAACCTTTCTCGCTTAACTCTTTAGATAAGATCGAAGGATCTGTCAAAGTGTGGCAATACATTTCCAGAGGTAAAGGCAGAGGCATATCTCCAGCGGAAGCGCATTGGTAGGCAGCTTCTAATTGGGAATAGCTTTCATTGACATGAAAAGTGCCTGCAAAAGCGAGCTTTGGGTCAATGCCTGACTTGAGACGAGGCAAGCGTGACACAAGCATGTTGATTTTCAATTGCGCTCCCTCAAGAGACTTGGGCACAGCTTGCCCGCGTAAACGGGCGAGATGTTGAGGAGCGGCGGCAAAGAGTAAATCTTTGGCGGTGTAGCACTCGCCGGATTCTGTTTCAACTCTAACGCCTGCTTGACTACTTTCCAACACAGATACTTTGGATCGGAGTTTGATCATCACACCCATCAATGTGGCGATGCGACATAGTTCATTAACGAGAGCACCCATGCCTCCCTGAGGTACGCGCCATTGTCCGGTTCCATTGCCTATCAGGTGATAAAGGAAACAGCGGTTGGCTTGCATGTCATTGGCTGAAACAAAAGTTCCGATAAGCGCATCGGTGAGGACCATACCTTGCACCAGGTCATCACTGAATCGATTGCGAATGACTTCGCCAATCGGGATCTCCATCAAATTACGCCATACCTCAGGCAACCCCATTTCAGATTTGAGTTTCGAGGCGCTCTTGAGGGGTTGGAGCATGGAGGGCGCAAAGCGTTTTGCCAGCATTGCAATCCCACCATAAAACTCTCGCCAGGCGGTACCTTCTTGGTCGGATCCGGTCAGCCGATTGAAACTGTTCGCAGTTGTTTCATCCCACTCTGTGGAAACCAAAAGTCCATCGTCCCGCCCGGCTCGTTGATAAGGTGTGTAGGAGGCGACGGCGCGCCCGAGGGTTTTGAAGTTGATGCCCAAATCACTTACGATCTGATCGGGTAGCAGCGATACCAAATAGGAATAGCGCGAAAGCCTAGCATCATATTCGGGGAAAGGTTTCACGCTAGTGGTGGCACCACCGAGTTCGTCATGCGCTTCGAGCAGGAGTACGGTTTTGCCTGCCTTTGCGAGATAGCACGCAGCCACGAGTCCGTTGTGGCCCCCACCAATAATGATCGCATCGTAATTTTTGTTTGTGTGGATCATGCATCAATTCCTCTCGATGACGATGGCCGGCCTGGAAAGGACTTCCTTGGACAGTTCACTGTAATGATCGGAACGCCAGAAGTGCTTCAATTGCTCTGCAGTGATCAGTTGCAGGCCGGGAGTGGCAATCGCAGGATTGCAAAGAACATAAAGTTTTTCAGCAGCAATATAGCCAACGACGCCAAGAGTGTGACCAGCTTCGCCGTTAGGATATTGCGGGCCGATGTATTTAAAATCAATAACTACGGGTCGCCCAGCATCAAGCTCTGAACGCAGGAATTGGGTGGCTTTAATAAACCCCTGATCATCGGGAGTGAAGGTGATAAGCTTCCATTTGAGACCGATTTTAGCTGAAGCCTTAAGCAGATCCGCCCAATCGGTGCCTGTGCCTAGTGGCGAGGGGCAGAGGCGTTTAAAATCCCAAGCACCGATCTTGGACCCCTGAAAACGGGCAAGAGTGGCGCAGGAAGTTGCCCCGCAGTTGTTCCAACCCTGATGAATGTGAGGAGATGCGACGAGTGCGAATTTACCGGGCTCTGCTTTGCGCCTGCGGTAATCAATGAGTTTGATGAGATCGGCACCCTGCTGGGCAGCGACGCTGTCAGAGGATTGCTCAGGGTGGCCGGTGGCGCCTACCTGCTTGGTCTGGGATACCTTAGTCCAGTAGGAGCGAGCTTGCTCAATTTTGCCAGATTGAAACTCGATTTCTCCCAACAAAACGAGGCCGTTAGGATCGTTTAATTCCGCTGCTCGTTCAGCAAGTTTCCTAGCTTCGGCTGCATCGGGTGCGACCCCCTCTCCGGAAAGGTAAACCATCGCGGCATTCGAAGCAGCAAACCCATGACCTTTAGCCGCTGCATTCTTCCAAGATTCGACCGCTTTCACAATGTCTTGATCTACCCCTTGAGCTCCGAAATAGCATTGACCTAAATTCCAGGAAGCGGAAGCGGATTTCGCAGAGGCAGCTTTAAAGTAACCAGCAGCGATCTGCGGGTTGCGCTTTACGCCGTTTCCCGTGAAGTACATCCAACCCACGAAATCCATCGCTTTCTCATTGCCTCTATCCGCCGCCTTATGGGCCCATTTCATGGCCTCTGCATCGTCTTTAGCAACACCCTTTCCATCTCGATAACGAAAGGCGAGATCGAGTTGAGCTTTTATATCACCAGCAGAAGCCTGGGCACGAAGTGTATCAATGGCTGTGCGTTCATCTGCAGACAAAGCTGCGCTGACCATGATTAATGCAGCGAGCAAAGTGAAAACGTATCTGCACATTAGTGTGATATAAAACGATATTCTGAAAATCATTTGCTGGCACTGCCTTTGCCTAGTAGTTTTGTCATGGCCATGCCCATTGATTCACCAACATCCATGTAAACCTCGGCTTTGCCGCCGTAATGGCCGTTGCCGCTACCGCCTTGTGCCATGGGGTGTGTGTAGATGGTTGCAACATTGCCTTTGAACTCGGGGTACTTGCCTGTTGAGCCGTCAACTGCGAGATGTGCTTCGAGAATCTTACCGCCGTTGCCCTTTACGGATTCCCCCATGGTGGCAAGCACGAACTTCGCATTGGGTGCGTTGAATTCCTTTCGCACCGCCTTGATGAAACGGACGAGGTTATTCTCATAATGGGCGGCATGTCCGGCGTTGCCGGCGTCCCGCTCACCCTGCCAGAAGAAGAATCCTGCGACCTCGTAGCCCTTGGCTCCTGGATAGTGTTTTTCGAGATCCGTCAGGGCCTTTTTGGCGTCGCCGGTGTCATCGTCCCATTGCTTGCCTGCATACCATTGGATGGGCTTGCCGCTCTTATCAACCCAAGGGGCAGGTTCTGTTTTGAGGCCCTTCGCGGGGTCCATTTCCCAGAATTCGGGTTTGTCCTTGTAGCCGGCATAGACAAACTTTTTTTCCACTCCCGCCTTGTCCTTGGAGACAAACTCGCGGCGCTCGCTGCCGGGCGACAGGAGGTCCCAGCCCAGAGCGCGGTTGCCGATGCAGCACTTGAGGATCATCACGGGTGCGTCGATCGCATTTCCCAGCGGGTGGCCGATGCCGTATTCAGGCCCGAGGTTGCCGCCAGTGACTGTCATCCATTCATTTCTCAGCGGGCCCTTGCCGGACATATACTGCACAAAGCGGACATCCTTCCGCTCCGTCCACTTGCCATCATCAACGAGGTAGGGATATTTCTTCTTCTCCTTCACCGCGAACTCGAGCGAGCCGTCCGGGCCTTTTATCTTTCCGAGGCCAACCATGTTGGATTGCCCAAGCAGGATAAATACCTTTACGGGCTTGGTCATATCCGCAGGCTTGCCGTCATGTTTAAGTACTTGCTGTTTAGGCGCAGGTTGTGCGATTTCCTGAGATGATCCAAAGGGCATCCCTAACAATAACAACCCAGAGGCCGTAGCACTTAGTAACATTATTTTCAGTAATCTTAGTTTCATTACTCGTTCCTTTATAAATTAAGACCGGTGTATTATCAAACCTACTATAGTATTTCGTATCACTGTTTGTGAGAAAATCATCATTGATTTTGAGAAAATGATCTATGGCCATAAAACCACGCCGTGTTGCTGTGATGCTCGATCTTCAGTGGCTATACAAGCGTCATGCGGCCATCTTTGTAGGAACGCAACAACATGCAACCCGGAGTAACGCGCTGCATAATATCGATTGGTGTTTTAGTCTTTGTCGTCGATCTAGATGTATTCTTTAGGTAGCGTAGATATCCAATCCTTAATTTTCTTAGAAAGACTTTGCACAACATCCGGTTTTCTGGCCCGATGTGCCACTTGCCGAAGTGGCCGGTTGTGTAGCCGTTTTTGTGCAGCAATTCCGTGATCGTTACCTGGCCTGCAAAACCACCATTCGCCAGATAAGTGGGATAGGATGCGGGCCACTTGCTCGTCATTAATCCTGTACGAGTTGGCTAGCAAGTGACTCCAGTTGCATAGAACTGCGTAAAGCGGGTGCCATCGGTTGCGAGGTTATCAATGTTAGGAGTGCGAGAATAGGAATGCCCATAGCAACCAAAGCCTGCTAAACCCGAGTCATCTGCGAGGATGAAAATGATATTTGGTTTATTAGCTTATAAATCAGCGGCGTGAACAGGCGCAAAGTAGGCGACAGATAAGAATATATAAGTAGTTGTGATATATCTAATAATGGATAAATCATACCAACAGGGGTTGAAACTTACACACGATAAGCCTGAAGCCATTACCTTTTATAGGTCATGGTTTTAAGTCTGAATTTAGTTATAGCGGGGATAGACAAAAAAGATTCTTGGCAGGGAATTAACCCTGTGAAAATTTTAGCCGAAATATTGAAGAAAATACTTGAAGCCTCACAAAAAAACACAACTAGAACGGAAACAATATAGAGTAGGTTGCGGATTTAATTGTTGCTGTGCTAAGGCGAAAAATCAGACACAGAAAAAAGATAGAAAAGAAGCAGCAAAACTTTTATATAAATACCAGAAAATGATTAATAATAATTTGCCCTCAACATAGACAAATTGCTTGCCGGTTTCTTCAATAGTCCAAATTAATAATTATTAAGATGCTATTTGATTTTTATTTTAACATAGTTCAAACTAGCCTTACATAAAGAATCTTGGGTGGTTTTTAAGTTTAAAGGCTTCAAGGTTCATTCCTTAGGGTTAGCTTTTTATGTACTAAAGGGTTTTGGATATGGCCAACTGTTATTTGTGTAGTGCATCTTTAACTGAGGGTGAAGGTATTCCTACGCAATGTGTTACAGAGGTTTTAAATTTATTTGGCAGTAATTCTTCAAATAAAGTGTACGGTATAAGAACGGTATGCGAAAAGTGTGCTGCTGAATCTCAACCAACACTTGTTAAGTGGGGCAGGGTTTTTTTTATATATTTTTTCAGGTTTTTTAGCTTAAGTGTTATCTGGATTCTTGTCTGGGGCAGATTTGTTAGATTATGTTTTCGCTGGATTTTTGTTGTTGGGGCAATAATTTATGCAGTTTGGTTGTATACTAAATTCTCTCCTCGGTAATAATTATAACTATCTTTTTTGAAAATTAGTCTCGCAATTTAAGACATCCAATTAGAACCGATATCAAGGAGACAACGAGGTTCACTTTTCTCTGATTGGGCGGTTACAATCCTAAGTGATATCACAACCGCTTCACGTTGTTGCAGCATGGATTGGAAACACCCCAACGGTTGCAATAGGGCATTATCTTCAAGTAATTGATTCTGATTGGGAAAGGGCAGCAAGTACCACTACAAAAAGTCACACAAAAAATGACACATTGAGTACTGAAATGGCACATTTTACGACATATTCAGGCGATGCCACTATTGGTCATAGTGTGTCAAACTTAATTGAAAATGGCTTAGATTCTAGCATTTTAACTAGAATCACCGAGGAATTGCTGAAAAAGAAAGCTTCCCGACAAGGACTCGAACCTTGAACATCCTCGTTAACAGCGAGGCGCTCTACCATTGAGCTATCGGGAAATATGGTACCAAGACATTATCTTGCATTACCTATAATAAAAGATAAGTTCTGCATTCAATCTCGGCAAGATGAGTTTATGGATTAATGGACATAAAGTTAGGTACGAAAAAAGCAATTACTGTAGTAATTGGTGGCGGATTGGCAGGTTTGGCGGCCGCGGGTGCCTTGTCTGGCCATGGACAAAAGGTTGTTTTAATTGAATCTAAGGGAAAAATAGGGGGTAGAGCTACATCTTTTGTGGATACCGCCAGCGGCGACCTAATTGACAATTGCCAACATGTGAGCATGAAGTGCTGTACAAACTTGCAGTATTTTTGTGAAGAAATTGGCATAGGTCATTACATAAAAGATGAGCCAAGCATGTTTTGGCGGACCCCTGATGGCAAAACCAGTCTTTTCAAGGGCGCCCAATTACCTGCGCCTTTGCATTTTGCCAAGAGTTTTTTAGATGCCCATTTTCTCAGTTGGAATGAAAAAATCAGATTAAGTTTAGGGATGGTTTTATTAAGGTTATCGAAGGAAGAAGAAGATGCGCCCTTTTTGGAATGGTTAGCAAATCATTTTCAGTCGCAGCGTTGCATTGAGCGTTTTTGGGCTCCAGTATTAATAAGTGCGTTAAATACGCCCATGGAAAAAGTCGGATTGCATTACGCGCGGAAAGTCTTTGTTGATGTGTTTTGGAAAAACACCAAAGCCTATCAACTTGGATTACCTGTGGTGCCTCTTTCCAGACTTTATGGTGAAGAGGTGATTACATGGCTTAAGAAAACAGGTGTAGAAATTCGCCTCGGTAATGCCGTTAAAACGGTTGGGGTGAAAAGTGATACTTCTTGGGAAGTTCTGTTAGATAACGCTGAGGTGATTAATGCAGACAATATTGTGCTTGCGGTGCCTTTTCAGCGGGTTGCAGATTTACTTGGTCCAATAGCCCATTTAGACCCAGCTATAGGAAGGTTGCAAGGCTTGAGAACTGCGCCTATCACAAGTGTGCATTTGTGGTTTGATCAGCCGATCACCGACCTTCCGCATGTTGTGCTTTTGGATTCGATTGGCCAATGGCTTTTCTCGCGGGGAAAAAATGAGCAGGGCGAATATTATTACCAAGTGGTAATCAGTTCTTCTGCAGAATTGTTGAAGAGCGGACATGATGCGGTGTTAAAAACAGTTATGGCTGAACTGCCTGGCTTCTTTGCGGATGTTGCAAAAGCTCAATTAATTCGTGGCAGAGTGGTTAGCGAGAAGCAGGCAACTTTTGAATCTTCGTATGGTGTGGATGAATATAGGCCCTTGCAAACTACGCAGATCAAAGGCCTTTATCTGGCAGGGGATTATACCCAAACAGGATGGCCTGCAACTATGGAAGGCGCAGTGCGATCCGGGTATCTTGCTGCTGAAAGAATTCTTGAAAACGAAGGAAAAAGGGTGCGCTGTTTGCAACCCGACATGCGTTGAATTAGCCGGGCAGCATGAGTGAGAGTTCAGTCTGGCGAACTAAATGCCAGATATCTGCCTGAGAGTTCATCTCGCGCAAAGCTTCTAAAAATCCTTCTCTGCGGAATAGCCTGGTAAGCCGTGCGAGTACCTGAAGATGGGTTTTATCATCGATGCAGCAAACAAGGAAAAAGATACTTGTAAGTTTGCCATCGGGTGCGCCAAATGGAATGCCATTGGGAACAATCCCCAACGAGATGATTGATTCGCCCAAGGTGTTTTTAATTGGGTGGTGCGGGTGAGGAATTGCGATGCCTCCTGCAAGGGCAGTGCTGGCAATGCCTTCTCTTTCGACAAGTGCAGCGTGGATCGATGTGGGGTCGTAAACTTGCCAAGATTGTTCAGCAAGGGTTACGAGTTCTTTTAATACCGAAGCCCTAGTGCTGGCTTTTAAAGGGCTGGCAATGCAGGCTTCGCCTAGAAACTTACTGACCAGTAAGCCGCGTTCGCATTCAATGGGCGCATGGCTTTCAAAGTGAACCAAGGTTTCGTTTTCATGTTCGTGAAGATTGGATTCAATCCAATAATTGATTTCATTGCGATGAAAGCGCCATTCACCCCCCACTTTTTTTCCTGGGATGGAACCTTTGTTTGCAAGCTTGTGTACATCTCTAGCATCCTGCTTGAGGTACTTTGCAAGTTCATCAATATTCATCGATTCATAGGGCATGAAAGAAGCCTTTGAAGGTTATTTGTTATTGGATTTATCGGTGAGAATGCCTGGAAGTTCGAAGCCTTTTCCGCCTTTAAGCAGTTGCAATTGTGCTTGGGTTTGTTGGCTGAGACCCCATAGGCGAATGAAGCCCTTGGCTGCATCGTGATCGAATTGATCGCCTTTTTCGTAGGTTGCAAGGTTCTTGCTGTAGAGGCTATTTTCGCTCTTACGACCAACCACGGATGCGCTTCCTTTGAAGAGTTTCATACGCACTTGGCCTGAAACAAAACGCTGGCTGCTGACCACGAATTGAGCGAGATCTTGATGGAATGCACTAAACCATTGCCCGTTGTAAATAAGGTCCGCATATTCCTGCGAGACGATGGATTTAAAGCGCTGTGCCTGTTTGCTCATGGTAAGCGATTCCATTTCGCGATGTGCAAAATGAAGGACCACGCCTGCTGGGGCTTCATACAACTCACGAGATTTGATGCCCACTAATCTGTTTTCAACATGATCAATACGGCCTATACCATGCTCGCCTGCGAGTTTGTTTAGATTGCTGATGAGTTCAACGCCATCCATTTTCTTGTTATCAAGACCAACAGGGATACCCTTATCGAAATCGATGACCACATAAGCAGGGTCATTTGGGGTATGGGCAACATCTTTGGTCCAGGCGAAAGTTTCTGGTGGCGGTTCGATCCATGGGTCTTCAAGCACGCCTGCTTCGCAACTTCGGCCCCAAATGTTTTGATCGATACTGAATAGATTATCTTTAGAAATATTGACGGGAATATTTCGCTCGATTGCAAAAGCGATTTCTTCATCCCGGGTCATCTTCCATTCGCGCACTGGTGCAATGATTCTTAAATCGGGTGCAAGAGTTTGAAATGTCATATCGAATCGTACTTGGTCGTTTCCTTTGCCGGTGCAGCCATGGGCTACTGCTTTGGCATTATGCTGCCTAGCTGCATCGACCATAAGCTTGGCGATTAGGGGCCTACCTAGAGCAGTAGCAAGGGGGTACTTACCTTCATAAATTGCGCCTGCCATCAAGGCGGGCCATACGAAGCAATCGACAAAGAGGTTTTTAGCATCGAGTGCGATGGCTTCGACTGCGCCGGTATTAAGGGCCTTCTGCCTAATTGCTTCGATGTCTTCACCTTGGCCTAGGTCGACCGTGAAGGTTATAACATCGAGGTCGTACTTTTCCTGAATCCAATGAACCATAACAGAGGTGTCTAAGCCACCAGAGTATGCCAGAATAACTCTATCGCGTTTTCCCTTAGTTCCTGCCATGAAGATTCTCGTCTGATTGGTAAAATGGGTAAAATAGCATTTGCGCTTGTGAAAGCTACACCTTTATTCTCGAGACCGTAGGAAGTATGTCAATCCCTTTTCAGCTTTTGGTTACAGAAGGTTTTCTAAATGAAATGCTAAATCATGCCATCGAAGAGCTCCCCAATGAATGTTGTGGGGTGCTGGGTGGGCGGTTTGAGACCAGAGAAACCGAAAAAATCGGAGTTGTTTCCACGGTCTATAAGCTCGAAAATTCTCTCAAAAGCGAAATTGAATTTCTTTCCTCTGCTGAAAGTATGTTAAAGGTGGTAAAGGAGTTAAGGCAAAAAGGTGAAGAGATGCTGGTGATTTATCATTCCCATCCTGTTTCGTTTCCCAAGATGAGTAAAAAAGACTTAGACATGATCGATGGTACCAATCTTTTGCATTTAATAGTCGGGAATGTCAAAACGATTCCCGAATTTGGGCTCTGGTGGGTGAACGAACAAAAAAAAGCGATTCCTTGCACTTTCATTCTCGATAATCCACGGTAATACACAAAACGCAATTTTAACTATAGGGGCCCTAGTTAAATGGGGTTGTTTTGGTTCAGTTGGTAGACTCTGCCGATTATTCAACTCGTAAAGATTAAAACGATCTGCATGAAAATACAACTTGTAAAAGTTGTGAGGGCTATTCTGCCGATAGATAAACCGAATGGATTGTCGGAAGTTATTTTCATAGGCAGGAGCCTCACATGCTATTCAATTGGAAGTTGGAATCGATCAAGAGAATGTTTGGTTTAAAGAAATCGAACAAGGGCATAACAGCCCGAAAACTTAATATTGAAAACTTGGAAGAGCGAATTGAATGCGCCACCAAAGTGTGGAACGGCAGTTTGGTTAGTGGAGGAGCTAATGCTGTGCTTGGGCCTCCTGTAGAATATGGTAGCAATGGAGACCCCACTTTTAGTTCATTTATGGCCGCAGCAGGCCCCGGTGGCGGCAGTGCGTTTAACAGTCTTGGCGGGAACTGGGATCCCACTTTAGGGCAAACTTCGCTTCCACAGAATGGTGATACGCTAGTTTTTCCAAATATTGCTGATACTCAGTTGACTACACCAACAGAGGGGGTCTTTGGTGATCTTACGCGAATTGATACATCTGCTACCCCGGTTGGTCCGCCGCCTGGGCCGATTCAGGTTAATTTAATCAATGATCTTTCACCTGATGCCTCGGGAAACCTTCCTGGTTATTTGCGCGACCCTGTAACCGGGGCTAATTATTTTAATCCCCTTGTTTATGTGGATGCGATTCAATTTGATGGAGCTGGATATTATATGTACGGCAGGGATAATCCTCAATTCGGTCCTTTTAACAGACAGATTTCCCCGATCAATACATTTCCTACAACAATTACAGCGGAGTTCTTTTATCCCGGTGCTACAAACGATAATACCACGCCATTCTTTAACCCTTTTACATACCGGGCGAATGGCCTTAGTACTGCTCTTGTCTATGTGGATCCTGCCACGGTTGATCCCAATACAAATATTTCGTTTAACCCCGCAGTGCCTTTAAATATTCAAACGCAAATGGTGGCAAATTATGTGGGAAGTTCGCTTACAACTCCTTCGGATACTTCCGCTGGTAATGCAAATTGGATATACAGCCCCATCAATGTTGGAAATCCAAATGCACCAGCGGGGTCTTCGTTTGTATTTAATGTGGTTCAGGAAGGGTCTTGGTTGATTCTAGATTCGGACATTCATGAAGATTCTAATGGGGGCAATACTTCAGGAGGCTATATATTGCTCAACGATGTAAATAACAACAAAATAGTTAAGCAAGGACTTGGGATATTAGTTTTTGAATCAAATAATGCATACACGGGTTCCACTACCGTACAACAAGGTTTACTCATTGTTTCAGATAGTAATGGGCTCGGAAGTGCTTTGACAAATTCTAATGTTGAGGTTTCTAATGGTACTTTGATGCTGAGTATAGATGAATACGGGACTAATACAAATGGGGGAGTAAACCAGCGATCCGCATCTCCTATTACAATAAACAATCGCAACTTAATACTTTTGGGTGGAGATGGCTATATTCCCTTGGATGCTAATGTGGCATCAAATGTGAACCTTGTAAATGTACCTTTTGGGGAATTTACCGGTCGTGATTCTAATTTGTCGTTTGGCGCTCTCCCGCATCAATGGAACGGAACCGTAACATTAAATTCAAATGCTGCTGAAGTTACAACTTCAGCAGTTTCAGGAGATACTTACGGGCTAACAGGGGGATCTGTTACTTCAATTAATATTTTAAATGGAGGAGCAGGTTACACCTCGGCACCCACCGTTACAATATTAGCACCTGGTGAAGCAACAGCCGGTGTGCCTGTATTAAATGCTCTTGGGGCAATTACCTCCATTCCAGTAGCTACCTCTGGAAGTGGTTATTCGAGTGCTCCACTTGTTACGCTTACTGGCGGCGGTGGAACCGGTGCTACTGCTACTGCAACAGTTTTAAATGGATTCGTTACATCAATTAATATAGTAAGCGGTGGAATTGGTTATACGTCGGCCCCCACGGTAAACATTTTAGCCCCAGGTGAAGCCGTTTCTGGTGTTGCAACCATAGTAAATGGGCGAATCGTATCAATTCCAGTTTCCCTTCGCGGAAGTGGTTATTCGACCGCACCAATTGTAACTATATCTGGTGGCGGTGGAACCGGAGCCACAGCCGTGGGCAATTTGGTAAATGGGGCCGTTGCTTCCATTACAGTTACAAACAATGGAAATGGCTATACTTCGCAACCAACAATTACAATACAAGCTCCCGGGCAAGCGATTTTAGGTACTCCCACATTTGTTGGCGGGGTAATCACTTCGATACCAATTTTATCGGGTGGCAATGGTTACTTGGTCGCTCCTGCTTTAACTTTTACTGGTGGCGGTGCAACTACGGCTGCAACTGCAACTGCTAATTTGATAGGCAATAGCATTGCAAACCCAAGTGGAGATCCAAGTGTTGGTCAAGAATTTGCAAGTATCACAGAGATAAATGGCGTGGTAAGTGGCGTTGCAGGATTGCGTAAATGGGGCGAAGGCGTCGTTGAATTAACTCAAGCCAATACTTTTAGTGGTGATGTAGTGATTTTTGATGGGTTTTTAAATGCGCAAAATGAGACATCTTTAGGGCCAGTTAGTACACCAAAAAACATTATTGTTCGTGAATTGCCTGCGAGTCTGCTTGGGGCTAACCAACAATTGGGGGGCGCCTTGACTTTGGGTGATGCAATAAATGGTGGACAGGATCTTGTTTTTGGCTCTCAGTATAATCTTATACTTCAGGATGGCAATACTAGTACTATTTCAAATAATGGCCCTGATCAAAACCCTAGCCAACCATTAAGCACAGGATCAAGAGTCGAAGGGCTTGGAGCATTGCAAGTTGTTTCGCCAAATAATAATCCTAATTCGGTAGAGTGGCAAGGTGGCGTGAGCCTTCAGACCAACGCATCTATTGGCGGAACTCCCAACTCTTCGCTATTGATCAGTGGCCAGATTTCTTCCTTGGCTACCAGCGCAACTGCTGGTATCCCAACGATTGCTCTTGGGCAGGTTACAACAATTCCAGTAATTTCAGGGTCAAGTGGTTATCTCGTTGTTCCAGCAGTCACCATAACCGGTGGTGGGGGCACTGGAGCTTCCGCAACTGCAGTTTTGACTAACGGGGTTGTAACATCCATTACGGTTGCAAATGGTGGTATCAATTATACTTCAGCGCCTACGGTAACAATTGCCTCCCCTGGAATTCAGCTTGAAAAAAGAGGGTCAATGGATCTGGGATTAAGTGCAAATAACACTGCATTTTCTGGTAGTTGGTTGGTAAGTAATGGTAACTTGCAATTGCTTAACAACAATGCCTTGGGAAGTCCAACATCAATCAATGTTACTCAGACTTCCCCTGCGCTACCAGCGCTTTCAGGTGCAGGTTCAATACAGGTAAATGGAAGTGGCTTGAATATTGCGAATAATGTGACCATCCAAGGAACGGGCTTTAATGGTTTTGGAGCATTGCAAAGTATTGGGCAAAACACATGGAGTGGAACTATAACCGTTGCTGGTACATCATCCCTTGGGGGTGGTGCAGGGAGTGAGTTTATAATAAATGGCCAGATTACTCAGGCTGCAGGGATTCCAGTCAGTAGCCAGTTGATTAAAACTGGAGCAGGAACAGTTGTAGTTTCTCAGGCTCAGACTAGTTTGAATCTTCCTATTTCAGTTCAGGAAGGCACTTTGTTAGTTCAAGCGCCTGGTAATCTTGGTATTGGAACTAACCAAGTTACCGTTTCCACCTCGGTACCTGTAAATTCTGCAACTCTTGCTTTGGATGGCGGCACCGCAGGGGCAATATCCATTTCTAATCGAACCTTAAATCTTGATGGCACAGGTGTTGCCGGGGCAGGGGCGCTTCGAAGTATTAGTGGAAATAATACTTGGGGCGGCAATGTGAATCTGGCTGGAACTATGCAACTCGCTTATGTTGGAGTTGATACGGGCACACTTACCCTTTCTGGGAAAATCAACGGTGGTTCTTCCACATTGCAAAAAACTGGTGCTGGCACTTTGATCATTTCAGGTATTGGCAATAATCAAGGTAGTACCGTGGTTGGCGCAGGAACTGTATACCAACTTGGTCAAGATAATGTACCGGTATTTGTTAATACAAGCGGTACACTTCAAGGTAGTGGTCGGATTGGTGTTCTTAACATGAGCGCCGGCCAGAACGGTACGGTAACCCCTGGAACGCAAACTTCTAATGTTTCCGTGCTTACTACTTCTGGCATTAGTGCGCAAAGTTCTGTTGGGGTCTTTTCCTTTGACTTAAATACATCAGGTGCGGTTGCAGGCACAGCTTATGATCAACTTGCTGTTAATGGGACAGTAAATCTTTCTGGCAGCCCTGTGCTTCATGTTAACTTGAATTTCAACCCAATAGTTCGCGGAAACAATTATACCATTATCAACAATGATGGATCAGACCCTGTGGTTGGTACATTTAATGGTCAGGCTGAAGGTTCTTTAATTACGGTTCTTGACGCCTCAGGGGATAGCGTTTCTTATCGTATTTCTTATGTTGGTGGAACTGGCAACGATGTAACTTTGACTTGTGTCGGTGTACTAACCACAAATATATTGACATCGAGCGATGTTGATAATCTTACCCAATATGGGGAATCTGTTACCTTTACCTCTACCATTTCAGCAGTAACAGGAACGGTTACAAGCGGTACTGTAACTTACTTCGACCAAGGGGTTTCTATAGGGCAAGTTCCAGTATCTAATGGCGTAGCAACTTTTACTACTACCACCTTAAATGTTAATGGTTCGCCTCATGTGATTACTTCCAGTTTTGTTGGCCAGGGGATTTTTGGCGACAGTAATTCTAATATCATCGCTCAAAGCGTTAACAAATCGAGTTCCAGTGTTGCTGTTACCACGAACAGTCAGGTTTATGGTACTAATCTGCCATTGACCGTAACGGCTACTGTTACTCCTCAGTACGCAGGTGGCCCTGCAACCGGCCAGGTTCTAATAAGAATCGATGGCGTAATTCAGCCATTGCAAACCATAAGTACTACCGTTACAGATCCAACTACAGGTGCTACTACTGCTACGTTGCTTACTTCCATAAGCACCACTGGTTTTCATACAATTGATGCTTTATACCTTGGAGATAGCAATGTAAATGGTAGTGCTTTTTCTCCTATATTTAATCAGCAGATTTTAACAACGGCGATAACCACCCTAGGACTGGTTTCCTCAAGAAATCCTGCAGATAGACTTGCGACCATTACTTTTACAGCAAGCGTAACCAATCCGATTATTCCTGCAGAGTCCACGATTGGATTAGTGCAATTCTTAGATAACGGCGTTGCCTTGGGAGCTCCTGTCGCGGTTAGCAATAATGTTGCAACTTATTCTACAAGTACTTTGGCAGGTGGTCGTCATACGATTACTGCAAATTATCTTGGATCACCTAATGGTTCGATTACCAGGTACTTCTCTTCCTCAACAGCAACGATTTTCCAAGCTGTTACCGCAACCAGCAATTTGGTGATTACTGGCACGAATGTTGGGGGTGGCCCGCAAGTGAATGTTTACAACCTTTTAACTCAACAAACGACGGACTTCTTTGCTTTTGCTCCATCCTTTAGAGGCGGTGTGCGCGTGGCTTCCGGCGATGTCACCGGCGATGGAATTGCTGATGTTATTGTAGCAGCAGGCCCAGGGGGTGGTCCTCAAGTTAATGTTTATGATGGCACCAACCTTCAGCTTATCCATAGTTTTTATGCTTATAACGCAGCCTTTAATGATGGCATATTCGTTGCGGTGGGTGATGTGAATGGCGATGGCTATGCAGATATCATAACCGGTGCAGGGCAGGGTGGTGGTCCCCATGTTCAGGTCTTTAGCGGCCTGGATTATTCGAACATTGCTAGTTTCTTTGCATACAATCCAGCCTTTACCGGCGGTATTAGTGTTGCTTCGGGTGATGTGAATGGCGATGGTTATTCTGATGTGGTGGTTGGTGCTGGCCCTGGCGGTGGCCCTCATGTTCTTGCCGTCAGCGGTTTCCAACTTTCCCAAGGAACGCAAGTTGTACTTGCGAGTTTCTTCGCTTTTGATCCAGGAATTAACCGAGGAGTCTTTGTTGGTGCGGGAGATTACAACGGCGACATTGTAAGTGATATTGTTGTCGCAGCAGGCCCTGGTGGCGGTCCTCATATCAAGGTGTTCAATGGTTCCGGAACCAGCTTGATCGACACCTTCTTTGCCTACGATATTAACTTTGCGGGCGGCTTATCAGTAGCAATGGCGGATATCAACAACGATGGTGTTGCTGAAATTGTAACTGCGCCTTACACCAATGGTGGCCCTGAAGTTAAAATATTTAGGTATCAAAAAGGCCAGTTGTATAACTTCTACGCCTACGACCCATTGTTCACAGGCGGGGTTTTTGTGGGATAACAATTATTAAATATTGATTAGTTGAAAAACGAAGTGATGACTTTAGAGGTCATCACTTTGTTTTGTTTAATAGGTGCAGATCAAACCAATCCGCGAACTTTTCGAGATCTTTGTCCATGTTGGCCCAGCCATGGCCTGCGCCTTTTCGAGTGTCTAACTCCGCAACTGCACCAGCCTCTTTCATTTTTTTTACAAATGATTCAGCTTGTTGAATAGAAACTAGTTTGTCTTGGTCGCCATGAATTATCAAAGATGGCGCAGATTGTTTGCTGATGTGAGTAATAGGGGAAATAGCTGCACCGATTTTTCTTCTTTCCATGATGTCTTCAACAGGTTCGAACTGTTTTTTTTGCTGATTGAAAACTACAAAATCAAAGGGTGCAACGATGTTTGGGATTGCCTGAGGGCCCCTGCCTAATTGTTCTTTACCTTCTTCACCCCAGTTGAGGAAGTCTGTAGGCGGAAAAAAGCAGGCGACTGCGTTAGCCCCGCTTGCAAATCCTTGAACTTGGTCTTTTGAATTTAATTCGCCACCCTTTTTTCCTGCAACTCCCATCATCAATGAAAGATGCCCCCCAGCAGAGCCCCCGGAAATCCCAATTTTCTCTGGGTCAATGTCGTACTCTTTTGCTTTTGATCTTATGAATTTGGTAGCACGATGAAGGTCTTCAATCGCTTCGGGAATGGTAAACTTTGGTTGGCTGCCATGCACCACTGCAAATACATGATAGCCACGGCTTGTAAACGGATTGGTGGATTTTGGGTTAATCGCTTCAGGACTAGAGAACCAGCCACCGCTAACTATCATCAAGATTGCGGCACGATTCGATTTCACCGTTGGCTTGAAAACATCCATGGTTAGGGCGAGCCCGTATTTTCTGCCATAAATAACATCGGCTTGTCGATTATCTTGAGCTATGGAAGTCGATGTTGCAAGTAATGCAAGGGTCAAAGAAACCATAATGCATTTAATGGTATGAATCAACATGGAGATCAATCCAGTAGTAGGAGGAAACCAAAAAACTGTATGCCGAAAATGATAAGCGAAATGAATGTGAAAAGCGAGGGGTTTAAAAGCGGGCTTACTAAAATAACAGTGCTGAAGGTGGGACTTGAACCCACATACCCTTACGGGCGCCACCCCCTCAAGATGGTGTGTCTGCCAATTCCACCACTCCAGCGAAGCTAATTTAAGTATGGTATTTTCGTGGAAGAAATCAAGCCCCCATTGGTTATAAAATGGTTAGTCGGGCCAAATAATTCGCAAAGGTTGGGAAAAAATGCGGTGTAATTTAGAATCTAGGGCCCAGTTTCTTATTTCTTTGCCTTCCATGTTCAATTCTGTCACCGTTTCGCCTAGTCGGGTACCAATCAAAAAATTTCCATTGGTATTTATGGTCAAAGTTGGGCCATAAATAGTGGAATTGCCGGTATTTATGCTGAATTTAATGGTTTTCAGTAATTTGCCTGCCTGATCATACTCATTGATCGCTTTGCCTCCGAATTCAGGTATTAAAATCGAACCGGACCGGGTTCCTTGAATTTGATACCCAAGAATAGTGCGTGCAGGTTCAATCGCCCCTAATGAAATCTTTGTTTTTTCTTTCTTAAGGTTTTTTCCGTCAAGAATTAGCAAAGATTTATCTTTGAAAACAATTGCATAGTCGCCATTGATTAAGCGGGTGCCTGCCAAGCAATCATTATTGACCTCAACACTTTCTATAATTTTGTTGGTGTAATCGAGGACTAATAGATTTTTTCGATTCAGAATAAACTTCTTTCCTAAGCCATCGGTATCAAGTCCAAAAGTGGATATTAGCGGGCCGCTTCTTTCGTAAATTTCGCCAAGGTTGTTGATGATCACGTGACCCCTGGATCGTTCCATCAAAAAAAACAGTGTATGATTGATTGCGCAAACTAGGTCAGCGTAAGAATTGTTGCGAAAAAGTTCGGTAACTGAACCATCTGGATTGAGTGAACAAATTTTTCCACTCCGGTTGGGTTCTGCAAGAGATGCAAGGATGCGCTTAGGTAGTAATTGATTGAAAGTAAATGTGTCCAGATTAGTTGAGGCGTTTTTGCCCTCCCATGCGGAAGCGAATAGTTTTTGCAGTTCTACCGCAGAAGGCTTTTCTTTCGAAAGTTCCTTTTCTGAAGCTTGGTCTTGAATCAATTCGTTAAGTAATCCTGCAATTGGCATCAATTGATTGGTTTTCAATTCAGGTAATAAGCTTATTAGTAACCCAATGGCCTTTTTGTCTTTTTCTAGAAGAAGTGAGAGGAGTGCGTTTGCTTTTACGATAGATTGGTCATCAGTTGAAAGCTTCCTGAATGCAATCCCGTTGGGATTCCCAATTGCAAGCACCCGGGCAATAAGGATTCTACTTTTAATATCCTTGGATTGCGAGCGATCTTCAAGTTTTCGTACCAATGTTGGGTTTGATTTTATTGTAATACTAAATGCATCCAGCAATGCTTCGGAAGTTAGGATGTCAAGTTCTGGGGTATCTACTACTTTGGCAAAGTATTCGAAAACCAATTCAGGATTCGACTTTCCCAATAGTCGGATGATAGCTGTTTTGAGAGCGATTGATTCATGAGGAGATATTTGTTCAAGGCAGTCTGACGCTCTTTTGGCAACTTCGATGTCCTTACTTTTGATCGCTTTTTTTAGTTCAAATATTGCGAGATTGTTAAGTTTTAGAAGTTCCCTGGAGGCTTGCTCTCGAACTTCAAAGCTATCGTTTCCAAGATCAATAACCCATTTTGAAGCTTTTATTCCGTTTGTTACATTTGGGATTCTGGATTGCAGCCAGGTCTGAATATCCTTGGGATTGGTCGATATACCTGATTTTTTAATGATTATATCATCCCAATAATGCACTTCATCTTCAGGCCAACCTCCATGTGTAATATTGCAGATAAGAAACAAAAACAACAAAGATTGCAGAAGACTTTTACTCATTGTCTAAATGCTCGGGTAACTCTGGTGTTTGATTTGTACGACCAGATTTCTCTGCCTTTTAGGTCTATTTCTAGGGCTTTCATTTGCGTCATTGATGTAATAAGAGTGTTTCCATTTGGTAATCTCACAGCGGCTACGGGTTGCTCGCATTCAAATTGCCATACTTCTTTCCCTTCATTGTTAAATTCAATGACCCTGTTGCCATAAACTTCAGTGATGAGGGAATTGCCATTGGGAAGAATATCTACTTTTCCGCCTGAGGTTCTAACATCAATGTCGTAAGTGGCGACAGGTTTTTTGTTTTTATCAAATCGGACGAACTTTGCATTTCCTTGAGGGGTGTTAAGGACGAGGCAAAGATCGCCATTGGAAGCGATGTTAGCTTTCATGATGGGTTCATTGTTGGGTGGAGTAAATTCCGATATTTCTTTGCCTTTTTGATCAACAAAAACGACGTTGGATTTTGATGCGATAAAAATGGATCCATCTTCAAGTTTTTGTACTGCCAGTGGACCATCAATTTTCTTTTCCCAAAGTATTTCGCCTTTTTTATTTCGTTCTGTAACTTTGTTTCCCTGATGTTCTGCAACCAGAACTTTTTCATCAGGAAGGATTTGGGCATCGAGGGGGAATTGCAGATTGTCAATTTTCCAAAGAATATTATTGCTGGAATCCAGCATAATTAACTTGCCTGCATCTAATAAAATGACAAGGGTTTTCCCAATGTTTTTGGCATTAAAGGCAAGCTGAGCTTCAAGTATTTTCGAAGTATCTGTGGTTCGCTTTGCCCATTCTTTTTGAAGTTCAGGTTGAGGAAGTCCAACAGGGGGCGGGTTCGATGGCAGTAATTTTCTAAGCAAATGATCGAGTAGCGAGGATTCCCATTGGCTAACGGAACCAATGCTGCTGACGAGTGGCTCGATAGATCTTTTGTCGCCTAATTTGGCAAAGGCTAGGGCGATTTTATAACGCACTCTGGGTTCATCAGAGTTAAGCAGTGGGAGGGCTTCTTTCTTAAACAAATCTGGGTTGATATTTGCCAATGCTTCTGCGCAAAGCGTTTTAACCAAAGGTTTATCGCTGCGAATCGCATCAAGGATAATTTTCGAGGGGGTTCCATTTTCTGAACCTGTAGCAGTGATTGCGTAGATTAAATCTTCGGTGGTTTGATCAAGTTCCGAAAACTGTGAATAGCTTATTAAAGCTTGCAGTGCGCCTTCGGGTTTCTTAGTGCCCAATAATCGAATTGACGCTGCGACGACAAATTTTCGAGATCCTTCTTCGATTTTTTGGATGCAATCTTTTGCCCTTCGAGATATTTCGACATCCGTACTTTTAGAAGCTGTTTTCAAATCAGGCAAGGCTGCGATTCCGATGGCATTCAAGGTCGCAGAGGTTTGTTCGCGGGTGTCAAAATTATCATCCCCTAATTTTGCAATGAGAGCTTTGATCTGAATGGGGTCAAATTTATCCTCAGAGCGGCGGGCTAAAAATTGAATCAACGAATTCCCATCTGATTTTAAACCGGCATCTGCAAGTGTTTTTTCATCCTCAGTCGTGTTATCTAATGCGAAAGGCAATAACACTGCCAAGATTAATGCCCCTATGTGTCTTACCGGCATTTTAATAGCCTCCTGGCCTGGTTTGTTTATCTGGTTCGAATCCTGAACACTGGGTGAAGGGCCTGTTTTTCAGAAATTTGCTTCCCCGTTCGGTCAAACTCTATCAGCTTGGGTGGAACAGTTTGGGTTGCGATAAGAATATTTTTATTGGGTAACCTTACTGCAGCAGTAGGTTGATTGACCGTTATTTCTAAAATAACTTTTCCTGAAGGATCAATCTCTTGGAGTTTGTTATGCCAGGTTAAGGGTAGGATTACTGTACCATCTTGAAGAATATCATTGGCATTGCTTGCGACACCCAATGGCAATCGGACAATATTAGATTCTCTGCCTGTGCGGTCAATTTTCAACAAAGTCATTTGGTTAGTCGCAACAAGGTAAGACCCATCTCTAAGCCTTTCAGCGCTCATGATGTCGCTTTGAGGCCTAGGCAAATTAAGTATTTCTTTACCAGATCGATCGACTTCAAGGATCATATTTCTGCAGGTGATGGAAGTAAGGCCACTGCGATGCCGGGTTGCACTAAGGGGGTTAGAGGTAATGGCTTTTGTCCAAAGAATATCACCTTTAGTGCTGCGTTCGGTGATTTTCATGTTGTGATGTTCTGTTATTAAAATGCGGCCATTGGGAAGAGCTTGTGCATCCATGGGGCCGGAAAGGCCTGTAATTGTCCACCGGGCTTTGCCATTACGATCCAATTCGAAAACTTGATTATTGGCAAGGCTTGAAATGATGGTGTTTCCCTTGGAAACAGCTTGAAGGTTACCCAGAAGGTTTTTGGTTAACGATGTTTTGTCAGCATTTTTAGACCACCAAGCTAACCATGCGTCTTTTGTTTTTTTTCGGTCCGAAGGTGAAGTCGGAAGATCGGAGGGGAGGTTTGCCCCTGCGAGTTCGAAAAGAAAAGTTTCGCTATCCGATGATTGTTCCTGATTTAAATCTGCGAGCGTATTTATCAAAATAGGAATAGCAGTTTTGTCCGCAAGATTTGCCAGGGCCAGAGCCATGCGATTTCGAATCCAAGGGTTTTTATCCACAAGGATGGTTTTGATTGCTTCTTTGGAATTTGCATCGTCGAATGGTAAAAGCAGAATTCCGGAAGCTAGTTTAACCCTTGGGTTTTCAGCAGTAAGCGATTTTAAGACTGCTGCATCGGGGAGCGATTGTTGGCGGGCATAAAGGATTGCGGATTCGAGGAATTCGTTGAATTGTTCATCCGATTCTGCGACGGGAAAGTATGCTAATAGCGCAGGCAACAAACCTTTGGTTTTTTTTAAGGCGAGGATTCTTACAAGCGATGGAGAAATCGGTTTCGATTTAGATTCTCCCATTTCTTCGAGAAGGCTTTTTGCTCTGCCTTTAATTTCAACATCCATGGAATTGATGAGTGATCTAAGCGAGGGGACGACGAGGTTGCCTAGAGCTTTTATTTTCGTAGAAGCTTTCTCGCGAGTTTCAAAGTTGTCATCGCCTAACTCCCTGATTAAGTCTTTGATTTTTCTTTGATCTTCTGGGGTGGGGATTTTTTGCGTGAATTCTGGTAGTAATTTTTCCCCATTGATTTCCGTCCACCATTTTTTCCAGATCGCAGCATTCCCCTTCGGGGTTCCCTTATTCTTAATCAATTCTTGCGGTGCAAGATCTCCTGCAATTTCGAGAAGCAGATCTTCTGATTCTTGGGCTTTGTTTTCAGGAAGGATCGGGAGCAACTCAATCAGCAGTTCGATGCCTGATGAATCCAGATTGCGTGATAAAGTTGAAGCGATTAAAAATCTCACTTCGGGAGATTCATCTTTAATGCTTTTTTGAAGCAGATCTTTTGGTAGAAGTTTCTGAGCAGGAATCAGCATTTCCCATGCGAGAACTCTTTGAGTTTTTGAAGGCGATGAAAGGGCATCGATCATTAATGGGTCTGGTGCCTCGTTCTTCCATGTTAATTCGAAGAGGGTTTTTCTGGCAAAATCCCATGTTGTTTCTTCGTCTAGAACAGCGAATACTTCAAGAATGCCATTAATTGCCAACTGGGGTGAACTTGCGGCCAAGGTTCGAATTACTGCGATTTCGGTTCTGCTGGATTGTGTGCCCACCATATCTAAACAGTTTTTTGCGAGTGTTTTAACTGCGCCTTCAGAAGAGTTTTCCAGGTTTCTTAATGCTGGTCTTCCAGTCGGCCCCATTGAGGTCAAAGCCATTATTCCTTGAGTTTGAATTTCCCTTGAGGAAGATGAAAGATCTGCCAGTGCTTTTACGATTTCAGTTTCGGTGAATGTGCCTTTTGATTTTCGGTTAAGCCAGTTTCCCAGATCGCTAGGTGCAAGAGAGAATCCCGCCTTTGTCAGAAAAACCGTGTCGGTTTCGAGAGAGTCTTCATTTTCAAGTGCAAGGATTGGGCGGGGCAGAGTGCAATAGAAGAAGATACCAAAACTTATAGCAAGGGTGCTTAGTATTTGAAAAAACTGAAGTTGCTCAAAATTCCTGAATTTATTTGTCATGGGGCTTTACCTACTTTAATTGAGCGATAAGAAGTTGGTGCACTTTCGTATATTATCTTGCCATCCATTTGAATTTCAACAATTTTTGATCCGTTTAAACTTGGTGCCACTACATTTCCATTTGGAAGTTTAGTAGGGATTCCTGGCATTGTTATTGTTGATTCCCAAGTAGATTGGCCACTGAAGTTAAACTCCATGATTTTGTTGAGTGTTGGAATGCTTACAAGAACGCGATCATTTTGAGTTATTGCGCCACCATTGATGCCGAAGTTGGTGGGGAAGGGAATCCGTGATTTAGAGACTTCATTGCCTTTGGAATCGAGTTTTAAGAATACCCCATTATAACACAGCAAAGCGTATTCGTTGGTGCGTGTTTTGCAGGCAGCAAGAATTGTTTGATTAGGGTAGGAAAAACTGAAGATCTCGGTGCCATTTCTGCTGACTTCAACGATTTTGTTTCTGGAAGCTATGAAAATGTTTCCGTTTGATAGGCGCTGTGAAAGGAAAGGATTAGTAGCTGATTTTTCCCAGGAGATATTTCCTTTGGTGTCTCTTTCGGTGATTCTGTTTGCGCCTTGTTCGGTGATCAAAATTTTGTTGTTTGGTAGTAAGAGGGCATCGGTTGGGTTGGAAAGATTTGCAATTTCCCAGAGGGTTTTCCCTGAAGGGTTGATCAAGAAGACTCGCCCTGATTTTTTTTCTTGATTGAACGACTCAACCACTAGAAAGTTTTTTAGCGTCTCTTGGATTTTTGCCCCTGGAGTCAGGACCAACTGAGGTCCTTCTTTTCGCCACCATGTATTCCACGCTGCAGCATCCATTTTGCTATCGTTTTTGCTTTCAGGAGACTTACCCTTGGCGATTGCCCTAAGGGTTTGGTCTATTGTTTCTGCTTTTTCTGCGGAAACTTTTGTCATCAATTCAATTAGTACAGGAATCGCAGATTTGTTTTGGTTTTTTATCGATTCCCGTGCAACTTCAAATCGCACTCTTACGGATGAATCTGCGAGCAAGGTTGTGCAGGTTTTTTGAGCTATTTCATTTGGCGACTGTGCTAAAACCTTTCCTGCAAATGTTCTGAGTTCCTCAATATTTGAGGTTGATGCCGCTATCAAGGCAGGGGGGATTGTGTTTTGATCATTCAGATAAAGCCCTAAGCATTCCCCTAGAAGATCTTGAATATTGTCATCATTGCAAGAGGGGATAAAGGCCAATATGATCTCGATTGCATTTGCAGGCCTTACTAAAGTAACTAGCCTGATAAGTGCGGGAGTTATTTGGTTTGATTGTAATAGGAGTTTGATTGCGTTGGAATCTGGCTCGATTAGTTTCGCAATTTTCATGTCGAAGGCTGCGCGATTTAAAAGAAAAGCTTGCAGTGCAGGATTGCTTTTAAATGATTTGCTGTTGATGTGTTTTTTAATCAGTTCAATATTGTTGTCATTGAAAATCTTATCGGCATCCGCAATCATTTCCATAGGTGCGGTTGATTCTCGTAATAATGCAAGCAAATCTTGTTCGTTGATAGATTTCCACCAGCCAGCCCAGGCTGCTTGATTGATACTTCTTGAAATTGAATCATCATTTTTCGGCCCTTGAATTGCCAATTCGCCTGCCAAAGTCGCAAGTGCAGTTTCGATTAAAGAAGAGGTGTCCTTAGAATCTGAGGCCAAAAGTTTAAGGGCAGCAGGCATAGCGATTCGGTCTTTCTGTTCTAAAAAGGCTAGCACTAATCTTGTTCGGACTAAAGAAGAGGGGTCGTTTAGAAGGCTTTTCGCCATTGAAATCTGTTTGGGGTTTCCCTTTCGCACTAGAATTTCTGCAGCGACAGCTCGTTTGTATGGGTTAGGGTCTGTTAGTGTTTTTTCGAAGAGAGTTCCCGAAGTTGTTGTAGTTGTAAATAAAACCCTTAATGTAGATTCGCATTCGTTGCGCAATATTTCTTCAGCAGCAAAAGGAAGGTAAGCAAATAAAACTTCAGATGATTCTGCTTTTCCTTCAGATGCTATAACTTTAAGCGCAGAAGAAATAAGGGTTTCAGACCCTTTACCTTCTAGCAATTCGATGCAGTCTTTAAGGTTTTTTTCAGATGCTGGGTCTAGTATTTCGCCTGATGCTTTTTTGAGAGTTGAGATTACATAGTCGCCCATGCAGATTAAATCTTTTTTAGCAGCAAGTTTTTCTTCTGGGTTACCGTTTATAAGTTGGGCAGTCAACTTTTCGATATTTGCGTTAGCAGGAATTGATGAAGAACGACCTTTAAATAAAGGAATTAAGGATTGAGTATTCGCAGGGTTGAAACCTGCGGTTTTAAGTAATTCGCGTTCGGTTGAAAGTTCTTGGCTGAAAAGTGGTTGTAATGAAACCCAAAAGGCCAATCCTAAAAGTATTGGCAGGTATTTTACGTATGAACGAAACCGGTTGATTGAACTCATGTTAATCGATTAATCAATAGGGTCGGAATTTCACTTTGTTGGATCCCTTTATAAAGTTTAGACGAAATCGGTGAAGAAATGAAACAAGGAATGGGAGAATAACAAAAAAAGCTTCGGATATTATCCCGAAGCTTTTGTGTCGAATTGTGCTTGTTTGATAAATTTTAGGGTAGGAAGACTTCGATTCTTGCTGTTTTTCTTTGTCTTGCTAAAGTGTCCTGAAAAAATTCTTCGCTGCAAAAATCTCTGACTTCGTCTTTGATCTTAGTAAAGTCTGAAAGTTTTCCGTCTTTTCTTTCGTTGACTCTTATCAAGTGAATACCCATTTCTGTTTCAATCACCTCACTGATTTGCCCGGGCGCCAATTTGAAGGCCGCGCTCGCCAAGGGTTCCTCCAAGGCATATTTTCTAGGGATTAATCCTAGATTCCCCCCCATTGGGCCAGAAGCATCTTGCGAATAGGCTTTGGCAGCACTTGCAAAATCTATTTTACTCATCAAAAGCTGGTTTCTGACATCCTGCATTTTGGCTTTAAGTTTTGCTGTTTCACTTGGGCTCATTCCAGGTGGAATTCGCATAATAATCAGTGAAACCCCAACCATTGTGCCATCGAAGAAATCTTTGTTGTGAAGAAAATAATTATAAACATTTTCATCTTTGATTTTCGCTGCTGCGAAATTCCCCCACTGCAACTTAAGGCGCATGGTTCGCTTTAATTGAGCTTCGGTTTGTTGGGTTTCCTTGCAAAGGCTTTGGATGGTTTTTCCTTGTTTCTTTAAATCCGTTGCAAGTTCTGCCATTTTTTGATCCAAAGCTTGCTCTGGAATTGCTGCAGTATTTTGCCTTATAAATTGCTGCATTAGCAAATCATCAATTAGCATTGCCATCGCATCCCGGGCTATTTGTTTTCTGGTGTTTTCTGGCACTTGAATCGGGCTTGGGCCCATTTGTTTAATGATGCTTTCGAGTTCAGCACCGCTGATTTGCTCGCCATTGATATTGGCAACGGTTGCAGGGAATTTTTTAGACGGTGGCGATTGGCCTAGGGTGGAGGTTGTTAAAATGGATAATCCCATGCATATAGTGGCTAAATTCGTTTTCCAATTCATACTACTTCTCCATATTAACAATTAAAGGGTTTTTCCTTCGAAGATGGCAATAACATGAAAAAAAGTGAATGGGTAGGCCAATTCCTTTTACAATTGTTGGTCCATTCGATTATAATTTGCAAAGGTAGATGTTCTTGTTCAACAATTTAGGAGCTAGTTATGTATTTTGATTCAATGTCGAGACGAGGTTTTGTCCAGAAGGCAGTTGCAGCATTAGTATCTGCTGGTTACCCATTGTGGTATGCCAAGGAAACCGTGGCTGCACAAGAAGCTAAAAAACAGGAAGCCCCTAATGGTCCAGTTATGGGCGCCATCGGAATTGGCAGTCCTTCAAGTAGGGGTCGTGCTATTTACGGCGATGCTCGCAGAAATAAAGCGACATTCGTTGCTGCATGTGATGTTGAATCAAACCATCTTGCCAATGCTGTTGCCATGATGAAGAAAGACGGTTCCGCAGATGTTAAGGGTTTTAAAGATTTTCGTGAACTACTTGACCGCAAGGATATCGAAGCTGTAACAATCGCTACCCCTGATCACTGGCATGCCTTGGTTGCAATTGAAGCACTCAAAAAAGGCAAGGATGTTTACTGCGAAAAGCCTTTGACTTTGACTGTCGAAGAAGCCTTGGCAGTGATGAAGGCTGCTGAAAAATCAGGTCGTACCTTCCAGACTGGTAGTCAACAACGGTCGGCCAAACAATTCCGACTCGCTTGCGAATTGGTTCGCAATGGCCGTATCGGGAAGATTAAGCAAGTTGAAGCCCGAATTGGTGGCAACCCTGTGAGTGGTGCCATTGCCAAAGCTGAAGCTCCAAAAACTTTGGATTGGGATATGTGGTTGGGGCCAACTCCAATGGTCGATTATCTTTTTGAAGCCCGTGGTGAAAGAAAAGATAATAAGGGTAATGCCAAGAAGATTGATTTCACTAATTGTCATTATGAATTCCGCTGGTTCTATAATTACTCGGGTGGGAAAATGACTGATTGGGGCGCCCATCATATCGATATAGCTCAGTGGGGTTTGGGAATGGATGGCAGCGGCCCTATCGCTGTTGAAGCCAAAGGTGCAGAACCTTATAAGGGTAACAATGGTTATAATTGTCACCCTAATTTCAAGGTTACCTACACTTATGCTAACGGTGCCAAGTTGTTGGTTTCTGATTCCACCCTGCCCGATACTATCGGTGACAAAGATGGCAATGGTATCTTGTTTGTGGGTGAAAACAATCAGTGGATCTTTGTAAATCGTGGCAAGATTACTGCAAGTGATCCCAAGTTGCTTGAAGAACCACTTAAGCCAGATGCGATGAGGCTTGAAGTTTCAAACGATCATATGGGTAACTTCTTTGAATGCAGAAAAAATGGCAAGAAGCCAATTTGTAATGCGTCCATTGGTGGTGGTTCTGTGATTGTTTGCCAAATTGGTGCGATTGCCTTAAGGACTGGCAAGAGCCTGAAATGGGATCCTAAGGCTTATACCTTTGATAATTCAGAGGCTAATGCAATGCTCAGTAATCCAATGCGTAAGCCTTGGAAGCTGGAAGTGTAGGCTTGGATTTTTATCCCAATTGGCAAGGGGTCCCTCAACCAAGGGCCCCTTGTTTTTTATCATGCGCTATGAATGGGTAAATCTTTCTGATGATATGTTGCTTCGTCAATGCGAGGTGGATACATACCGTGCAAGTGGACCTGGCGGGCAGAAGCGCAATAAAACTAGTTCTGCAGTAAGAATAAGGCATCTTGCCAGCCAGTTGCTGGTGATAGCGGAAGAAAGCAGGTCGCAGCACGAGAATAAAGCGAAAGCATTAAGGCGATTACGAAAAGCTTTTTATTTGAAGTTGCGCGAACCTTTGAAAGTCGGGGCAGAGGACGGATGGCTTGCTAGTCATCAAGAAATATTGCCTGCATTAGATAAACAAGGCAGGCTTTCTGTAGGTGTGAAAAATCCTGCATTTCTACCCGCTGTAGGTGCGCTGCTTGATATGTTGGAACTTTGTCAGGCACGGGTTAGTGATGCAGCAAAGGCCCTGGGTGCATCAACCGCTTCTGTGGTAGGATTCATGAAGCAGGATGACAAGGTTTGGGAGACATTGAATCAGATTAGGCAAAAGTATGGCCAACACCTTATGTATTAGGAATTGCAGATGAGCGAACCATATGGGTTTTCGTGGGTTGATGAGAAGAAACTAGCGGGCTTGGCCCGGCCTGTTTCCGAAGAAGAAATCGATTGGCTTAGAAAAAATGGAATCGATTTGCTCATCACCCTCACTGAAGAAAAGTTGCCTCGTAATTGGATTGATGGTGCGGGCTTGATGATGATTCATGAGCCCGTGGTGGATATGGAACCACCTACTTTAACCCAATTAGATCGAATTATAAAATCGATATTAAAAGCGCATATTTCAAATATGGGTGTTGCGGTGCATTGTGCAGCGGGAATGGGAAGAACGGGAGTGGCCCTGGCTTCTTATTATGTTGCCAAGGGCATGTCCCCTAAAGAGGCGATGTCTAAGATTCGTACCTTGCGCCCAGGTTCAATTGAAACAGAGATGCAGGAAGAGTCGGTTTATGAATTTGCACGCGTGCTTAAGAAATCTGCAGATTCCTAGTGTGATGCTGGTGTGCCCTTCACTTATTGCTGTTTAACGGCTTGGAAGCAAGCATCCCTATAAAAGGGCCTTTTCGTGAAAAAGAAATGCGCTTGGTATATGCTCAAGAATATCTAGCGCAGTCAAACTGTGCTCGCCCAATTGTTTTTTTGCGTGGTCTCCTGCTAACCCGTGTAAATAAACTCCAAGTTTTGCAGCATCAAATGCTTGCATTCCCTGCCCAAGCAGCGCTCCGATAATTCCTGAAAGCACATCGCCGCTACCTCCGGTTGCCATTCCGGCATTTCCGGTGGCGTTGATGTAAATGCTTTTACCATCACTTACCACGGTCCCATGCCCTTTAAGAACCACAATAATTCCGTGTGACAGTGCAAAATTCATTGCGAGAGTTTTGCGATCAGATTGAATTTCTTTGGCGGTTAATCTAGTTAGCCTTGAAAACTCGCCTGGATGCGGGGTGATTACAACTTGTTTGTTTTTAAATGTTGTGGGGAATCCATCGGAAGCTAAGCTGTTTAGTGCATCCGCATCTAACAAAACAGGGATCTCAAGACTAAGGAAGTAGCCTGCCATTTCTTGGCAGGCTTTGGTGGGCGCAGCTCCAGGCCCAAGAACTACTGCGCTGGCTCTACCAACAATTGGGCTGATTTGTTTAATTGCCTGTTGATTAAATCGCCCTTCATCATCTTCAGAAAGACCAATGGTGGTGTAGCATGGGTTCCCGATTGCGATTTCCGACCTGATGGACGTGGGGGTTCCAATTTGAACCAAACCAGCGCCACTTTTTAACGCTGCTGTGCCACATAGCACCATTGCGCCAGACATTCCTTTGCAACCCCCGAGGATCAAAGTCGTTCCAAAGGTGCCTTTGTGTGAATCTGCATCTCTGTGTGGAAGTTGTGGAATGAGGTTGTTCATGGCGAATTCTTTATGCAGGAAGAACAGTGATTGCGGGTTCCGATTTTCCGAAACCGGAGAGGAGTAGAATAAATTTGCCTTGATTAGAAAGTCCCATGTTAGAAACTAATTTTCGGGCGTATATCTTTGGTTCTTCGAATTCATCTGCGCTAACCAAAATAGGGGTCACTCCCCAAAGAAGATTCATTTTACGCACTATGGCAGGTTCGGTAGATAAAGCCAAAATGGGGGAGGATAGTCTGGTTGAAGAAACGACGGAAGCAGATTTACCACCCCGGCTTCTTACGACAACTGCACATACATCGATATCTCGTGTGATGTTTGCAATTGCTTTTGCTACCGATTGCCTGAGTGGGTCAGAGGAAATGAAGTTGGCAGTAAATGCGTTAGCTGCAGACTGATAGTTTTGGAGTTGCCAAGATTCGACTTCTTTAGAAACTTTTCGCATCATTTGAACAGATTCAACAGGGTAAAGGCCCGCAGCGGTTTCGCCTGAGAGCATCAAGGCATCGGTACCTTCGAAAACTGCATTGGAAACATCGGAGACCTCGGCCCTGGTTGGTCTTTGGTTTGTTGTCATGGATTCAAGCATTTGGGTTGCAACAATAACGGGCTTGAATACAGCGCGTGCTTTTCTGATTAAATCTTTTTGAATGATAGGCACTTTTTCAGGGTCCATTTCAACGCCTAAATCGCCCCTAGCGACCATGATTCCATCTGCTTGTGATAAAATTTCGTCAATGTTAGCAACAGCTTGTGGCTTCTCGATTTTTGCTATAACAGGAATGTTTGCATTTTTAGTTTGAATATAATCTTGCAGTGTTTTTACATCGGATGCGCTTCGAACAAAAGAAAGGGCTATGTAATCCACAGGATGACCTACGATGAAATCAACATCCTTTTTGTCTTTTTCTGTTAATGCGGGAACTGAAAGAGCTAATCCCGGAAGATTCATCCCTTTGTTGTTCTTAAGTATACCGCCACGAATTACTTCTGCTATCACCTGGGTTTCGGTTTTCTCGAGAACTTTAAATTCCAATAAGCCATCATCGAGTAAAATGCGAGTTCCAAAAGAAACTTCTTGTGCAAGAAGTGCGTATTGAGAGTGAATAAGATTGTTGGCGCCCATGCAAGGGTTGGTGTCTAAGGTGACGGTATCACCTTTATTGATTTGTATTTTACCATCGACGAAAGAGCCTACGCGGATTTTAGGCCCGCATAAATCTGCTATTATCGTTGTTGCTATTCCTATCTTTTCAGAAATGGATCTTATTAATTCAATGTTGGCAAGGTGGGTATCGTGCTGCCCATGCGAGAAATTCAAGCGGAAGATTCTCGCACCTTCCATCATAAGTGTTTTTATCACTTGTTCGTTGGAACTTGATGGCCCTAGTGTTGCTACTATTTTTGTTTTAAATGGAATCATCTAAATAAGGTCCTAATTAAATTGACATCGTATTAATAAAGGTCGTTTTTATAACTTTATTTACCTTTAGTTATAGATCATTTTAAAAATAAATACACCGTGGTATTAAAAATGGTCTTGACAGCTTTTGTTTTCAGGGTAAATCCACCAATATTGGGCGGTCATAGGTGTTATTTTTAGATTCATTGGGGATTGAGTTTAGCTTGTAACAATGCTTTTAATTTTTATGCGTTTGGGGGATGTATGTTTAATTTACATGGTGAAAAGTTCCGAGTTGGAATAGCGATTGCAGCTTTTTTTGGGTCAGCATTTTCAGTTTTTGCAGAAGTTGAACCCTTAATTATGCCTGCCCCTTTTGAAGCTGCCCCTGTGGAACAGATCAAGTCTCCTGTGGAACAGATCAAGTCTCCTGTGGAACAGATCAAGTCTCCTGTGGAACAGATCAAGTCTCCTGTGGAACAGATCAAGTCTCCTGTGGAAC
>CALARU010000055.1 GCA_937888715.1 uncultured Planctomycetaceae bacterium | reverse complement strand
CCCTTTGGGGCGAAGACGAATGCACATCAACAGCCTAACAAACCCATGCCCAATTACTACACTAATAACATCTTGATTGTGTTATTTGTCTAGGGTTTTAGAAAGGAATAGAATTACATGGATTCCCGAAGTCGGCGCAATTGGCATAATGCAGCAGGGATAAGTCCGTTTTCAATAGCCCCTTCAATGGCCCCATCACAGAAGCGTTCGGCACGGGTGCAAAGAATAAAATAGCGCCTGATCTGGTCCACAGTTGCATGGGACATATCGCTCGCAGTTTGCAACAAATTAAAGAGGCTTGTATCTGGTTCGGTTCCCGCAGGGTCTTCAGGCAACACTTCATAGGGCTCGATAAAGCAGCTTGTCTCATAACAAAATTCTCGGAATTGATCAACCACCGAATGATACTCCGGATAGGGTACATGTTGAATGAGTTCCCCATTCACTTCAACCGGTTCCCTCTTAGGCCAGCTCGCTGCTTTGAAACCTTCAGCCTCCATGATTGGCAGCAAAGCAAGCATCTTATCGATATCATTCGTGCTCCATTTTTTTGTTGGTTTGTTAATGCTCATGAATCAATCCTCCCAATGGTGAAAAGGAAAGTAGTTGCAAAGGCCATCCACCTTACCCCAATGTTCCGCACCCGATGCTTCGGCTCAGTTGGTGCCCACAGAAAACACTCGCTCGATGCGGGTGGTATTTCCCTGATGATCTTTAATTTCGACAAGAAGTTTTCCTTGGGGCAACGAAGCTAATGGCTTGGTAAGCAACAGTTCCCAAACACCCTCAGAAGTTTTCTTGAAATAAGAGGCAAGATTATCCCCCGCGGGAACTTCATTGATCGCAAAGTCTGCAACCACTTTGAAAGTTGGAAGATTTAAGCCACTGTAATAGTCGTGCATGCCAATAAGAATCCGGGTAAGGGCAAGATTACCATTTGACTTGGGATAAGTAAGCGTAAGGGTAGGGCGATTATCATCCAGCATCCAACCATAACCACGGGTATCAGGATTCGCAGGATCGAAATCAAGATCAATAGGGCAGCCAAGATCGATCCAACGAATAAAAGTAAGTTTATCTTCCGGTGAAAGTGGTGGTCCCTTAGAACCAGGCGGTGGACACATCATGCCGTTGTAATCAAGATCTGCAAGATTACGATTGGCTGGGGTGTTGACAACCAGTTGCCCCTTCCACCTAAGAGTGCTTGCATCTCCGGGGGAAGTCTCGGTGGGGAAATCATCATTGGTCCAACCATCAGTGCGCTGCCCCATGATTTTCCAAGTGAGCAGGCTTCTACGGGATTGAAACTTGCGAACATAACGAGAGGCGTTGGTCTGCCTCCATTCACCATTATGAATGACAGGCTTGTAGCCAAACTTTGCATGGCTATCATGCGCTAAGCGAAAATAAGTTCCGGGAAGGCTTGGCCCATTGGGAACATTCATGAACTTATCATCATCGAGAACCAGCTTGGCAGGTGGGGCATCAACTTTTTGTGTATGGCAAGAAATACAACTGCGATCAAGCAGAGGTTTGATGTGCCGGAAGTACTCAACATTTTTAATGCCCTCTTCATAGCGCAGCCCGGTTTCATTCTTCGTATCCCAAACCTTGGAAGATTCATCCTTTGCCTTCGATGTAAGTAGAGGAGTCTTTTTTGTCAGATCAAAAATCGGGTAGTCTTTATTTGCTGCAGCGGTCTTTTCAAAAAGGGTGGGCTTCTGACTATGGGAATGACAACCACCACAGTTGTTGCGAATTTCCCCCGGCCGAACCTGATGCCAATTCTGAGCCATGTTTAAAACCATGCCGGTCTTGTCGAGAGTCTGGAAGGTGAAGGCGGTATCAGCGGGAATCTTGGCAAGGAAGCTGGTATCAGGGTTGCCATCAGGATCGATGACTTGCTGTGCTGTGCCCTTTTGATCGAGGAAATGGCGCAGCGGAAGTTCACCTAAAATGCGAAGGCGCTCTTGGGCATGACTATAAAAACGACGACCCTGTTTAAAACCCTGGCCGCGATCTGTAGTAGGTTCCATCACCAAAATACGAAGTGCATGGATATCATCATTGCTGTATTTGCCTGCATCGGAACCCTGATTGAACCAATTAAGCGATGCACCATTTTCAGAAGTATTAAAAGGATCAAGGCCTTGATAACCATCGGTTTTCTTGCCTCCATAAGTAGCTGTGACGCTTCCAGCGGGAACCGTGCCCTCAGGATAACTTTCGCGTTTGTAGAAACTGCTGGTACCGATCAACCCGAAGGGTGTGCCAGCAGGAAGCGATGCGGATAATTTCCCATCATTCGCAAGAGGAGTAAGATTTTTCGGTTCATCAATGCCATAAGTTCGCTTGTAGGAAACAAGAGCCCGGGGCCATTGTTCATTGAAGTTGGGATCATTTTTAATGAGAAGCATTTGCGCAGGTTCAGAAACCGGTTGACCATTTTTGATGAGATAAAGCCCACCATCAGGCATGGGAAAATGAGCATACTGATGATTAACAGGCCCCGGGGAATAACAAGTCAAAAGATGATTGTCAGGAGCACCTGAAGGATGAGTGAACTTACCCACCGTGAGGGAAAGTTTATCACCGAGAATCGAAGGGTCTGCGGGGCCCTCGCCATTAAGGGCAAAAGGAGTGAAAGACTCGATTCCGAACGGACTGAAAGGCAGGCGATAATACTTGCCCTTGCCGTTGTAGTGCCGCCCAAAACGCATGGGGGGATTGCGCGGATCTTGAAGAGAAGCTGGACCGAAGGCGGAATATTCATCCGGATGCTGAGGAGGCAGCTTTAGGTAGGAACCAAAACCACTATTGTTTTGGTTGTAATATTCTTCTGCAATAATATGGCCATCCGAAAGCTGTGATTGAAAGTGGAAAGCATTGGGCGCACCACCGGTATCGAAGGCGCTGACCAAAGGGCCCCAGTTGGTTCCATCGGGATGAATCTGCCAAAGGCCCCACAATATTGAGTTGCGCAATCCTTGAGATTCAAGAGAACTAAACACAATCCTACCATCTTTAAGAATGGTGGGATGCAGAGCCATGCCAATATTGAGGTGACCTATCATTTCAACATTTTTTCCATCCTCATCCATCACAAACAATTGCAGGCAGGGTGAAGGATGTTTCGGAGGTTTAAAAGCGTTACGGTTGCTGGTGAATACAATCCTGCCACCGGGCAGAGGGCAGGGGCCCAGATTAAGAACCCCATAGTTAAGCGAAGTTTTATCTTTCTCTGGTTTACGAATATCACTGGCCCAGTTGGCGGCGCCGGTATTGGGCGACCATTCCTGATGAGTCAACTGGACGATCTTGCGACTAGGCACATGTATTTTAAAGATATCCGCACCCTTGAAAGGCGATTGTCCATGCTGACTGGTTCCTTTAAGACCTTGAAGATGCGAGAAATATACCCATTGCCCATCGAATGAAACAAACGGATCGGTAACTGAACCATCTTCGCCACCCTCTACCAAGACTTCTTCCTTACCATCGGGATGCAGAAGCATCAAATCGCCTTTAGAATCCATAATTGACGGGTGGGCAATTTCAGCCCAAAGGCTGGTAGCCTTATCGCCTTTTCGCGGAGTGCGTACATAAACAATATCAAAATCATATTTGACAGATTTATCAGTGCCTATAAAAGGAACTTGAAGATTGATCGGATTAGGGAACAACTCTTCCTTTTTTTGCTGACCGATAGCAGGGAGCCCGATCAAGCAAACAAAAAGAATGACTAAAGCTGCAAAGAAATGGCGCACTTTCATAAGAATAACCCCCGTTTTAAAGCCAGCATGCAAACAAGAGAATAAGACAGAAACAAGAATCGTTGTTTAAGAATCAAACGCCCTTGGGAATCGCCCAATGGCCGCCTTCGCGATAAGTCCTTCGAACCAGTTTGTCTGCCTGAGGCAGATCAGTAACTTTTTCCATCACAGGGTCGAACGAAAAACTTTTGTTCAACCTGCAGCCGATATTTGCAAGGTGGGCAAGCGAGGCGCTAAGGTGCCCCTCTGCTATATCGCCATTAGGTAGTTTACCCGAGTGAATGCAATCAATGAAGTTTTGATGATGGGCAGCAACATCGGGAGAACCCTTGCCCGATTCGATGAGTTTGTTTTTTGGGCCAAAGAGTTGCCAGCCTGCGCTCTTACCAAGGATGATCATTCCCTTGGTGCCATAGAAGGCATTCCCGTTTTCAAAACCTTCCTGAATGTAAGGCGACCAGATCCGATGTTCATAGATCAACTGTTTTGCTTTGCCTTCTTTGGAGGCACCCGGATATTCAAACGCACAATACATGGTGTCGGGGAATTGCTGATCATCATTGAAGAAGCTTTTGCCCCCTAATGCAGCGATGGTGGAAGGGTGGGTGTTAACTCCAAGGCCCCAGCGGGCGATATCGATTTCATGAACCCCATCGTTGCCCGCATCGCCTGTGCCGAAATCAAACCACCAGCGCCAGATGCCTGGCAACAAGTTGGATTGATAAGGTCGCAGTGGAGCAGGTCCGATCCAAAGATCATAATCAAGATTATCAGGAGGGTTGGAGGCTTTTTGTTTACCGGAATCTCTACGCAGTTGACTGTTCCAGGCTTTTGAGACCAAAACCTCACCAATCGCACCTTCCTTGATTTTCTTCATCGCTTGCTGAACATGGGCGGTACTGCGCGACTGCGTGCCAACCTGCACGATTTTTTTATTCCTTCGGGCAGCTTCGATCATCAACTTACCTTCACGGATATTATGGCTGCAGGGTTTTTCGACATACACATGCTTACCGGCATCACACGCAAGAATTGTTGCGGGGCCATGCCAGTGATCGGGTGTCGCAATCCAAACAGCATCAATGGTTTTATCATCCAAAACCTGACGCATATCCTTAACGCCCTTGGGCTGATTACCTTTTGCATCTTGGACAAGTTTGATTGCGCTAGCCAGCCGTGCAGAATCAGGCTCACAAATATAATCAATACTTACATCCTTGCGCTGCACCAGCAATCTAAGGTGATTGGTTCCCATGCCTCCGGGCCCGATAAAACCAACTTTGATGGTTTTATCTGCAGCCCTAGAAGATGCTGCAACCTTGGGAGTTGCTGCAATCAGGGCGCCTGTTCCCAGTGCCAGATTTTGTTTCAGAAAAGTTCGCCGGGGTTGAATTGCCATGGTGGTTTGATCCTTGTAACAGCAGGGCGGGAAAGATCAGGCGGGCGGTTTACTGTTGCCATCCTAACAAAGTTGATTTCGTTCACAACACAAAAGGATGTTACCCCGATATGCCCAAGTAAGCCAAAGCGATTTATGATGCAG
>CALARU010000054.1 GCA_937888715.1 uncultured Planctomycetaceae bacterium | reverse complement strand
ATCCAAATAATCAAGATTGTTGCCATCGATGGCGGGCTCAAACCCCACACCAAACCATGAATATTTTCATGGCAGATGGAAGCTCCCGCAAATTAACCAAGGATATTTCCATCAATGTCTGGGCTCTTCTTCTTCTTCCCGCAGATGGCAAAGTTACTCCCGATTTTTAATCTCATTTCTAAACCACGCCCACACTCTTTGTGAACTCATAGACCTACTGCTTTTTTATTTGACAAACTTGTAGAGGTGTTCATCGGTGCGCAAAAACATGGCGCCTTCTGAAAACGCAGGTGTTGCTAAGGTTCGGCCCGGTACGCTGTTCTTGCCTAAAACTGCAAATTTTTGCCCAACCTGCACCCATGTCGCCAAACCGTTCTCTGCTAAAAACAGAACTCGGCCATTCACAAAAATCGGCGATGCTGAGTAATTGCTGTCGCTACTTAATCTTTCCATCCAATAGCGTTCACCCGTCTTAGCATTCACGCAAGAGGCAATGCCTTTATCCGAAACGAAGTAGAGCTCATCGCCAATCAAAAGCGGCGAGGGCGAGCTAGGCGCTCCTTGCTTAAGCCGCCACACGATGTTGGATTCAGTAACATCCCCCTTGCCACCAAGTTTGACCGCCAACAGTTCGGGGTTGTCATAATCGTGGTTGTAGATAACCAGGCCATGGCCTATCGCAGGCTGAGGAACAACAGACCAACCCGGGGCCTTAACGCGCCAAAGCTCGGTACCAGTTTCCAGATCATAAGCAGCGAAGTGATCCGGGCCGGGTGCCATCACCTGGGCTTTGCCATCAATCACCGCAACCGTTGGTGTAACAAACGAGTGGTTAATTTTTCCAACCACAGAACGAAATTGTTTCCATGCAACTTTACCAGTCTTGGCATCGATGGCAGCAACAAAGGGCTTGGTGCTTCCATCACAAACAATGACCAGCTTACCATCATGAAACACTGGCGAACCACCGCTGCCATGCACTGGTGGATAATCCAACTCAAAATTTGTCCACTGGATGGCACCATCTGCAGCAGCCAGGCTCGCCATGCCAAGAGCACCAAAATGCACGAACACGGAACCATCACGAACCACGGGCGTCGGGCTGGCATGGCTATTCTTCGAATGAATCTTTGGCGCCTTGGCGATCGCCCTTACCTCGCGTTCCCAAACAATTTTCCCGGTCTTGGCATCTAGTGCCAAGGCTCGAAGAGATAATCCTCCATCATTCGGCACGGCTGTGGTCAGGAAAACTTTACCGTTTGCCAAGGCAGGCGAAGACCAACCCAGACCTGGGATTGCAATCTTCCATGCTACACTTTTTGAATCGGACCATTCCAAAGGCGAAGCGATATTTTTGACATGCCCATCAGAGTTCGGCCCTCGGAACTGTGGCCAATCGCCTAGCTCAGCGCCCATTACAGAGAAAGCTGCCAATGGCATCAGTAGCATGGATGTGAAAAGTTTAGATGAATGATTCATAGTTGCCTTCTTTGTAAACTCGAGCTTTGGCAAGTTACCACTGCACCAAAGTCGTTGGTAGGATCGTTGACCTCAACATTAAATATCATTCAAGTTGGAATTGTTGTCCATGATATTTTTGCCGATGATGGGAATTACTTTGAAATCTTGCCTACAAACTCTTCTTTTGTCAGTTTTCCGTCCGCGTTTTTATCCAAGTTCTTGAAACGGGCCTCCAACAAATCGTTTGGCTTTTGCCCTGCGAGATACTCAGCAAGGGTGAGTACACCATCTCGGTTTGTATCCCAGCGGTCGAAAGTTTTAGCTTTTTCTTCAGGAGAAACAGGCGGGTTATTGGCACCCTTCTTCGGCTGGCTGGGCTTCACAGGATCGAGCACAGTAGTAAGGCAATCAGGGTTGGGCTTTTTGGGAAGGGTAGTTTTCCAATCGAGCGCGAGCTTGGTCAAACGAGACACAATCTCGGGATGATCCTTGGTGACATTCAAAGTTTCAGCCCGGTCATTGGGGATGCGATACAACTCGGATCGTTTGCCATCTTCCGTTAGAAAAAGTTTCCAATCACCCTCGCGCACGACAAGTCGAGGCCAATAGTCGGGCTCGGTTTTGGTTCCCTGCCATTCCCAGAAGACGGGGCGGGTGCGCATAAGTTCCTTGCCCTTCAATGCGGGAAGTAAATTCTCGCCATCGCCCTTGTAGTTTTCAGGCAACTTCACCTCTGCAGCGGCGCAAAGTGTTGGTAGCAAATCAACCGCAGTGAAATTGGTGCTATTATTCTTCACTCCAGCGGGGGTGGTTCCGGGCCAGCGCACGATGAATGGAACCCGCACACCACCCTCGAATACGCTGCGCTTTCTGCCCCGCAACCCTCCTGTTTCTCCCACGCTATAGTAGGTATCAAAGCCCGTTACCTTTGCATCGGGATCTGATTTCTTCGGCCCCTGTTTCATTGCAGTCCATTCCGGACCATTGTCACTCGAGAACATCACGATGGTGTTGTCTTCCACTCCCGCAACTTTCAATGCATCAAGTATCGTTCCAACATCATTATCCCCATCCGTGATAACAGCCGCATAAACCTGCTTCTTCTCATCAAGATGCTTCCACTTTTCCATTGAAGCCTTCGTGGGCACATGCGGCGTG
>CALARU010000053.1 GCA_937888715.1 uncultured Planctomycetaceae bacterium | reverse complement strand
AAGACGAAGACGAAGAAGAAGACGAAACTGATGATGATGTTGAGCAAGAGGATTCTGATGGCGATCCATCAGCGGTAATCAAGGAAGAATAGATCCCGGACAGAGAGACAGGAAAATTGGTTTCCTGACTCTTACGCCTGACTCATTCATGGAGTTGTGAAAGATATGGCGACGACAGTCAACAAGCAGAAAATTGTTACGGTACTTTTTTCGAAGATGAAGAGAGTTGTCTCACAAGAGCAACAAGAACTTCCCGTAATGGAACAAGTGATTTATTCCATTTGCAGGGAAGGTTCGAGCAAAGAACAGGCCGACGAAGTGTATCAGAAACTTACTAACCAATTCTTCGATTGGAACGAGCTCCGGGTAAGCTCGGTACGCGAGCTTGAGGAATGCTTCAGGGGTATGACTAGGCCGGTTGATCGAGCCAACAGGGTGATTGGTTTTCTTCAGGAACTATTCGAAACAACCTATTCCTTCGAGCTGGAATTTCTGCACAAAAAAGGCTTAAAGCAAGCCACCAAGCATCTTTCCCGCTATCAGGTTTCAAATGATTATCTAGGTGCTTGGGTAACCCAACGGGCTTTAGGTGGTCATGCGATCCCCATCGATCCGCCAACACTTCGCGTATCCAAAAGGCTCGGGTTGATTGAAAAGACCCAAGAGCAAGTGGTGGAAATCCGCAACACCCTCGAACATCTGATCCCCAAGGCAAAAGGGGTTGAATTTACCGACCTTATCAGCACTTTAGGCGTACAGTTTTGCCACGAAAATAAACCCAACTGCGCTGCCTGCCCGCTTGCCAAGGAATGCCAATTTGCTACCGAAAATGCCAAACCTGCCAGCAAGAAACCTGCGGTTGCCATTAAGAAAACCAAGTAATCTTATTTTTGAACCACTAACAAGAAGCCCTTACTTTAACCGGTACAGGGCTTCTTGTGCTTCTCTGGCAAAGGGGTTGCCTTCGTAGGCCGTGGCCTGTTCATAACAAGCAATGGCCTTTTTCGTGTCGTTTAATTTCTCTAGGGCAATGCCCAATTTAAGCCAAGTCCTGGCGCCACTCTTTGGGCTCTTTTTGAAATCCTGAAAACATGCCACCGCTTTCTCGAATTCATCAAGCTCCATGTAAATATCCCCAAGCACCTGGCATGAGCCATACCAGGAATCCTCATCATCACTGCTCGAAAAACTTCCGGGCTTTGGCTCCCGCACATGTTCAAGAATTTCTTTCGCTTCAGTACGATCGCCGTGCCTTAGAAGTGCCTTGGCATATAAAGTTCTGGCCTGAATACTTTCAGGAGCAAATACCATCGCCAAGTTGGAAAGGTGCCTTGCAACATCAATCCAATCAGGGCCATCGAGCTTGCTTTCAAGAATGCCTTTAGCCCTTTTCATGCAATAATCAACGTCAAAGCCCTTGGCAAGAAGTTCTTTATTTGCAGTAAGTTCTTCCACGGTGATGGAATAAAGGTATCGATCTTTGCGTGCGATAAGATCTTTATCATCGGCTTGATAGATGAGGGCTTGTTCGACGGCACGCAGGGCCGCAAGGGCCTCGCCTTTTTCTTCATGCAGGGTTGCAAGCGTGCGCAATGTTTCAACACCACTGCGTTCAAACTGTGCAAACAAATGATAATATTCAATGGCTTTATCGTTATCTTTGCGATGCAAGTAAGAATCAGCAAGAAACTTCAATGCCGAGAAATAAGCCAACCGATCTTGATCCTGCAAGTTTTTGTGACCACTTTTACGACCCATCGCAACAGCTTTTTCAAAGTAGCTTTCAGCTTCTGCTTCTTGGCCCTGCTGGGCAAACGCCTTGCCTACTTGCACCATTAAAAACGGTGCATGCTGGGGCAGGCCCGTTACAGCAATATCCAAATACTCCGCACCCCGTACCAGTTCTTTTTGTTGTTCCAAAAGTGCAAGCCCAAGGTCTTTGACAAACATAAAGTCGAAGTCTGCCATACTGCGGGGCGGGTTTTGAAAAAAGATGGTACTTGTCATGTCCGTGTATAAGAATCGCTTGATACCCCATGCCGCCTGATCATCCTTTTCATGGGCAATATGCCTTTCAACAGCAGCAATGGCATTCATTTTGATAGCGGCATCTGCAAGCAGGGGAAAGCCAACCCGGGATTTCATTTCGGGGTGCCCTGCCAACGCCAAAGACCATGAAGCATACAGATACTTCCCCGCCAATTGCTCTTCCGAAACATGATAATTATTCAGGTTTTTAAGTAGGATTGCAGCAGCGCCTACAAAGTTTTTATCATGTAGGGCAAGCACAGCCCTCCAATAACGAGTGCCATCATTAAGCAAAGGCTTTAGTTTTTCGACCAAAGAAAGCAGCCTTAAAGCTTCAGCAACTTTATCATCACTGGGTTTGCCTGAAACCAAAAGGGATTCAACACGGTCGAGGCAGAGGTCGCAATCAACCAGAGCCATGGTTTCGGGATCGGTTTCGAGTTTAATAGGATCAAGATCTGCATGAAGTTTCCAATAGTTATTGCGTGCTAGATTATTTTGCGGATCTAGTTGCAAAGCCCTTTTGAAAGCCATTAGTGCATTTTTTTGCTGACCAAGCTTGGCAAAGCTCATGCCTCGAAAAACATGCTTCAAAATTCTTAAGGCTGGTAGTATTCGCATGGTGTAGACAAAAAATAAAACTATCGGTGCAAGGAACCCCAAGGTTCGTAAAGGAACATGTTCCATGGTTAGGATACCAAGTGCAATGCCCAGTAACGAGCTGAAAGCACCAATTTCAACTTCTGATTCTTCCGCAAGGCCACAAAAAGTCAAAATGTAAAACAAAGGAAGAAAGGCGATCAATTGGAATGAAAACAAATGTGGATGTGGTAGAATTAACGGGTTTTCATTCCAAGGTGTAGCACCAAGGAAATAAGCGATCGCAGCACATAAGCCTGCTGCGACAGCAAAAATAATCCCCAGCCGAATGTTTGATACTTTTACTTTTCGAATACTGAAGAAGCTAAGGCCCAAAGCTCCACCCAGCCCCACGCAGGAAATCAACAATTTAGAATCTGAAGGTACAGCAACAAATACCCCAAGGACCGTGCCTAGCAATATGCCATCAAATATCTTGCTGGAATTTTCGAGAATGAGAAAAAGAATGAAAGCTGCGGGATTTTTGAGCCCGACTTTTAGCTGGGATCGTTGAGATATCACTCCTGCGATAAATGCAACAAACAAGCCAGCCCAGGCTAACCCGTTTAATGTAAGGAATGTTGAATAGGTGGGGGTTTCCAGCCTTCCAGCTTGGAGAGAGCCATAAATCGCCAGCCCAAGAAATATACCCTTTAAAAAGTATTCAAGTACATGCGCTTGCATTATGCTGCTACCCACAAAGAAAAGGTTTTATTATTCATGTTTCCCTAATATAATTACAGTGATATTACTATTAGTACTTTATTATTCACATCATTATTTTTACCTTACTGCGCCTGATAAAAGGAGTTTATTTTAATGAATCACCAAGAAATGATCGAAACTCTGGTAAAGTTACCAAATTGCAAATCTTTAAACAGCAATGCAGGCCTTATCGAACTAGCACTTCAACGCAACGAAGGGCAACTTAGCGATCGAGGCTCCTTTTCTGTAAAAACAGGAACCCACACAGGAAGATCACCCAAAGACCGTTATTTGGTTGATGAACCATCGATAAGTGCAGCCATCGAATGGGGGGCGGTCAATCAACCCATGAGCCCCACCGATTTTGATTTGCTATTTTCTGCGACCATAAAAGCGCTTGCTTCAAAAGAAACATTTATAATGTCGGGCTCTGCATGCGCAGATAATAAACACACCATCGGGGTAAAGGTGATCGCAGATTTAGCATGGCACAATTTATTCGCCCGCTGCATGTTTCGTAAACCAATCAAAAACTTCAATGGGAAAACTCTAACCATCCTCGTTGATACGCATGCAGCAAAAACCAATATTGTGCTCAATCTCACCAAAAATCTGGTGATTATTTCAGGCACTTCCTACGCAGGAGAGATCAAGAAAGCTGTTTTCAGCTTCCTTAATTTCATCCTACCCGAACAGCAAGTATTTCCGATGCATTGTGCTTCCACCATGGGTAGGGAAGGCGATGTCGCATTGTTATTTGGTTTATCTGGCACGGGCAAAACCACGCTCTCTGCAGACCCAGATCGCCTTCTTATTGGCGATGATGAGCATGGTTGGTCGGAAACGGGGATTTTCAATTTCGAGGGCGGGTGCTATGCCAAGACCATCAAGCTTTCGCCTAAAGCAGAGCCGCATATTTTTAATGCGCTTCAATTTGGGTCGGTACTTGAAAATGTTCCACTCGATGAAAAAACGCACGTCCCTGATTTCTTTGATAGCTCTTTAACTGAAAACACCCGTGCTGCATACCCTCTTGATTTGGTTCGCGATATCTGCCCAGATTCCATGGGCGGGCATCCAAAAAATATCTTTTTCCTTACCTGTGATGCCTTTGGCGTTCTTCCGCCACTTAGCAGGCTCAACGAATTTCAAGCCATGTATCATTTCCTTTCAGGATACACCGCCAAGGTTGCAGGCACTGAGCAGGGGGTCACCGAACCCTCCGCCACATTCAGTTCCTGCTTTGGTGCGCCATTCATGCCCAGGCATTCTTCCGTTTATGCAGGCCTACTACAAAAGAAGTTGCAATCTCATCATTGCAAAGTTTGGCTAATTAACACTGGTTGGAGGGGGGGTAAACCAGGCGTGGGGCACCGTTACCCAATTCAGGTAACTAGGGCATTATTATCAGGTGTATTGCATGGGAACTTCGATTCCATTGCATTCAAGAAAGATTCTTATTTTGGGCTGGAAGTTCCCACCTTATGCCCCGGAGTGGAAAAAGAAATGCTCAATCCCATACTGGCTTGGCATAACCATGAAGATTACCAGGCAAGTGCCAGCAAGCTTTCTAGCTTGTTTGAAGCGAATTTTAAAAAGTTTGCAGGAAAGGTTGCGCTGGATGTTTGTAATGCGGGCCCCAAACCATCATAAAAACAACGATTATAAATGCTGATCTATCCATTGAATCAATTTTGTTTCGCCCCAGCGAATTCCACCCCTACCATCAGATCCAAGGAACCCAAGATGCCCCCCACGATTTTGTATCGAAATCGAAACACAATCCGGGGCATTGAGCTTTTCAAACGGCCCAACAGATATGAAGGGATCATCCCGCGAAGTAAGTATCAAGGTTGGCACAGTGATGTTTTTGATGAATCTTTCAGATGAGCATTCCTGATAATAATGTTCTGCGCAGTCGTATCCTGCCCTAGGTGCAGTGTAGTGCTCATCAAACAATCGAATCGACATGTTGGATGGAAATTTTAACGGTGGCAACTCTGGGAAATACCGTTGGCGTTTTTTGGCTTCCAGCATCAGGTAAGATAAAAAATGCTTTTCATAGATCCGGTTTTCCTGCTTCCCGATCAATTCGGAACACTGCATAAGATTGATGGGGGGCGCCATCGCTGCAACCCCTGCAAGGCCGTGTAAATCGCCGCTTTCCCCTGCAGTTTTTAATATCAGATTCCCACCCAAGGAGAAACCAACAAGAAATAAAGGCGAAGGATCTACCACGCTTTGAAAGTATTCCATCACCTTGCGGATATCTTCTGAACGACCTGCGTGATATGACCACCGCGCAAGATGCAAACCGGGACCAGCACCACGCTGATTCATCCGGATCACCCTGCAACCGCGCCTATACAACCGATCGCCCACCCGTACCACATGGCTGGATCTATGGCTTCCAGTCAAACCATGCACTAAAATCGCAATCGGCTTGCCGGGTACCCAAGAAACGGGCTTACTATCCAATACTAGAATTGAATCGCCATCGCTTACAGGCAGAACCACTTCCTTCGAGGGGAATTCTGGGGGGGAACTATCCGATAGGGATCCTAACAAGGTCTGAAGATGGCGGTTGCCCATCAAAGAAAAAGGTCGGAATTCATCATTTAAAGAGAAGCTGGCTTTTGCCAATTCGTTCTTCTTATCCAAATACATAATTAACCCTTGCAACAAATAATCCCAACGATCTAATAGTTTATAGGAAAATATCTTAATATCGAACCTAAATGTTCCCAAGAACTTTATTCTTTTTGAGAAGCATCAAAATTAAAGGAGTTAGGCTTTATGGGAAAATCAACGGAAGAGCTTACAGGATTAGGATTTAGATTGCCTGCGGAGTGGGAAGATCATGCCGCAACTTGGCTTTCCTGGCCTCACGAACCAAGCGACTGGCCCGGAAAATTCCCCGCCATCCCTTTTGTCTATTCCGAAATCATTAAAAATCTTGCCTCCCTCGAACTGGTCAAACTTATTGTTCCAAATCAGCATTCTGCAGATGCAATCTCTCATATCCTTTTCGAAGCTGGCGCCAACCTCGATAACATTACTTTTATTCACGCACCCACCAATCGCTCTTGGATTCGCGACTACGGCCCTCTGTTCCTCAAAGACAAACATTCCAATAAAACCATCCTCAATTTACGCTTCAATGCCTGGGCCAAGTACGACAACTTTAATTTCGATGATGATATCCCCAAGTTGGTCTCTTCCAATATCAATTGCCCTGTCTGGGAACCCAAACATAACAACATCCAGCCCATCCTCGAAGGAGGCAGTATCGATGTTGATGGCCAAGGCACCCTTCTCACCACCGAAGAATGCCTGCTTTCCAAAACCCAAGAACGAAACCCAGGGTTCTCCAAACAAGATTATGAAACTTTCTTCGCTAACTATCTAGGGGTTAAAAAAGTTCTCTGGCTAGGCAATGGCATCGCAGGAGACGACACGCATGGCCATGTGGATGACCTTGCAAGATTTATCGCACCCGGAAAAGTCATCACCATGATCGAAGAAAATAAATCAGATATCAACCATGAACCCCTGAAGGATAATCTTTCAAGGCTTAAATCCATGACAGATGCCCAAGGAAACAAGTTGCAAGTATTCGAACTTCCCATGCCCGCACCTGTTATGTTTGCAGGCCAACGCCTGCCTGCAAGTTATGCCAACTTTTATATTGCCAATGGCATCGTGCTAGTCCCAACATTCAACGCTGCAAATGATCGCATTGCATTAAACCTGCTTTCCCAATTGTTCCCGACTCGTAAGATTGTCGGTATCCATTGCGTGGATCTAGTGCTAGGGCTTGGCACGCTGCACTGCCTCAGCCAACAGCAACCCGCTTAAAGGAAAAACTAGCTCATGCGAACCATGCGGGCAGCGGTATTAAGAGATTTTTCATTAGGTATTCAGTTGGAAGATCTGCCCATCCCAGAACCCAAGCCCAATCAGGTTCTGGTTCGTATCCTCGCATCAGGAATCTGCCATACCGATCTTCATGCCATCAACGGCTCATGGGACAAAAAGCCTATTCTTCCGCTTATTCCAGGCCATGAGGGCGTAGGAGTCATTGAGGCTTTAGGCTCGAAAGTAACAGGCTTTAGCCTCGATCAAAAAGTTCTCATTCCATGGGTAGGCAGAACCTGCAGAACTTGTTCGTTCTGTTCTTCTGGAAACGAAAATTATTGCGACAGGCAATTTAACACAGGGTATGTCATCCCAGGCACCCATGCTGAATATGCCACTGCAGATTTTCGCTACATCCTTCCTCTTCCAAAAGATATCGATCCTGTGCAGGTTGCCCCGTTGGCGTGTGCAGGACTTACCGCTTTTGAAACCGTCAAAAAGTTGCGATCCAATGATAATAAAACACTCTTAATCATGGGTGTTGGGGGAGTAGGCCATCTTGCAATTCAGTATGCTAAAGAGTTTTTCACGCGCATCATTGCAATCGATCCATCTGCAATTCGCATTGCCCAAGCCAAACTTTTAGGCGCAGAAACTTATTCTCCAGAAGAATGGCTTTCTCTCAATCCCAGACCTTTGGTTGATGCTGCTGCGGTATTTGCTGCAGACCCAAGTGCGGTTACAGATTCGATGAAGGCATTAAGAAATGGTGGCACGCTTGCTTTAGTGGCATTAGGAAAGAATAAAGAATTGTCATTGCCTTGGTTTGAACTGGTCACCCGCGGAATCCGGATTTTGGGCTCGCATGTAGGCCCTATTTCCACCCTTAAAGAAGTTGTGCAATATCATCATCTAGGCAAAGCCAAAGTCTTAATCGAAACAAAACCACTTGCAGATATTCGAATTGCTTTCGAAGAACTCGCTGCAGGAAAAAATAACTCTCCAAGACTCGTCCTAGTTCCTTGATACCTTTCACCCCAATTAAAATCACCCATCATTCTCTGAAATTTTGAAGCCCGATTAGTCGAAAAGTTTGCGTTTTAACTAGACTTACCTTCTAATCCAAATACCCTAAAGATTGATTAGTTCCACTTGGCCTTTTGGTGCAATATGAGCAGATTGACCCGTACTTTCGTTACGATTTTCCTGATTTTCGCCCTAGGCGGATGTGCCGGGAAAGATAAAGCAGACAACGGTGCAAGCGGTGTAGCATTCCACAAAGGTTATGTTGCATCAAAAAACAGCGAGTGGAGTTCTGCAATCATTCATTTCACCAAAGCTATTGAATTAGACCCTACCTACATAAATGCTTACAATCACCGTGGGTTTGGATTTAGCAAACAAGAACAATACGTTGAAGCTATTGCTGATTTCACAAAATCCATAGACCTGGCACCCAAGTATGCAGATGCTTATTACAACCGTGGTATTGCATACGCAAAGCAGGAGAAATTTTCCGAAGCCATTGCTGATTTCACTAAAACTATTGAACTGGATCCCAAACATGCAGATGCGTATGTCAATCGTGGCGATACATATAAAGCATTAGACAAAACCATGGAAGCAGAAGCTGACTTTGCAAAAGGTAAAGAATTAAGAAAATAGCGAAGTTTAAGTCAACCAAAGTATCAGTTGAATCCCACAAGAATCCTTATCCCTCGCATCAAGTTGACAACTTTTAAAGTCTGTTTCAAAAGCTCTTCACCTAAAACCAAGATTTGCCATCCCAAGCGATGACTTTCTCTAAAAAGGCGACTGCATCTTTTGCAAAAGTAGAAAAGAGAACTTCACCCTTTTCAGCAGTAGCATGTTTTGGGTCGCCAATGTGACCAGGCTCGGTTCGATCCTTGGTAATCCAACCCCGATAAGCAGGTTCAAACGCAAATCCAAACTCCACTTTCTTAAGGTCTACAACATTGCCTTTAACAAGATTGGGAGCAAGCTTCATCATCATCGAAGTTTCCCACTCGCATGCGTGCCCCATTTTTTTCTGCACGAAATCCTTAAGCTCAACCTGTGGCGTAGGGCTTAAATCCCAGTAGGTGCTGAACAAAAGAAGAAGATCAGAACGATGCCTGTATTTCTGCCTAAGTTCAAAGGTAGCTTGCTTGCCAGGATAGATATTCCCACCATGACCATTGATGAACACAATGCGTTTAAAACCATGATCGATAAAATTATCTGCAAGGTTGTTAAGCATATCGAGATAAAGCCTCGGGTTCGCTGAAAGAGTACCTGCGAAATCCATGTGATGATGAGAATTACCAAACCAAGTAAGGGGAGCGAATAAAACTTTGCCATGAAGGGTTTCAGAAACCCTGCGGATAACTTCGCCACAAAGCATGGAATCCACAGAAACGGGCAAATGTCTGCCATGCTGCTCGATTGCAGCAATGGGGATGACAACAGGGGTGTTTTTATCGAGTTTGCTGACATCTTCCCAGGTGGATTCTACAAGTTTCATTTGAACCTCTCTTTTTTCGTAAAAACAAGCAATACAGCAAGAATAAGTCAAGATAGGCTTAGAAGCAAGGAGCTGTTTTGAGAAGATTTTTATTGTGGTTAGAAGCCACAAAAGGCTTTTCTCCAAGATCGATCTAGTACGGTTCTAGCGGTTCTGGGTATGCTTTAGGAGTCGAAAGTGTAGGCCTGATCGGGTTTTGCGACAAGGCGTGAGATGATCCACGCACCGGCAGGTCATAAAAATCATGGATCGCAGTGCTTTGACTGCTTTAGTTCCATAGTGAAATGGATGAATTGTTGTGACAGAACCAATTGAAAGCCTTGAAAGCGTACGAACTGAAAAAGTAAAAGCCCTGACCGCCTTGGGAGTCGACCCTTGGGGCCAGCGCTTCGATAATCATATTCCCATTGCGCAAGTACGCGAGTTACCCGTCGATCCAGAAAACCCAGTGCAAACCAGACTGGCAGGAAGAATCGTACTGCGCAGGGGCATGGGCAATGTTTACTTCATCGATCTGCGTGACTGGACTGGCCAAGTTCAAGTAATGATAGGCAAGAAACAAGTAGGCGAACTGGGTTGGGATATTGCAAAGCATATCGACCTAGGCGACCTTCTTGGCATCGATGGTTCATATGGCAAAACAAAAACAGGCGAGCTCACAGTCTTCGCAACCAAGATCACTTTCTTAGGTAAATCACTTCTGCCCCACCCAGATAAATATCAAGGGATGCAAGATATCGAATTCCGTTTACGCCATCGTTACTTGGATTTAATCTACACACCCGAAACTTTAAAGCGCACGCAAGAGCGAATTCTTATGGTGCGCACGATCAGGCGCCATCTTGATGATTCAGGCTTTTGGGAAGTGGAAACACCCACGCTACATAACATAGCAGGCGGTGCTGCAGCCCGGCCTTTCATCACCCATCACAACACCTTGGATCTCCAACTATACCTTCGTATCGCTTTAGAGCTGCATCTAAAAAGGCTTCTAGTGGGCGGTATCGAAAAGGTGTATGAAATCGGCAGAGTGTTCCGCAATGAAGGCATCAGCCCCAAGCACAACCCCGAATTCACCATGCTTGAACTGTACCAATCCTATGCCGATTATCAATCCATGATGGACCTTACCGAAGGCTTGATACTTGCATGCATCAAGAATCTTGGCGAAGGAACTGTTCGGCCTTTTGGCGCACATGAAATTGATTACAAAGCCCCCTGGCGCAGAGCGACTTACTCTGAATTATTCAAAGAGCATGTTGGCGTTGCTATGGAAGATGAGGACGCTGTCACCCAAAAAGCAACTGAATTGGGCTTGAACACCAAGGGCAAACATAAAGATGTAATCATCCAGGAACTGTTCGAGATAAAAGTCGAGCACAACTTGATGGGCCCTATTTTCGTCTACGATTACCCTGCTACACTCTGCCCACTGACCAAACGAAAACCAGGTAACCCAGAAATCGCAGAACGATTCGAGCTTTATGTATGTGGCATGGAACTAGCCAATGCCTACACCGAATTGAACGACCCGATCACGCAGGAAGAAACCTTCCGCCAACAACTTGGTGGCTTGAAGGAAGATGATTCGATGTCAAAGATGGACGACGATTTTGTTCAAGCATTAAAGTATGGTATGCCCCCTGCAGGCGGTTTGGGCATTGGTATTGATAGGCTGGTGATGTTGCTTACGAACACTCCAACCATTCGAGATGTGATTCTATTTCCTTTATTAAGGCCCGAGCATCGGGAAGAAGCGGTGGCTTCGAAGGAAGAATAGGCATTAAGCCCTAGGTTAAATTGTTCTCAAGGATTGAGGTGGCACTTGTACAAGCTTTTGCTGTGCTGGAAATATTTACGAACCCGATATCTCGCAATGGTATGCATTGTCAGCGTGATGCTGGGGGTTGCAACTCTAATTGTTGTAAACAGTGTGATGGGCGGATTCAGCACAAAGCTGAAGGAAAGATTGCACGGTCTGCTTTCGGATGTAGTGCTTGAGGCCTACGATTACGATGGTTTTACCGATGCACCCAGTAAAATGGCGCTCATAAGAAACGACCCTTTCCTAAGCAATGAAGTCGAGGCGATGACTGCAACGCTGGAAATATTTGCGATGCTGCAGTTCAACTTTCGTGAAGTTCCCTTTACCCGGCCTGTAAGAATCATCGGGATAGAACCCGAAGGCCGTAAAGCCGTGGGTGGATTTGCAGAGCACCTAGTGAACCCGAAGAATCATGAGAATCCCACTTTTAATCTGGATGAAAATGCGCGTGAGAGGTTTATCATTAGACGGGCATCGAGGGGCATAGATTTTCCTGGGCCCAGAGAAGCGCCCAACCTGAACGAACCGCCACCACCCGACCCACCACCTAGCAAACCCCACGAACCCCAAGGCGTGATTTTAGGCTATGCAATCGCCCATTACCGCGATCGCAATGCGCCTGCAGATCTTGTCAACAAGGATGTTCGAACCTTGGAACCGGGTGATGAAGTTGTGATCACTACAGTGAGTGGTGCAAAGATGTCGCCTGTATTCGATCGTTTTGTGGTTTCTGATTATTTTAAATCAGAGATGAGTGAATACGATTCTAACTACGTGTTCATGCCCATCGAACACCTTCAAAAACTGCGCACGATGGAAGATCGTGTGACGAGCATACAAATCAAATTGAAGGATTACAACAAAGCGCCGAAAGTGGTTGCAAGGCTGAGAGAGTTATTTGCCAATGCACCCCTGGAAGTGCAAACCTGGGAACAGAAGCAGGGTGCAGTTCTTGCAGCGATCCGAGTTGAAAAAGGGATTTTGAACATACTGTTGTTTTTAATCATAGCCGTGGCGGGCTTTGGAATTTTAGCGATATTCTCGATGATCGTCGTAGAGAAAACCAGAGACATAGGAATCCTAAAAGCGTTGGGTGCATCCAATGGTGGAATCCTGACCATATTCATTGGTTATGGATTTCTACTGGGCTTGGTGGGTGCGGGATTAGGCACCATCATCGGATTAGAAATCACGGTGCATATCAACGATATCGAGAAGTTAATTGCAAATGTAACGGGTCAGGATATCTTCCCACGGGATGTGTACTATTTCGACAAGATCCCCACCGACATCAATTTGTTCAGTGTGTTTCTGGTCAATTTGGGATCAATCGGGATTGCTGTTCTTTTCAGCATACTCCCTGCGTTAAGGGCATCGATGCTGCATCCGGTGCGTGCGCTACGATATGAATAATTTCAACTAAGGATAAATGCTCATGGCTGGAAATACATTCATGTATGCGCAAAATCTGCACAAGATCTATCGCAAGAATGCGATCAGCACGCCAGTATTAAAGGGCGTAGATATGGAAGTTGCAGAGGGGGAATTTCTAAGCGTGGTAGGCGCATCAGGTTCAGGAAAGAGCACCCTGATGCATCTCTTGGGTTCGCTCGACAAACCCGATGTAGGGGAAATCTATTACCGAGAAAAAAGAATCGACAACCTCTCCGCAGATAAAAGAGACCATCTTCGTAATCATGATTTTGGTTTCATTTTCCAGTTTTATCATCTGCTTCCTGAATTGACTGCACTCGAAAATGTAATGATCCCGTTGATGATTCGAAGCTCGGTATTTTCATGGCTGGGCAATGGAAGCGTAGCGAGAAAACGGGCAATCACTTTGATGGAAAAAGTAGGGCTTGGCCATCGAATGCACCATTTACCCAAAGAGCTTTCGGGTGGTGAAATGCAGCGAACAGCAATCGCAAGGGCTTTGATTGGTAACCCTGCGCTTCTTTTTGCAGATGAACCCACAGGAAACTTGGACGAAGATACTGGGCGGGAAATCGTACAACTACTGCGGGAATTGAACGAAATCGACAATGTAACCATTATCATGGTCACCCATAATCTTGAGATTGCACGTGGAACCCATAGAATTATTAAACTTGTTGCAGGCCATGTGGAAGTTCCTCTTCAACAGCATCCTGAAGCATTTGGCGTGGTTAGGCCTGAATCATTTGATAATCTTCCGGAAGATGAGAATCACCCGGACGAAACTAGGCGCCCTGCAGGCATTTAATAATCTTCTGGCATCTTTCGGAGTTTTTTAATGTCTAAGATTTACATGAATGGCAAGCTTGTTGAAAAAGCTGATGCAGTTATTTCTGTTTACGATCATGGTTTCCTCTATGGCGATGGGATTTTCGAAGGCATTCGAATCTACAACTCTGTAGTATTTAAATTACATGAACACATCGTCAGGCTTTACGAAAGCGCCAAGTCTATTGATTTGACCATCCCGCTAAGTATCGATGAGATGTGCAAAGCGGTAAAAGATACGGTACAAGCTAACGCAAAAAAAGATGGCTATATAAGGCTTATCGTATCGAGAGGGGTGGGCAACCTCGGGCTCGACCCACGAAAAACCACGAACCCCCAGATCATCATCATCGTGGATGATATTTCCATCTATCCCGAAGAGATGTACGAAAAAGGGATGGAAATCATCACAGCAGCAACGATTCGAAATATCCCCAACGCATTAAACCCCAGAATCAAATCGCTGAATTATCTCAACAACATTCTTGCAAAGCTTGAAGCCAACAGGGCTGGCGTACCCGAAGCAATCATGCTCAATCATCTGGGCGAAGTTGCAGAGTGCACTGCAGACAATATTTTCTTGGTTAAGAATGGAGTGCTAAAAACTCCCGCACCCCAATGTGGTATTCTCGAAGGCATCACCCGAAATACGGTAATGGATCTTGCAAGGGCGGAAAAAATCACGGTAGAGGAAGTTGTAATTACCAGGCATGATGTTTTTATTGCAGATGAATGTTTTCTTACAGGCACTGCTGCTGAAGTAATCTCGGTGGTAAAATGTGATGGGAGAAAAATAGGTGATGGCGTGCCGGGCGCAATGACAAAATTGCTCCGCGAACGATTTCGCAAATTCGTTGGTATATAATGACTATATAGGCCATGGTTGGCTCATGTTTCCACCAAATATCCGGAGATAGGGCCATGATTACTTTAAAATCCATTCTGGTGCCAACCGATTTTAGCAAGCAATCTCAAAGTGCAATCCGCTATGGCATAGAATTCGCCAAGAAGTTTGGTGCTACACTTCATGTTCTTCATGTGGTTCAAGATGTTTCAATATTCATCCCCGAAATGGGATTCATCAATCCATCTGCTGCACTTTCCAACATTGAACCCATGCTACTTGCTGCGGGTAAATCGCTTGCTGATTTTCTCGAACCCTACAAACACCACGGGATTGAATTGATTTCCCACTGCCAAGAAGGCAACCCCATTGATGAAATCATTTCCCTCGCAACCGATGAAAATATTGACCTCATCATTCTTGGAACACATGGCCACACGGGGCTTAAACATTTGTTTCTAGGTAGCCTTGCTGAAACCCTGGTGCGAAAATCCCCCTGCCCTGTGCTTTCACTACGAAACCCCGAACATGAATTTATATCTTCCTAGCGGGTCTTTCAATCACCCACATCTTGTGCCTGGCAGGAACCGGTGGGCAAAAATGGGGACGCAGCCCTTCCCGATCCTGTCTTGTTGTGGAACTGAGCGAACCCAGCCAGCAACCAATCGATGGAGCCACCTGAAGGGTTGCCACAAAGCTCATAAGAACTAGTGTAAGTCTGAATAATTGCAGGGCATCATTGCCACATTTCTTACAGAGCCGGATGCGTGAGCGACGGTGGTAATATGCAGGTGCGCAGGAAAAGAATAGCTAAAAAGAAGCATAGCCACGGATTAACACGGAATTACACGGAAAAGAAGAAAAGCGCGGTGTCTCTTTTCTTGACTTGTCTTCCTTTGCGTCTTCGCAGTGAGTATGGTTTTACAAATCAAATCATTTTTACCGCGAAGACGCAAAGAACGCTAAGTGACAAGAAAAGGGGAGTTAGAGCCGGATGCGTGAGCGAGGGTAGCAAGTAGGAGCACCCGCTATTTTCATGATTGGCACTCACCAGCGGATTAACATCCGCCGCTCAATAATAAATGTCGATTAAATGCATTGCGACTGCAACTGCCCTGAAGGGCAGCGCCGTTGTTAAGTGGCCATTGCGCCCCTATCCCTTTTTGGGTTTGTCGGAAATCAATGAAAAGCTAAAAATGAAATAATTGTACATGCTCTTTTTAATGAAAGCTTAATTACGCTCAAAGGCTAGTTTAAATAAGCGTTTATCGAAAAAGCTAACAATTTTTCTTGCTTCATCTTTAGTGGGTGGTACTTTGAAATGATAATTATTAAGAGTAGCGATCCTGTTATGCCATCCTGCAGGGATTAATAACACACCACAAGGAAAAGGCTAAACTAAGATCATAAACTAATAATTGGAAATTCTTTGTGGCCAATATCATGATATGCGGACCGGTCTGCATAAAACTTAGTTAGGAGGCAGTGGCGTAGCGTAGTGCACAGTTTTTTGTATGGCTTCGCCTGCTGGTTGGTTTATCTGGGTTTAGAAGGCTGGGTAATCAACCGTGTGCCAACACAGTATTTTGGCTATTTGCTGGCGCTATTTGGTGTGGCGGGATTATTCGGCGTCAACATCTGGAACGGCGGTCCGCTTGATCCGCATAACGACCCACCATTGCCGCCGGACAGTGACGATCAGTCGCCCCAAGCGTGAGGTCAAGTAGCGCCGAACCATGCGCTGCACCCGCATGCAGGTTTTTCGTGATGTGTAGCTCACTAAGCGGGCCGGGCAGGAGAACCGTGTCGTAGTGCGGCGTTCTCTGGCCGATTCTGAAACCCTCAAGAAGGAGAAATCATGCTTGCGCGAAAACGAATCGTTTCGGCCCTGGCCCTGGCTCTGGCCGTGGGCCTTGCCAGCTTGGCCTTCTCGACCGCCTCCGTGCAGGGCGACGAGTCGGGGTTGTCACGTGCCGAGTTCGACCGCCTGCAGAAAGTGCTCAGTCTCAAGAACCAGCCCTGGGCGGCTATCCCCTGGAAGAACACCCTCCCCGAGGCGAGGGCGCAGGCCGCCAAGGAGAAGAAACCGATCTTCATGGTCGTCAACACCGGCAACTGTCTCGGCTTCGTCTGAGGCAACGGCGTGCTGGCCCGTGAGGCCATCCTGAATGATCCCCAAGTCGTCGAGATGCTTACGAAACATTTCGTGTGCTTCGCCATCGACAATGCAAATAACTCGAATACCACAAAAAGGGAGCGCGAATTCCTCAAGCCGCTGGGAGGTACAGCCTCGACCCAGGGCATGAGTACCTTCACGGCCGGGGGACAACTCCTCGCTGGCGGTGGCGGGGGGTACGACGCCAAGCCGAACCTGAAAATGCTCAAGGGTGCGCTTAGCAAGTTCCAATCCGACGAAAAGTTCAAAGAGGAACCGGCCCCAGTCTTCGAGATGGACGCGGACCGCGCCGCTGCGAATGAAACGAAACGACCACCCGAAGGCGGACTGGTCTTGTATGTGACATGGAAAATCCTCGAACCGGAAAAGCTGCTCAACTCCAAGAGTTCCGACAACGACAAACACCTCTCGAACGCGCTTGGCGTTGATCGGTTCTGGGTGCGGAAAGACGAAGCCGAAGCGTTGGCCAAAGGAGCTTTCCCAGACAGCCTGCGCAATCGCATGGTGTCCTACCTGCGTTATGTCGTGCCGGGCAAACTGAAGACCGACGGCATGAAGTTGGTGGAAGGGCGCTTGTCGGGCGACTTGCGGTCCGACAAGGGCGAACGCGCCGACTCCCTCGGTTTCGTCGAAGCCAAGAACGGCAAGGTGACCCGCTTCGATCTGGTCATCAAAGGCCTAGGCAATAATTGCGGTGCGCACGGCTTCGAAGGCGCCTTGACATTACTGCCGAAGGACACCACTGCGCCCGTGGCACTGAGCTTCATGCTGGCCGACCCGCGCGAAGAACTCTCACATACGCTGCCCCACGCTGTCCGCAACCCGCAGTATCTGTAGTAGTACGGCCCGCCAGTGCGGCGAAGGAGAAAAAACCGAGCACGCTGGAGGTCGGGCGGGGTATGATCCCCGAAGAACAAAAGTTCTTCCTTGATACCAAAGCGACTCCCTCGACCGCAGCCTGCATCGTGTGTACGGCTGGAAGCAAGGAACTGTCGAAGGCACCGATCGGCACCGATATTTGCCCGCCCCATTTAGAGAAACTGTCATGAGCGTACGCAACCTGTTAGTCCTTTTCTTCATAGCCATCCTGGCCCATGTCGCGCAGGGCGCAGAACCGAACCACTGGAGCAAACTGGACAAAGCTACCATTGAAGGACCTCGCTTCGATGTGCCGCTCGGTTATTCGCCGGACCTGAAGCGTTTCTTGGTTCTCGGTGGCCGGACCCACTCGGGCGAGTACAAGAAACCGCGGCCCTACGATGTGCTTGCGCTCGATCGGGACGCCGGGCAGTGGGAGAACGCCTATCCCAAGGGCAAGGATTGGGGACCGAAGTTCGGGCCGTGCCAGGCCCCGGCTTGGAAGGATGAACGGTTCCACTTCAAGGACGCCGAGGGCAACGGCCGGCCGAACTGGACCGTTTACGGCACCTTCTCTCTCGGCCAGAAATACGACTACGATCCCGACACGAAGACTTTTGTTTTCTATGCAGGCGGCCGTACTTTTTGCTACGACCCCGCCGAGCGCACTTGGACCGACCTGGCCCCCAAGAGCGATCCCCAGAAAGATCTGGGCGGCGTCCTGCTCTGGAGTTCAATGTGCTACGATCGGCACAACCAGCGGTTCGTCCTTTTCGGCGGCGGCAATGTGCAAAGCGAGCGCGGCGACCCCGGCACCTGGACCTATACTCCGTCCTCCAACACCTGGACTCAACTCAAACTCGACAAGCAACCGCCTCAGCGGGCCAATGCGCGGCTAGTCTACGACTCGGTGAACAAGAAGGTCGTTCTCTTCGGTGGCGATCGGCTGGACCAGCTCATTGCCGACACCTGGACTTTCGATGTGGTCGCCCAGAAGTGGGAGGACAAGAAGCCGATGCGCAGCCCGTCGCCGCGTGGCGGCCATGCTCTGCTCTGGCTTCCCAAGGCGAAGAAAGTCTTGCTGCTGGGCGGTTACACCTACGCCTCGCCGGTCGGCTACTGCGAGGGTCTCTATGCGCCGCTGCCGCTGGAAGCGTGGACCTACGATGTCGCGACCAATAAGTGGGAACTGGTCAAGCGTTTCGAGATGGGCAAGGATGCCCCGGCTAGTCGGCACAACTTCTTCCTCAGCGCTGCCGTGGACGATAGCGACACGGTCGTCGCTCTAGGCGATGGCACCTGGATCTGCCCGGTGGATGCGAGCCAAGCCAACGAAGCCGGGGCAGCCAAGTGGGGTGTCGCCGCAGGTGCCACGGTTCGCCGCACCGGTCCGCACGATCCGGCTTGGTTCCAGCAAGGCATGCCGGCAGCCGATGCTGCGAAGGTCGATGCTGAGCTCAAGGATTTGCCAGCGAATCAATGGGTGCAGCGACCGACACCGAAACTGCCGCGGCCCAACATGGACTGGGGCTCGGCGGTCTTTGCAACCGACCTCGATCTCATCGTGCGCTTCTCCGGCGGCCACTCGGCTTACAGCGGCACCGCGCCGCAGGTGTACGATGTCAAGACCGACCGCTACTCGATCCCCTTCGCTCCCGAGCAGCCCCTGGAATATGTCTACAGCAACGACCAGGTCAACGGCGAATGGAGCTTCCAAGGTAATCCGTGGATGACCGGCCATACCTACAAATCCACTGGGTACGATCCGCATCTGAAATCGCTGATCTTCGTGCCGCACGCATACACTTACTTCTTCGACCCAAAGGCGAGCAAGTGGTCACGGAGTACGGCACGCAGTCCGCACCGGCCGAACTTTTATACCGACACGGTCTGCACGACGCCGGAGGGGGCCGTACTCTGGGCCAGCAAGGTCGGCGGTGGCGCCGGACTTTGGCGGCTCGACGGTGCGAGCCGTATCTGGAAAGCACTACCACTGACGGGCACGCTGCCGGCCCAAAGCCCCGACTGTCACGGGATGGCCTACGATAGCCAGCGCGATCGGCTCCTATTCTTCAGTAGCGTCGATAAGAACAAAGGGGAGGTGATGGGTTACGATTTCAAAAACGGAAAGGCGAAAGAGCTTAACGCTGCTGGCAAGGCGATGGCGGCGCTGCCGTCGCGGGAGACGATCTATCTGCCCGAACTCGACATGGTGATGGTGGGTGCCCGGGCCAGCCTCAACGGCAAGCTTCTCTGGCTGCTGTACGATTGCGGCAAGAATGCCTGGTTCGGCGCGGAGTTGGCCGGTGACGACCCCGTGGGCAAGGCATTGGGAGCATTCAACAACTCGATGGGCCTGATGTACGATCCGCACCGGAAGTTGGTGTGGGCCGTGGGACAGAATAGCCGCGTCCATGTGCTGCGGTTGGATAGCAAGAGTTTAAAGCTGGTGGAGCTAAAGTAGTAGCGCAGCGAATGGCCCAATTTTCACCTTTTCCGAGGGACTAATGATGAAATACTTCCGGACTTTTCATGCGGCATTCTTGGCGGCTGTTGCGATGTTGATTGTCGCTTGGTCCGCATCCGGCCAAGACACGGCGAAAAAAGGGCCGCTGGCTGAAATGCCCAGCAAGCCCGGACCGCATCTCGACAAAATTAAGGCGCTGGGCGACAACCAGTGGGTGAATCTCGGCGCCCCCGCCGCGGACCCGAAGTGGGGCAAGGCACGGGGCAGTTCGTGGGGTGCCAAAGCCCTGATCCTCGCTCCAGACCTGCGCGGTGCCTTCCTCTTCGGCGAAGGCGTTCACGGCTATGTCAAGCCCGATGGCCACAGCATGGACGACTTGTGGTTCTACGACATTAACGCCCACGCCTGGCTGTGCCTCCATCCCGGCACGAACACGAAGACCTTCACGCAGCGCGTCAAGGACAAGGAATTCCTGATCGACGATAACGGGTTGTTGCGCGACAAGGACGGGCAGGCCATCCCGGTCCACACGCTGGTTCACGCCTGGGGGTATCTCGCGTATGATTCCGACCGGAAGAAATTCGCCTTTATCAGTTGGTCGAGTAATCAGCTTTCCAGATATTTCCTCGGTGGCGAGAAACTGATGGACGAAGGGTTGAAACTGCTTGAAGAGCAGATGAAAGGCAAAAAGAAAGCAGACTTCTCCCCGTGGTTCTACGATGCGGCGTCGGGCAAGTTCGAGCGATCCACGGCGAACAACTCGATGGCCGTGAGCGCAGGAGGTTTTCCTCAGTTCCACTATCTCCCTTCAAAGAAGCAGTTCTTCGCGGTGGGTTCCAACACCGTCGCGATTTTCGATCCCGCCAAGAACCAGTGGAGCGATGCGAAGCCGAAAGGCCCAGCGCCCAAGGGCTACGACGGCCCCGGCTGTTACGACTCCAAGCGGAATCGAATCTACCGAAACGACGGTGACGGTTCGAAGGGGGAGGGCCTCATGGCCTACGACATCGGGAGCAATACCTGGAGCCACCTGAAACCCAAGGGGGACGGCCCCGAGGCCATGAGTACCAATGGCGCATACTACGAGTACGACCCACTCCTCGACCTCGTGGTGGTGCTTCAGATGCGAGGGAAAACGCCCGGCGTCTTCACTTATGACCCGCGAACCAACTCGTGGGCGGACCCGCTCCCTTTCCCGGCCGACGGACCCAAGTTTCACTTCGCCGCCAACACCTGTTTCGATCGGGAGTTGAACGCCTACTTCTGCCATGTCGCCGGCGACAGCAACGACAACGGCGTCGTGTGGGCCTACCGGTATAAGAAACGAAATTGAGTCCATCGACCAGAGGAAGATGCTGCGGCGTGATCCCACCGTCGGCCAGATTGAGCAAAGTTTTTTAGACACTAAGTTAAGGCCGTATCGGGAGTTTGTTCACTCTTTATCACCATCCTGATTCGAACCTTTGATCGGGTTTGAGATTTCACCCTGCCGACGGAGCCGGAAGTCGCCTGTCAGCAGCATTTTGAATCCCTTGTAACCAACTTCAATCACCATGCTACGGGTATTTTCATTACCAGAGGGGGGCAGTTTCAGGTGGGTGAAGCAATTCAAAATCAACACCACCTGAACTCCAGCTTTTCCCTTTGGTGAACACCAACTTATGTTGCCCACAATGATGACCACCTTAGGCGATGAATACGGGTGTAAGCTTATTTCTCTAATGCCTTAGCCTTAGCGAAATCTGCATCGGCTTCTTTTTTTTCCCCTAAGGATTTATACGCCTGGCCCCGATTGTTGTAGGCATTCACATCCTTAGGATCTAGTTCAATCACTTTGGTGAAATCTGCTAGGGCTTCGAGATACTTCTTTAATTCACCATACGCAACTCCCCGATTGTTGTAGGCATCCACATCCTTAGGATCTAGTTCAATCGCTTTGGTCAAATCTGCTATGGCTTCGATGTGCCTATTTAATTCACCATACGCATTCCCCCGAGCGGTGTAGGCAAGCACAAGCATAGGATCTAACTCTATAGCTTCGGTGTAATCTGCTATGGCATCGGGGTACTTCTTTAATTCATGATACACATTCCCCCGATTGTTATAGGCATCCACATCCTTAGGATCTAGTTCAATCGCTTTGGTGAAATCTGCTATGGCTTTGATGCACCTCTTTAATTTAGCATTTGCAGCACCCCGATTGTTGTAGACATTCACATCCTTAGGATCTAGTTTAATCACTTTGGTGTAATCTGCTATGGCTTTGATGTACTTATTTAATTCATAATACACATTCCCCCGATTGTTGTAAGCGCTCGCATTCTTAGGTTCTAGCTCAATCACTTTGGTGTAATCTACTAGGGCTTCGAGGTACTTGTTTAATTCACCATTCGCAAGTCCCCGATTGAAGTAGGCGGCAGCATTCTTAGGTTCTAGTTCGATAGCTTTGGTGAAATCTGCTATGGCTTTATTATGATCACCTAATTGTAGGTAAATGATCCCACGAGTCACATACATTTCTTCCAACGCAGGGTTGCTTTCTATAGCCTTAGTAAAGTAGATAATTGCATCGTTTAAATCCTGATTTTCCAGGTCGTTATTTTCTTCATTGAGCAACTGCTTTCCTGAATCAGTCCCCATTAGCTTGTCTCCTTAAATTAAATGAACTTATCAATACACCACGACACCTATTATTAATAATTTTCTACAAGTATTACACCTAGGACAAAGTGACAACGCACAATCTCCTAGCTTAATAAGCCACCTACCACTCTTCAAGCATGATCCAACATCTATTTAATCAAACATCTTAAACTTCCAGCTATTCTCTTACATTACGGGTCTCGTAATTACATAATCCGTACATCTGGCATGCGGAAGGGGCGTCTTATGTTGGCTAAAAAGCATCAGGTAACACTGGAGTTTTTTACTAACTCCTCTACTAACCTGCTGACTCATCGACTTCTTTGCCACTGAATGTGAATTTCCAGTCCTTCCCTTTTTCATCGCTTCGATATCAATCAGGAACTTGCATGTTGTAAGTAAATGAAAGCTAGCGGATTCCTGGCAGTCCCCTGTCATGCCATGGTTCTCTTTTCAAATCCACGAATGTCTCGATTGCAATTCCCGACTTATGAAAACGCAAAGTTATTGCTCCCTCTTCCTTTGTTGACATCCATTTAGAGGAAGAGTTTACAGGCAATGGTATCGAGGGATAAATATCCCCTTGCGTGCCTATCACCAGAGTTGCAGGCTGACACCAATGCAGAAATTCTTGGGGAAGCGATTTCTTGCTTCCATGGTGTGGCGCCATCAGCACATCAACAGCCCTAGGTGGAAGTTGCAGCACCATTTCTAATCCGGGGCTTTGCAAGTCGCCTGTCAAAAGCATTTTAAAGCCCTTGTAGCCAACTTCTATAACCATGCTTCGGGTATTTTCATTTCCCGAGGGGCCAACTTCAGGTGGGTGAAGCACTTCAAAATCAACACCGCCTGAACTCCAGCTTTTACCTTTGGTGATCAATTCAAGATTCGCACGGGGATTGCCAAGCAATTGGTTGACCAAGGCAACACCAGGCGTGGGTTTCTGCGAAAAGCTTGGGGTTGTTGCCACCGATCGCACATTGAAACTTTGCAACAGGAAAGGCAAACCATTGAAATGATCAAGGTCTGCATGAGAGATTAATAACTTATCGATGGTGGTAATTTTCTTCGACCAAAGGAATGGTGCGATTTTCCTGCGTGAAACTTCAGGCCCCGAAATCGACCCAGCATCATACACCAACACCTTTCCATCTGGAGTTTCCATCACGACACAGGTGCCATGCCCCACTGCCAAAAATGTCACACAGAGATCTCTAGGCGGTATTCGAATGGGAAAGATGAAAAGATAAGCCCAAAGAATCGCAACGCAGCACCATGCATATTTAGGCAAAAGAAAAGGCCAATTCAGCCAAATAAAAACACTGACATACCCGAGCGGTATCAACCAGAAAGGCAGATCAGGAAGGTAAAAATGGCCCATGGGGATCAGCAATGCCAGATCAACAAGTTTGCCACACAACCAAAGGCATGGAAAAATAATCCAACTTGCGACCACAGCAATCGGGCTGATAAAACTTCCTAAAACAATGCCAATGAATCCTGCTAAAAGTGCAAGGGTCGTAAGAATGATAAGTGGTGGGCCAATTAAAAGTGCAACGGGTGAAACCACATGGGTGAATGCAGTTGCCAAGGGAGTTACAAAAACCCAGACAATGGCAGAGATAAAAAAGAGTTCGCGTGTTGCCTTCAAAAAATCAGCAAGCATTCTGCGCCATAAAGGTTTGGATTCATGTGTTAAAAGCTCGAGCGGGCTTTCTTCTTGTTGCGAAAACTTTGGAATCACCCAGATTAGGCAAGCAGTTGCAAGAAATGAAAGAGTGCATCCGGGGCTGAATAAATCCCAAGGCTGAACAAACGCAAGAATGATCCAAGAAGCGGTAAGAGTATGAATTGCAGGCGCCGGCCTACGTAGGATAATTCCCAAACTGAAGCATCCCACCATGATGACAGCACGCATCGCAGAGGGCCTGCCCCCGGTAAGCAGCGCATAAACCAAAAGAAAAAGAGTGACCATGAATGCAATGGATGCGGGCTTGAACCTGAAGGCACGCAGCAACCATGCCAAAGTTCCACCTAATATTGCAAGGTGTTGCCCACTGATCGCAAGCACATGAAGCACCCCGGTATTTTTAAATTTATCCCATTCGCTGTTGTGCAACAAAGGGCTATCGCCCAAAAGCAATGCCTCTGCAAGAGGGCCCTCAGGCGTGGGCAGATTGCTGACAAGAAGGTTGGCTGCCCTCGCCCGGATGAAGCACAATAAAGAGGAAAAGTTGAACCACGATCCTTCCTCAACCATTCGAATCGCTGAAGAATCATTGATCCTGATTTCGCCATAAATACCCTGTTGATTTAGAAAACTCCGGTAGTCCCATTCGCCTGGATTGGTAGGAGCCGATATCAACTTGGCCCGCCCTGTTATTTCGACCGTATCCCCTAAATGAAACTCTGCCAAGGTATCATTACTCACCATCCTTAAATTACCTTTGACCGGGTTCCATACGCCATTTTGTTGCATCTCATGCAAATAAAGAATTGCGGAACTTCGATTGGCAGCAGGAACCGTCCGCAATGGATTGTTGGTTTCACCAACCCATAGCCTTGGTTCTTCTTGGAGATAACCTTTAAACTTGCAAAGAGAAACCGAATCGCCCAAAGAGCGCCTGACATCGTCGGAGGTAACCAAACGAGCAGCAATAAAGTGCCTGAATGCGCCCAAACAAACAATGAAAAGCAGCAGATACATCAGGGCAAGGTTTAGCTTCTTCCCAACGATGCAAACTAACCAAGCGAGAAGAAGGCCCAACGCCAACGCCATCATGAATAGCAACGGAGGTTGATATGCAATATCGATTAAGAAGCCTAGGGTTATAGCCAAGGCTGCGGGTACCGATGGAACTTTCCAGAGTGTGAAATACCAAGCTGGGGAAGTATCTTTGGTCTCGGCCTTCTGGGCGGAAGGCATTGCAATTCTCCATGGGCGTTAGAGATACAAACAAAGTCATCAAGCTTAATCTTTAGAATCGGACTTCTTGGTGGCATATTTGGGCAGGAAGAAAGCCGCCCTTACTGGTGGAGGCATGGGGCTGTTGGCTCCCTTGACCGATTTCCAAATGACTTCATTAAAAAGTAAATCATCTGCTGCATCTTCTTTATCAAGATCAAAGGCTAAAGATTGCTTCGCCCCCCACGATTTCTCGGTGTTCTTTTCCATCAGACTTACTTTTGCTGCAACATGCTTGAAAGGAGTCAGATCAGGTTCTGCTTGAAAGGAATGAAACATCGGGGTTGCAGCAGCATCAAACTGGCTCATGGGCTTTAACCCTAAAATCAGTTCCATGGTTCTTAAAATACTTGAAGTTGAATACATGGTGGAATCAACAAATTTGCGCTTCGTATAAGGGCTGATCACCAGCGAGATGGTACGATGTGCATCCACATGATCGGAACCATTTTGTGCATCATCTTCAATCACAAAAATCGCAGTCTCTTTCCAGAACTTACTCTTGGAAAGGCCCTCTACCAGCATCCCCATAGCTAGGTCGTTTTCTGCAACCATCGCAGTAGGAGTGGGCTTATCAGGCCTGGTGCCATAGGTATGATCGTTTGGAAGTCGAACAATACTTAGCTGGGGCATACCGCCCTCTTTTTCAAAGCGAGCAACTTCCTCCAAAAAGCGCTCTGTTCTTTTTACATCAGGGTAATCAAGATCATAACCTCGATAGAAAGGATCAAACTTGCCTTCAAGTGCCTTGACCCTGGCCTTAGATGGTTCTCCAAGTTTTTTAGCATTATCAATCCATTCGCCATAACTGCGGAAAGAAACCTTGGCTTCTGCACAACGATCCCAGATGTAACCACCCGCAGGCCGTGCGATAACATCATAAGCACCCTCCGAAGGATAAGCGGCCAGTTTTTTAAGAGGACTTCCCCTATATGTCAAAGGCCAAACCTTTTCCACAAAGTCTGTAGAGTACGCAGCCATGCTCCATTGATGGCCATCTGCAGAAACTTCTCCATCCACATAAATGTTATCGAGCAAGGTATACTCCCTTGCGATCTTATGTTGATTGGGTGTTACCTTTTCATCAAAGATGCAAAGAGATGGGTCGCCATTGCCTTCTTTGATATCACCAAACACCTGATCATAGGTGCGGTTTTCCTTGATGACATAAATGCAATACTTAATAGGGCTGGGGTCACCGATTTTTCTGGGGATGGGATTACTACTGGGCCATTGGGCCTTGGGAAGATTATCCGCCTGAAGAGGGCTACAAGAATACGCCTCCTTGGTGAAGGCAATCATTTTCTCGGGTGTGGGCATATCCAAAACCCCCAACGAACCCTGCATAAGGCCTGCAATATACTGCCTAATGGGAAGATCCTTGGCCACAAGAGGATTGGGCCCCTGCGAGTTGGGCCTCGAGGTTAAGCCTTTACCGTTACAGAAATAGATTTTCCCATCGATCTGATTAAATCGAACACTTGTTGGGTACCAACCAGCGGGAATATAACCCATGGGCACGGGCTTAAGCGGATCTTCCACCTGAAACATGCTAAGATTATTAGCATCCGCATTAGCTACGATAAGGATCTTTCCATCATTGGTAAGAGTCAGGCTTCCTGGGGTGTTGCCATTGGGTGCGTTCGGATAAAGTGCGCAATTAAGCGTGCCCAGGCTTTTGCCATTCTGCGAGGCATCAAGAATGCTAACGCGTGTGGAGTTAGAGCAAGCAACAAAAAGAGTTTTGTTATCGGGGGATAAAACCATTTCAGTTGGATGGCTTTCCGTTGGCCATGTTTCAAGAATTTTGGCTTCTTTGGTATCAATGAGTGCTACAGCGGAAGCGCCCCAAAGGCTAACCAATGCCTGTTCCTTTTTAGGCAACGGAAGAAAACCAAATGGGTAGGAATCAACTTTAAGTTCGACCATCTTGCGGGCTTCTGGCTTATCAAGCGGAGTTATGCTAAGCGAATGGCTCCAGCAGCCTGCAGCAAGGATTTTCTTACCACTCGAATCCAGCGCCAACCCGGTGGTAACAAATTTGCTTTTCTCCTCTGCAACGCTTATCTCACTCCGGTTAGAGAGATAGCCATTTTTAAAATCATAAACATAAGCGCTGGCAAACTCTGCAGCACTGGCATAAAGCTTATCGCCCTCGGGGGAAAAGCAAATACCACAAAAAGTCTGCTTTATACCAACCTTGCTAATGATGGTTGCGCCGGATTTATCAAGTTCTGCAATATGAATTTCGTGCGGGCCATAGCCTGCATGAAGGATTGCAAGGTATTTGCCACTGGGGTGGACCACCATATTAACGGGAAAATCACCAAGAGGGATCTGCTTGCCTGCGGGTTTTAATGACCAACCATTGGGGAGTTTTACTTCACCCGAACTTTGTGGTCCAGGCAGATCTTTCTTAACACTTTTTGCTGGTTCATCAGCAATGATAACAAACCCAATCGCCATAGAACTTAGGATTGCAAACGAGAGAACTAGTTTTATTTTCATGATGCACCCTTTGACAAAAAACAAATGATCACACCAGTTTCAGCAATCTGGGAAATAAGTCCAATGATATTTTGATGAACTTTTTGCTTAATCAGCTTTTTTCTTATGTGGCAAAGAACAATAAACATAAGTCGAAACGAAGTGGATGACTAAAAAGAAAGTGGAAAAGCAAAAACCCCAGGTAAGATTACCCGGGGTTTTGCAATTGATATTACGATGCGTAGAAGAAGAAATTACTTCTTGTCGTTGGCTCGTTCTGGCCTGAGGGCTCGAACAGCAGCGCCTGCACGCCACATTTCGCTATCTGCAATTTCCTTGAGTTCAACTTCAAGGTTCTTGCGATAATCAGGATGGCTGTTGGATTCAAGCGTTCTGCGAGTTTCAGAACCATCTGCAACACTGCGGTATAGTTCTTCGAAAACAGGCTTGGAAGCATCATGAAACTTCTTGAACCAATCCAATGCGCCTCGTTGTGCAGTGGTGGAACAGTTGGCATACATCCAATCCATGCCGTTTTCTGCAATCAAGGGATAAAGGCTTTGGGTTGCTTCTTCAACGGTTTCGTTGAAAGATTCGCTAGCGGAATGCCCGTTTGCACGAAGCACTTCATATTGAGCGAGCCAAAGGCCATAGATAGCGCCCATAAGCACGCCTCGTTCGCCTGTTAAATCGCTGAACACTTCTTTTTGGAAAGTGGTTTCGAAAAGGTAGCCCGAGCCGATTGCAATACCCAGCGAACGAGCACGGTCATAGGCCTTGCCTGTTGCATCTTGGAAAATTGCATAGCTAGAGTTGATACCCTTGCCTTCAAGGAACAACCTTCTTACAGAGGTACCAGAACCCTTAGGTGCAACCAAAATCACATCGATATCTGCTGGAGGTATCACATGGGTTTGGTCTTTGTAAACAATGCTGAACCCGTGGGAGAAATAAAGCGCCTTGCCTTTGGTAAGGTGGGGCAAAAGTTTAGGCCATTGCTCTTTTTGGCCTGCATCAGAAAGCAGATATTGAATGATGGTACCCTTGGCAGCCGCTTCTTCCATTGGGAAGAGGGTTTTGCCAGGAACCCAGCCATCTTTAACAGCAAGATCCCAAGATTTGGAATTTTCGCGCTGCCCGATGATGACATTAACGCCGTTATCCTTCATGTTGAGCGATTGGCCACGCCCTTGCACACCGTAGCCTAAAACAGCTACAATTTCATTCGCCATGATTTGGCGGATCTTTTCTGGTGGATAATCTGAACGCTCGATTACGGTTTCTGACTCTGAGTCGATCTGAATCTTTTGCATGACATTCCCCAACAATGAAGGATTTTCAATCAGGAATATTGGCCCGGACACCATATTAGTGTACATTGCGACATGCCTAATGACTACTTGCCAAACCCGGAAAGAGAAAAAAACATGCTAATTTTCGATGCCCATCTGGATCTAGCCTGGAACGCCCTCGACTGGAATCGCGACCTCCGACTCGATGTTTCCCTTATTAGAAAGCGGGAAAATGAACTCCTCATGACCGGCAAAGGCCGTGGGGTGGGCACCGTCTCATTTCCCGAACTTCGTAAGGGAAAAGTAGGCATTTTTATCGCAACTATCCTTGCAAGGCTCATGCGACAAGGCATGATGCCACCCCTGCAGCGCTACGAATCCATGCCTGCCTCTTATGCCGCTGGTAGGGGCCAACTCGCCTACTACGAAGCCATGGTCGAGGCTGGGCAATTACGCTTTATCAAGAATTCTAAAGATCTTCAAAATCATGTCCAACGCTGGCAGGAACCTGTATCCGAAACCGAGCCTCTGGGCTTTATCCTAAGCATGGAAGGCGCAGACCCTGTTCTTCACCCCAGCCAGGTTCATCATTGGTACGATTTGGGTTTACGAATCATCGGCCCCGCACATTATGGCGTCAGCCCCTACGCACATGGCACCAGCACCATTGGCGGCTTTTTCCCCATGGGCCCCGATCTTTTAAAAGAGATGCAGGCTTGTGGCATGATTTTGGATATCACCCATCTTTCAGACCAATGCTTTGATGAAGCCATGGAACTTTATGGTGGGCCCGTACTTGCAAGCCATCATAATTGCAGGGCGTTAGTACCTGACCAAAGGCAACTTACCGATGATCAGATTAAAAAGCTTATTTCCCGAAAAGCTGTCATTGGTGCAGCTTTCGACAACTGGATGCTATACCCAAATTGGGTTCGCGGTAAAACCACGGTAAAAGAAAGTGGCGTCACCATGAACACCGTCATCGATCATATCGACAGGGTTTGCCAGCTTGCAGGAAATTCGGATCATGCGGCTTTGGGCACCGATCTTGATGGTGGGTTTGGTACCGAGCAATCTCCGGGCGATATCGATACCATTGCAGATTTACAGGGCTTTCCTGCTTTATTAAAGCTGCGGGGTTATAACGATGCGGATATTGCAAAGATCGCGCATGGCAACTGGATCAGATTCTTTACCAATGCCTGGGATAAGAAATAAACCCTTATTCATCCGCAACATCTGCAAGCAGAGAAACCGAGACGATGTCTCTGCGCGAGACCAAAATTTTCTTGCGATTGCGTTTAATGCCTGTCGAAAGGGATGCTGCGATGTAGTTTTCTCTGGAGGTTTTGGTGTCGCGTAAGTCATGAAGATCTGCATTAACGACTTCAAAAAAGCCCTCATCAAAGCGGTTTAGGGTTCCAAGGCAGACATAAGGGCTATGTAAATCTATCACTACTTTTTGATTCAGGTACTCTTCAATCATAAGGCCCTCGCATGGGGAAGCTTTGGTTTAGATATCACAATACTCATCATACAAAGATTAATTTTAATCCATCCTAGATTAAAAGGTATGAAAATGCTTATAAATGAGGCATAATCATTTTCGTATGAAAGTACTGATGTATCAACTTTGCTAGGGATTTTAATGATGCGCGAGCATTTTGTGGCTAATGAAACTGATTTCCTTAAGAGTTGCGAGCAAATTGCCAAAAGCAATGTGTTTGGTTTTGATACGGAGTTTGTAAGCGAAGAATCCTTCCGCCCTGAATTATGCCTGGTTCAGGTTGCAACCCCAGAAGATCTTTTTGTTTTCGATGCCATCGCTATAGGATCACTCGGCGCATTTTGGGATTTAGTAACCGATGGAAAACGCAATGTTATCGTTCATGCAGGCAGGGAAGAAATCCGCATCTGCCAGCATTTATCCGGTAAAGCTCCTGCTCGATTGTTTGATATTCAGGTGGCAGCGGGGTTGATAGGAATCGGCTACCCTGCAGGCTACGGAACATTAGTGCAAACCTTTGCAGGCACCCGACTTTCCAAGCAAGAAACCCTCACCGATTGGCGCATTCGCCCGCTTACCGCAGAGCAGATCACCTACGCATTTGATGATGTTCGCTATCTTTTGCAATGCCATGAGAAAATTTCTGCAAGGCTTCTCGAACTCGACAGAATGGATTGGGCTGAAGAAGAATTTGCTGATCTGCAAGCCAGATCCAACCTTGATGAACCGATTGGCGAACGCTGGCGTAGGGTTAAAGGAACCGGGGGATTTGATCGCAAAAGATTAGCGATGGTGCGCGAAATCGTTGCTTGGCGCGAAGAATTTGCTGCTAAGCGCAACCGCCCGCCCCGTGCCATCCTTCGCGATGATCTTATTGCTGATATTGTCAAACGAAACCCTCAGAAAGCTCAAGATATTTTAGCCTTTAGGGGCGTTCAGCATCGCGATTCCGAAGAAATCATGGCTGCTATCCAAAAAGCCAGGGCACTCCCTCTAGATACCTTGCCCCTTCAGGATGAAACCAAGCCGGATGCACCCCAAGTCGGCCTTATTGGCCAAGTGATGGCGGGGCTGCTTGGCGACCTCTGTAATCGTAAAAGCCTTGTCCCTAGCTTGGTCGCTACCTCCTCCGATTTACGCGAGCTCGTCCGATCTAAAATTGACAACACTTCACTTTCCGATAATAATTCTCTTGCAAAAGGGTGGCGTCTGAAGCATGTATTTCCGGTTTTAATGGACTTTCTAGAAGGAAAGACATCTTTAAGGCTAGCTCGGGTCGATAACGAGTCCCCTTTTGAGTATGATGACTCTAAACCGAAACTCTAAATTGAGTCTCGGTTTCTTTATTTTTTACTTTACCCATATGCTTTCCGGTGCGTATGACTGCCTTTAATGACAATCTTGTTTTTCAACGCTGCGTCATGCCACATTGCGGGGGTACCAACTCCCTCGATGACACCACCTTCTCTTGCCCCAAATGTGGGGGCATTATGGATGTCGCTTACGATTGGGATAAACTCCCCGTACCCAAATCCTTAAAAGATTTCGAAGCCAAGTGGTCGCTTAGGCATGAGCCTTTGCCTTTCAGTGGCGTTTGGCGCTTCTACGAACTTCTTCCTTTCGCACCCCAATCCTCTGTTCTCACCATTGGCGAAGGGCAGACCCTGCTTAGGCAATCTGATCATGTTGCACAATATGTTGGTGTCAACAACGGCAATCTTTTCCTTCAGTACGAAGGCATGAACCCTTCCGGAAGTTTTAAAGATAACGGCATGACCGCTGCTTTCACCCATGCCCACATGACAGGTGCAAAAAGAGCCGCCTGCGCCAGCACTGGCAACACCAGCGCCTCGCTTGCTGTTTATTGTTCTGCCACCGGCCTTATGCGGGGCATCGTTTTCATTGGTAGTGGTAAAATATCTTACGGTAAACTTGCACAAGCCCTTGATCACGGCGCACTTACCATCCAAATCGCAGGCGATTTCGATGATGCAATGCAGCGCGTTCAGCAAGTTGCAAAAAAAATGGGTATCTACCTCGTCAACAGCATCAACCCATTCAGGCTCGAAGGTCAGAAAACCGTAATGTATCGTGTGCTCGAAGCTCTGCGATGGGAATCCCCCGATTGGATCGTGGTTCCCGGTGGAAATCTCGGCAATAGCTCTGCCTTTGGCAAAGCTTTCATCGAGCTCAAGCATTTGGGCCTTATCAGCAAAATCCCTAGGCTTGCAGTTATCAACGCCGCGGGTGCCAATACCTTCAATCTTCTAACCAACACGAACAGCGTTAGTTGGAATCAAGGTGAGCCGAATAAACCGGTGATGAATCAATTCTTTACCGACATGGACACGCAGAACCGCAGGGCCTCAACCATTGCAAGTGCGATTGAAATCAACCGGCCTGTCAACTTGGTTAAAGGTTTGCGGGCAATTGAGTTTTGCAATGGCCTAGTAAGAGAAGCAAACGATCAAGAAATCATGGATGCCAAGGCAAAAGTAGGAGCAGGCGGTATGGGCTGCGAACCTGCATCTGCTGCAAGTGTTGCGGGCGCCAAAAAATTAAGAGCAGAAGGCATTATTGCACCTTCCGATAGAGTGGTCTGCATTCTTACCGCACATCAAATGAAAGATTCTACCGCAACGGTCGCTTATCATAGTTCTGATCAGAAAACCTTTGACGAAGTTCTTGGGGTTAGGGGCGTGCGCAGGGCAGGATTTGCGAACCGCGCAGTTCAGGTTCCCAACAGTCTTGATGATATCATCAAAGCCATTGAAGTTTACGCTTAAGCATAAGGAAGCATTTCATGAAGATTGCAATCGGGATTAACGGTGCGGGCGGAAGAATGGGACAAAGGCTTGTTGCATTAGGCAAAGAAGACCCAGCGTTGAAAATCGTCTGCGCTCTCGAATACCATGGCCATCCTATGATGGGAAAAGATGCAGGCGAAATCGCAGGCATCGGCCATCTAGGCGTACCACTTCGTTCCCAAATCCCCATCGATCAAGTTATTAGTGCCATCATCGATTTTTCCACCCCTGAAGGCACGATGAATGTATTGCCCATCTGCCTGCAAAGAAAAATCCCCTTGGTGATTGCAACCACTGGGCATACCGCTGCAGAAAAGAAAGCCCTCGAATCTGCAGCCCATGAAATTGCAATTCTATTTGCACCCAATATGAGCCTTGTGGTTAATGTTCTTTTTGAACTCGTCAAGGTTGCATCCACCTTGCTTGCGGATAAAGGATTCGATGTCGAGGTTATCGAAAGGCATCACCGATTCAAAAAAGATTCCCCGAGTGGGACTGCGCTGCAGTTTGCCAAGATCGTTCAGGAAGTGCAGGGTCAGACCGAATTATTGCACGGTCGCGAAGGCCTAGTAGGCGAACGAAAGCCTTCAGAAATAGGAATTCATGCCGTTCGTGTGGGCGATAATGTGGGCGAGCACACCGTAATATTCAGCACCCTGGGCGAAACCATGGAACTCGTGCACAAAGGCCATACCCGCGATAGTTATGCCCGTGGTGCACTTCTTGCAGCTAAATTTCTGGCGGACAAGCCTGCGGGCAGTTATTCTATGAATGATGTGCTTGGCATCGGCTAAGCTTGGTTTATCATCATCTATTAGAGGCTGTCATGAGAATCACTGCGCTTCTTCTCGCTTTGGTTGTTTGCTTAGGCACCAACGCCCTAGCGTGGGTGCAAGAATCTTCCGAGAATGTTTCTAAAATTCTTGAACCTATTCGCAAGGTTGGAAAAAGTGGCCTAGGTAATATCGAAGCTCAAAAGGCTTGGAAGCAGATTGCCAACCTTTCACCCGATGCACTACCCGAAGTTATTGCAGCCATGGATGCCAGCCAACCTGTGTTTTCCAACTGGCTTCGTTCTGCAATCAATGCGATTGTTGAAAAAGCCAACCGGAACACTAAGGCATTGCCCCTCGAAAAAATCACCGCCTTAGTAAAAGATACTTCAAAGCCCGCCCTGGGTCGCAAGCTCGCTTTTGAAATCCTGCAATCAGCAGACAAAGATAAAGCTCAGAGCTTGATCCCATCTTTCATTACTGACCCCGCAGCAGAACTCAGGCGCGAAGCAATCGCCCTTCTCATCGAAGAAGGCTCCACCCAGAAGAAAGGTAAAAAGGATTCTGAAGCCAAGGCCACTTACCGCAAAGCTTTCATGAGCGCTTCCGATAAAGATCAAGTCGATACACTTGCCAAAGAGCTAAAAGGCCTAGGCGAGACAGTTGATCTTCCCGCACACTTCGGCTTTGTTCGCACTTGGTATCTGGTCGGCCCCTTTGACAACACCAAGAACAAAGGCTTCGACATGCCCTACCCGCCTGAAAAAGATGTCAAGCTTGATGCTTCCTACGAAGGCAAAGAAGGCGCAATCAAATGGATCGATTTCACCACCGAAGATTCCTATGGCATCATCGATATTAACAAAGTGCTGGGTAAGAAGAAGGAAGCCACCGCCTATGCCTTCACCCGCATCAACAGTCCCGCTGAGGGCACCGTTTATGTTCGGGCGGGCTGCATCACATCACTCAAGATTTTTCATGATGGAAAACAAATCTTTGCACGCGATGAGTATCACCATGGCATGACCATGGATCAACATTCTGCTCCCATCCACCTTAAAAAAGGTGTGAACGATATTCTTCTTAAGATCTGCCAAAATAATCAGACCGAGAGTTGGGCCCAAAAATGGGAGTTCCAACTAAGACTTACCGATTTCGCAGGCGTCAAGATTCCTTACACCATCGCCAAACAAAAAGGGAGCGCTAAGTAATGAACACACTCAATTTAACTATCGTCCGAGTTTTTCTAGGTGCCTTTATCCTCACCGGTATTCTTCATGCTGCTGATTGGCCCCAGTTCCGTGGCCCAGGCGGCTCTGCCGTCTCCGAAGAACAAAACCTCCCTTTAAAATGGTCCGCAGCCGAAGGCCTCCTCTGGAAAACACCACTCCAAGGGCGCGGGTTATCCAGCCCTGTTATCGCTGGTGGCAGACTTTTTCTTACCGCCAGTTCCAACTACAAAGAATCCCGCCTTCATGTGATGGCTTTCGATCCCAATAAAGGTTCCAAGCTTTGGGAACGACAATTCAACGCCACAGGCAACACCAACTGTCATCCCAAAACCAACATGGCTGCCCCTACTCCAGCAACCGATGGCCAGCGCATCTTTGCTCTCTTTGCCTGCGCCGATGTTGCAGCACTAGACCGCGATGGAAACCTCCTCTGGTATCGTTCCCTCGCACTTGACTACCCTGATATCACCAACATGGTAGGCATGGCTTCCTCCCCCGTTCTTTGGAAAGATGTGCTCGTCATCCCCATGGATAACGCTGGCGATTCCTTCGTGCTGGGCATTGATGCCAACACGGGCAAAAACCTCTGGAAGTTCAACCGACCCAGAAACATCAACTGGAGCACCCCGCTTATTATGCCCAACGCCAACGGCACCGCAGAAGTCATTCTGCAAACCGATGGCTCCGTACTCAGCGTCGATGCACTTACGGGCAAAGAAAACTGGTCCCTCGCAAGCTCCGGCCCTTCCACCATTCCCTCCCCCACACTTGGCGAAGGCCTTCTTCTTGCACCAGGAAAAGAAACCCTTGTCCTATCCCCATCCTCAGGCAAGAAGGTTCCTGTTCCACAATGGAAATCCAACAAACTTGTTGGTGGCTACGCCTCCCCATTAGTTCACAAAGGAAAAGTCTATGGCCTATCAAGCATCGGCCTGAATGTATTTGAAGCTAAGGATGGTAAGGAAGTTGCTCAGGTTCGCATGAAGGGCCCATTCTCTGGGTCACCCATCATTGCGGGCAATCATCTTTATCTAATCAACGAAGAAGGCTCTGCTTTTGTTGTCAGCCTAGGCGAAAAGATCGAGTTGATAGCAACCAACGAAATTAAAGATACAATCCAGTGCACGCCCGCAGTTTCAGATGGGAAGATTTTTCTGCGCTCGGATTCAACCCTCTACTGCATTGGCTCAAAGTAAAGGCGTCCAGAGAAAGATCTCCTCTCGCCCTTTGCTTCATAAGATATATTAAGTTTCGTTAAGTTATCTTGAATCTAAACAGCACCTTCACTCGTCTTATTATTGATGCATTCTATCTTTTAATTAGAGCTCAACATGAAATCCCCAGCTCAGCTTTATCTCTCCACTTCCTTCGTAATAATTCGCTTGGCCGCAACACTATTTGCCGGTATTGCCTTTACTCTAAACGCTAAAGCTGATGTCTTACCGGGAGCGATGCCAAAGGATTGGCCTGCCAACCCTGCAAAACATATCGTCTCTGTTCATCGTGAATCTGTTGATAAGCAACAGGCTGCTATGATTGCAACGGCCGAGGCTGCTTTACCTTCTAAAGATGCGCTACTTCAGGCAATGAAAGCTGGCGACCGTCGCAACGACCCGCTCGGTTTGAATCAGCCCAAAGAGGCAAAGTTGCCTGCTGGTGATAAAGTTTGGTGGTATAAAGAGCAGTTAGGTATTCGGATTCCCTGTGCAATCACTGGTGACTGCGTCGCCTATTACTCAGACTTGGTGAATAAATATGGCAAACAGGCACATAAACGCTATTTAGAGCCTTCAAGTCGTCTCGATTATCACGCCCGTATCAAGCTTCACAAGGAATTTATAATTGATGGGAAGACTTTTAAGGATGTCAATGTGGTCGACCTCAAGCTTAAGTTCTTTCAATCATTCCTAGCTTCCGCAACTGAAGGCATGCATTTCGAAAAAGTACGAGTCGTAGTCCTAGATGCCGAGGGAAAAGTGCTTTACATCTCAGGTGATGGTCCAACCGAAGTGCCAATCTTCGCAATTTAATTACCCTAACTTTAAAATCATTTATTATGATCACAAAACAAATAGTAGCTGGATTAAGCCTCGGTATTCTCATACTTTTCGCTCTACTGCCCGTCTCCGCTTTTGCCTCTGAGAAAACTCCCGTGCCCAAGGAACACTCCAACCGGAACATCGAAGGCTGGACCGTACGCGTGGATAACCGTCTACTTAAAGGTGAACATGCGGCCCGGGGTGAACGAGCTATCAAATTACTCCAATCACGGCTGGTTGCCATTGCGTTTGTTGTGCCGGAGAAGTCACTGGCGAAACTGCGCACCATCACCATCGAGCTGGATCTAAATTATGGTGATCTCGTTCCCATGCAGTATCATCCCGATGCTGGGTGGCTGAAGAAGAACGGCTACAGCGAGAAGCTAGCGAGGTGCGTTCACATTCCGGATGTTGCAGATTTTCTTGAGCCGGAGGGAATTCACGGTCAGCCGTGGGTCGTTCTCCATGAACTCGCACACGGTTTTCATGATCAAGCCATCGGATTTGATGAGCCCCGTGTTACCGCTGCGTGGAAGAAGTTTCGTGCCAGCGGCAAATACAAATCCGTTCTGCATGTCACTGGCAACATGCGTGAGCATTATGGGTTGACGGATCAGAAGGAGTTTTTCTCCGAAATGACCGAGTCCTACTTCGGGTCGAATGATTTTTATCCTTTCGTAGCAGGAGAACTGAAGCAGGCTGAACCGGAAGTTTTTGCGTTACTCGAAGATATCTGGGGGCCGCTTCCTGGGTTTGCTCCATCTAAATTAAAAAGGCGGCCATGATATACATTCAAACTCTCGTGATCGGTTTCTTCGCCACCTTGGTACACGCTGCAGACAATCCAGTAATTCCTCCGCAAGTCGAGGGCGTTCTTCGCACTTATTGCACCAAATGCCACTGCGAAAACAAGAGCAAGGGCGAGGTCCGCTTGGATAACCTCGACACTCAAGAACCGAAGGTTCGTATTAACTTGATGAACAAGTTTCAGGAACAGCTCTTTTTCCAAGAGATGCCTCCAGAAAGTGAGAAGCAGCCGAATACCACTGAGCGGAAATTGCTCGCAGATTGGGTGCGGGCCGAACTGGTCAAAATGAATGCCCCGTTGATCGAAGACAAGATGCGTTACCCCGATTACGGCAATAGCGTCGATCACGACAAACTTTTTAGCGGCACAATCAAGGACAAGCCATTCACCCCGGGTAGGCGCTGGCTGGTGAGCCCGATGGTTTTTCAGGGGCGGATCATCGATATCTTCATGCCCAAAGGAGAGGCTTACTCAAAATACACAAATCTATATGGGATCACCGCTCCTTTTGTTTTGCCCGACCGTTCAGGAATTCGCGATTATGCTATTACCCCCCTCGATGGCGGACACCTTTTGGTAATGCTCAACAATGCGCAGTGGATTTCTCACAAGCAGATCCGTAGTGCCCGCGTCAAGAATGGTGAGCTCAAGGCTGCCGAATTTGAAAACCCGAAAGACAAATTCTCCCCCTTAACACCGCTGAACTTTGAAGCAATCATTCTCAGCAAATCAAAACCAACAAACGATGCAATCATCGCTGCCATCCAAGCACAGTTTGGCCTCGTTCTCCGACGCACAGCCAACGACACAGAGTTGGCGAAGTATTTAGAACTTACCCGCTCCGCAATTGATATTGCTGGAAATACCGAAGGGCTGCGCCAGATGCTGGCTGCCATTTTATTGGAATCGGAGTTTCTTTATCGGCTAGAATTCGGCGCAGGTGCAGCGGATGAAGATGGCAGGAAGATGCTCTCGCCCCGAGAAGCAAGCTATGCCATTTCCTATTCCCTGGGTGACTGGGGACCGGACTCACTGCTTCTCAAAGCTGCCTCAGAAGGGCGGCTTAATACCAAAGAGGATTACAAGCGGGAAGTCACAAGATTGCTGGCAAACGATACTTACTACAGCGGTGTGATCGACCCAACGGTAAACGATTCCAATAAAACTTCTCATCCAAAGATCGTCCGTTTCTTTCGTGAGTTTTTTGGCTATCCAAACGCTGTGAAGGTTTTCAAGGACAATAGTCGCAGCGGTGGTTACTACCAAAATCCAGGCCGCGGAAGCAGTGCAACACCCGGACGCCTTATTGTTGAAGCTGACAGAATTGTTGATATGTATGTCAAACAGGATCGAAGTGTCTTTGAAAACCTGCTTACAACCGACCAATTCTTTCTCTACCATAATATCGACAACGACAAGGGCTTGAAGATAATCGCTGGCTGGAAGGAACTCTATGAAGCGCTTAAGGACACAGACTGGCGCAAGAACCCCGAAAAAGTCGCGGACGCCAATCTGGATTTATTGAAAAAGCACCATGTTGATCTTGTTTCAACCGGGCGAGGCGTTCACTCCAATACTTTGCCAAGAGTCATGCAGCATCTTACTTATACGATTGGTAAAGGTAACACACCGTTTACGACATTTCCATGGGCACACGGCAATCCATACAACTATTCTCAGAGTTATGGTCTTCCAGTTACACCGGGCCTAGGCGGGAAATATGGTGGCGAGGACAACCTAGATTATTCCGTGGTTCAGCCTTTCAAGTTACCAAATCATATGGGCCTGCTTACCCACCCTGCGTGGCTAATTGCCCATTCGTCGAACTTCCACACAGATCCCATCCGGCGCGGGCGCTGGATCCAAGAGAAACTTCTCGCTGGCCGTGTTCCCGATGTGCCTATCACCGTAGATGCCAAGGTCCCCGAAAATCCACACATGACACTTAGGGAACGCGTAGAATCGGTTACCGGCGTGGCGCAGACTGCGTGTTGGAAATGCCATCAGCACATGAACCCGCTAGGCTATCCTTTTGAGAAGTTCGATGATTTCGGACGCTATCGCGCTAATGAACCCCTAGAGAATCAGGAAAACCTGCTCACAACAGCCAGTGGCAAATCCGCTTTCAACACTTACAAAACCAAGCCCGTGACTACCGATGGATACCTCCGTGGCACAGGCGACCCCAAGCTGGATGGGCCGGTCAAGGATGCCTTTGAACTGATTGACCATCTCGCTAAATCTGATCGTGTCCGACAGTCTATCATCCGTCATGCGTTCCGTTATTACATGGGGCGCAATGAAATGCTCTCTGATTCACAGACGCTCATCCATGCCGATAAAGCTTATGTGGAAAGTGGTGGCAGTTTCAAAGCTGTCATTGTTTCCCTTTTAACATCTGACTCATTCATGTATCGTAAGTAAAACAACTGACGAGGATAATATTATGAATACTAGAAGAAACTTCTTGAAATCATCCGCCTTGGGAACCGGGGCATTGATGCTTCCTGCCTCCATTTCGAACGCATCTAGCGCTTTGGATGCCGGCCAACCACCTATGCGCTTTATCTTCATGCACAAAGGTAATGGCCTTTTTCCCAGTGTTATGGTTCCGCCTAGCCTCGGCCCCGCCGACATGGCTAAAGAGAACAAGAAAGAATCATTTGAAGTAGATCTCGATAAACACGAACTACCCAAATGGATGAGTCCGCTCAACTCCCACAAGAATGATTTGACCATTCTTCAAGGATTGTCGGGCAAAATGTGCACCAACGGGCACCACTCTTGGCAGTCATGCCTCGGCGTTTATGCCGCCAATGAACGCTTAAGCTCTATCAAGTGGGCAACGGTCGATTTCGAACTGGCCAAACTTTTTCCTTCCCCCCTCGAACATATCGAACTGGCTTGCTTCCCCATTGATGGAGGCAATGCGCGAGGCAACATTCACGGGATTGAAAAAGGCTTCTCGGCACGGGGCCCTCAGCAGCCCAATTATGCCTTTGGTTCGCCCAAGGTGGCTATCAACGAATTGTTCAAGTCGATAGCCAACAACGAAAGCGGTCGCATCCGTTACGAACTCGAACGGAAATTATTGGCATTCACCGCAGCCAACCAATCAGCTCGCAGTCAAGAACTCGCTGGCCTAGAGTTGGCGAAAGTCAAGAACTATGCTGATGCCATGGAAGACATTCGCGCTAGAAACAGAAAATTAGAAGCGATGGGAGGTATCATAGCCAAAAATATTCCCAAGTTGGACACAAAGTATTTTGCTGACGATCTATCTACCATCGACTGTCAGATCGGCCACACTGAGATTCTTCTATCTGCACTGATCTCGGGCATGACCAATGTCGTCGCCTTCACCGTCGATGAACTTGGTACCCTCTATACCGGAGTCCCCGGCCTCGAAACGGAAAAGATCAACCTGCACGATGTCGGGCACGGCAAAGGCTTCGGGAAACTCAATGCCAACGAGATTCGGGAAGCCATCCGTATTCGCCATATGACTTTGATTGACACCATCGTCAAAAGGTTAAAGAGTGTTCCCGAGGGCACGGGCTCCATGTTTGACAATACCATGCTCTGTTATTTCGCAGACAACGGAGAGACCCATCATAGCACTGGCGTTGAATGGCCCTATCTCGTCATGTCTGGCAAGAACGCCAAGCTCAACATCGCAGGTCGTTATATTCGACTACCTTATTGGGGCACGGAAGGACACAAGACCATTGGCAACTGGTTCACCACAATCCTTAATGCCTATGGCAACCCGATCAAACATTTTGGCGACCTCGATTTGGGCCTGAACAAATTGATTGCAGAGCAAACTGGGCCGATCAAACGGTTCATGTCATAGATAATAAGGAGGGCCCGCACCGGGCCTTCTTTGCCTTATTCTTTTTACTTCTCATCAATCAAAAACAAAAGACCCATGGAACGCAGTCCTCACCCACATATCTTTCAGAACCGGAAGTAGATGGAATGGTGGTATGCAAAAAAAAGACCTGAGCC
>CALARU010000052.1 GCA_937888715.1 uncultured Planctomycetaceae bacterium | reverse complement strand
GAACCCGAGGCGCAGAAGCTCAGAGAAGGATTTCTCAGGAAATTTTGGTTCGTCCGAGATGTCAGCCGTCTCAATAAAGTATTCAAACTTGTCCTTGAGCCAGAACATTCGTGTCCATTTTTCTTGAGCCAATTGCATAGCCGCAAGAGGGCCCCGGGCATGTTTATCGCTTTTGCCGCCGGCGTCACAGTCTGGCCTGAGCGGCCAAATAAATGGCACTCCCTGCTTTGTTACTGCCAACACGCAGATCCGCACACTGAAGCACGGATCCCCCAAAAACTGGCTCTGAATTTTAGGTGAGACCCAATATGTCTCCCGTTGTATCTCTAAAATACCGCCCTGCTGAAAATGGCCAGGAAGAACTCGGAACCATTCGTCCTTCTTTGGCTTTCTTACCGCAATTTCAACTAATTCCACTTTCAGTAGATCCTTCAAATCCATCGTGTTTAACACACGCAGGTTCTCAGGCGAAAATTCATCATCATCGTGCATCGATTTCTCCGGGGGTAAGGGTTCGGGGGCAGTAACAGTTTTAGGTTTGGTTTTCTTGGGGGCCGCACTATTGGCAGCCTTAGGAATGTTTATCGGGGTAGCCAAAGATGGCTGTTCTTGCGGTAACGCAGACTGCACAAGAGCGTCACCTAGTTCAGTTTCAGCAACAGGTTCCAGTTTTTGAGGGCTTGTCAAATCTGAGGCCTCCAACTTGTTTAAACTGGTTTCAAAATCAAACTTGTCGTTCATTAAAGTTCTCCAAAATTCAAGCGGGTAGCCGTGGCGGCAGAACAACTGCAGCGTGAACTAATCGCACAAAAGGTAATTTCTAATTTGAACTAAGAAATGTGGGAGGGTTATCCCACCGAATATCAACCGCCAGCCCTATGATCAGGGTGACTGCCACCTCCTTCCAAATATCTCTCAAGGTCGGACACCAACCATCGAGGATTTCTTCTACCCAGCCTGGTAGGCTTAGGGAAACGACCAGCGGCAACCAATTTAAAGATCTGGGAACGGGCGATACCGAGCATGCGAGCAACTTCCGTTGCAGAAAGCGCAAGGCGACCGTTTGGATCTTTTGGAAATTGATTAGGCACAGGCGACTCCTTTAAACTACACACGCCTCCAGCGGGCGAGTAGGCAGATTACAAGAATCGTAGAAAGACCTATAGTAACCAAATGTGACCGTCACATTCCGTCACATTCTAGATAAGTTTGTCTAATTTTCGTAGCCTAGATTTACGCGAGCGGATAACACAATCGTCGATATCTTGGGAGGGGAATTTTTTCTGGGCAGCACTGACAATATCTTTCGTGGTGGATTTTTTTTTTGTCATTTTAATAATCAATTTATCAAGTTTTTCTGAGTCTCCACTCTGCTTCCGCTTGACTGGAGCCTTTTTTTGCTTCACAGGAATGACCGGGGCCAGGGACACTTGGTGGCGGTTGAGGTTACTTGCAATAGATTGAGTATCGACTATAAATCTCCGTTCTTCCGAGGAGTATGGAGTTTTAGGATGCTGGAGCTTATGATCGGCTTCCAGACTAATAGGCGGGCGGCCGAGGTTAAAGAATACATCCGCTTCACTCGTGGTGACGCCAGCCTTTGAGGCAATACTGGCCCGTAACTCTGCATAGCGTACAACAAAAGGATCCATCGTCAGACTCCAACCATAAAAGGAATTCAAGTTATCCTAGAGCAGTATCTTAACCTCACCACAACCCACCTGCATCTACAATCTGGCAACAAGCAGCAGGGAAACGCAAGCACTTTACAACCTGCGCATCTTCTTCCTTAATCAAGGCACCTCACTCACCCATTCACAGCCCTTAATCCGAGCCTTAATTGCGTCATAATATATGAGAAGGCCAACTTAGGTCTTGCTCGCCAGCCATGGTTTTATGGCGTATTTTGGAGCCTTATTATGAATGCAGTTTTAGCTATGCCTAAACAGTCAGTCAAAGATTCTCTAACGGTTCGTGACAAGTTCGCAGCCGTTCGCAAAGAGTTGGGAGACTCTCTTATCGAGCGCACTGAAGAAATCGATTTACTACTTACCAGCCTCATTGCAGGTGAACATTTACTTTTGGTCGGTCCTCCTGGATGTGGTAAGAGTTTGCTGATTGATAGCCTCATGCGATGGACACATGGTAGTAAATTTTCTTGCCTGCTTAATCGCTTTTCAATGCCCGAAGAGCTTCTTGGTATGTACAGCTTATCAGAATTAAAACTCGATAAGTTCGTGCGTATAACCACCAATAAGTTGCCAGAAAGCCAGTATGTCTTTCTCGATGAAATCTTCCGAGCTTCGCCTGCCATACTCAATGTTTTACTCAAATTGTTACACGAAAAGGTCTTTGATAAAGGGGATGGCATAGCTAGAAGGGTTCCGCTTGAGATTTGTTTAGGTGCAGCGAATGACTGGCCTTCAGGCGATGAGGCCAAAAGCCTTGGTGCACTAGTGGATAGGTTTATGCTAAGGAAGAGTGTCTTGCCAATCAGCTCAGCGGCAGGAAGACAGAAACTCTTGTGGAATAACCAACCACCAGAATTTAGTACCTCCCTCTCTGGGCATGAACTAATCGCAGCTCGCCTTGATGCCCAGGGTCTAGTCTGGTCTAAGGAAGCGAAGCAGGCTCTTGAGTCCATTCTCGATGAACTTGCACGCCAAGGTGTTAAGCCAAGTGACCGCAGGCAGTTTAAATCTGTTTCCATTGTGCAGGCATACGCCTGGCTAAATGGCGCAGAGGAAGTCCAACCTGAGCACCTTGAGATACTGACACATGTTCTTTGGGTTGATCATGAGGAAGCCTCAAAAGTCCGCTCTGTGATCATGCAAATAGCAGCACCTGTTGGCATGAAAGTGAGCGGCCTAATTGGGGAGACAGAGCAAATTCTAAGTTCGGTTAATACGAAAGACTTGGGGGCTACTGCCACTGCTGCTTCAAAGCTTGCGGAGATCCAAAAATCTCTCAAGGCTATGAAGGAACATCCCAAGGCATTAGCAGCAATCGCTTATGTCAAAGAAAAGATCACTGAATTAAGACTGAAAAGCCTCGATTCAATCTGATC
>CALARU010000051.1 GCA_937888715.1 uncultured Planctomycetaceae bacterium | reverse complement strand
ATGGCAAAGCTGTGGGCGTACTCTCTGAAGTGATTGTTAAAAAGCTGATTGCTTCGCCTTTGTTTTATCGGGATCGCAACATAACTCGCTTTCCCGATGCAGATCAACTCTTGCTTGAAAGAGGCCCTCGCAAAGCAACCTTTGCCCGAGTCGATGGCAACTGGAAATTGACCGAACCGTTTGTTTCTGAAGCGGATCAGCAACAACTTGATGACGCTTTAGATGGGCTTGCCAGGCTTCGTGCTGATGAACTTGTTGTTGAAAAACCAACTCCAGAAGACCTAACCCGCTATGGTTTAGATAAACCTGAAACCCGCTGGCAGATTAAAAACGCAGGTAAGTTGCTGCTCGAAATCAAACTTGGCAAACGTGATGAATCTGCCACCCGGTGCTATGCTCAAATCGCAGGCAAAGATCTTGTTTTCTTGCTTGATGTTAAACAAACCAATTGGCTTCAGGGTGAATTTCGAACTCGCACTGTTTGGGCTACACCACTCGATGCTGTTCAAATCGATTCCATCAAAGTCACCTCTGCGAACAATAATTTCGAACTCGCCAAAAGAAATAATGTTTGGGTTTCTGTTCCTAAGCCAACCGATCGCGTCAATGATGTTTTGGTTAACGCTATGCTCGCTTCACTTTCAGGATTGAAACTTGAACGTTATGTGGTGGATAAAGGGGCATCTTTAAATCTATTCGGGCTCGATCCGGTTGAAACAACCATCGAAATAGGAACGCCCATGGGTAAAAGAACTCTGCTTATAGGCAGGCAGGAAGGTGGTTCTAAAAAATACTACGCCCGCGTTGCCGATAACAAGCAGGGCGATGTGTTTCTGATTAGCGAAGCGGATTCCATGCTAATCATGAAGCCTGCAGCTTCCTTGATCAAAGCCGAGAAGTAAATTAAATCTTGGGAAGTTCGAAGCCCTTGCGGGCTTCTCTTCCTACAAATTTGTTCGCTTCTGCATCATCAAAGGTTTCGGTCTTTGGATCAAACTTCAGTTTCTTGCCTGTACGCCATGCGATATTACCAGCATGGCAAAGCACACTACTTTGGTGCCCTTGTTCAATTTCTTGATTAAGCTCTTCTCGTTTTCGTGATTTAACACAATCAAGGAAGTTGCGAATGTGCAAAGGCAAAGGTGAAGGACTTGTTCCCTGCTTCACCAGTTTATTATCTTTGTCGAACGCTTTCCAGTTGCTGTTGGAAATCAGGACCCAGCCACCTTCGCCATGAACCACAGCGCCCTCGGTGAGGTCATGAAGGCGAGGCTTGGACCAGATGCGCATTTCATAGACTAAAATTTGCCCTGGGTATTCGTAGGTAACCTGCATTGTATCGGGCCATTCTTGAACATCTTCGAAAAAGAATTTTCCGCCTGCGGTGCTGATGGAAAGGGGGTAGCCGATTGCACCCAAAGCCCACCTGCCATAATCCAAACGGTGCACACCATCATTCCCCAGATCGCCACAACCGTAATCAAAGAACCAGCGCCAAGAACCATGGAACCTTCGTTGATTGAATGCGCGTTTAGGGGCAGCGCCCAGCCACATATCGTAGTCGATGCCTTTGGGTGGTTCGCTATCGGGAACTGCTGTTATTGCGCCTTGTTTATCGGTTTCCCAAGATCTTGCAAAGATGGGTTTGCCGATGTTTCCTGCTTTGATGTATTCGACCGCTTCTTTGAGGTAGGCTGCGCTGCGTGCCTGAGTGCCCATTTGTACAATGCGGTTGTATTTGCGGGCTGCGGCCACCATGGTTTTGCCTTCCAGGATATTATGGCCATCGGGTTTTTCGACATAAACATCTTTTCCCGCGATGCAACCGTGGATGCAGGGGAGGGCGTGCCAGTGGTCAGGGGTTCCAATCACAAAAGCATCGATTGATTTATCATTAAGAATGTCTTGATAATTGATGACAAGCTTGGGTTCTTTTTTTGTTTTCTCTTTGATCTCTGCGCCTTTTCGAAGTCGAACTGATTCATCGAGGTCAACGATGTGGGAGACTTCGACATCGGGCTGTGCCGCGAAGTTCGCGAGGAGTGAACCGCCTTGGCCGCGCACGCCGATGCAAGCGACCCGGATTTTATCATTGGGCCCAGCAACAGCATTGCTAGATTCTGCAATGAAATACCCTGAGGATAAAGCTGCAGTGGTTTTGATGAAGCTTCTTCGACTTTGAGATTTCATAATTAAAGCTCCGTGAATAGGAGGGATCAAATCAGGCAGGGATAGAGATAGTAAACACTTGATTGGTTCAAGGAGCAATAAAAAAGTGATAAGCAATGTCTGTTGTTGTTTTAAAACAGTTCGCGGATAGGGATGCCGTTGTCTAATAGGTGCTGCGGTCTGCCATTGGGATCAAGAATGGTGGTTAATGGATTGATGTTCAATGATTTATAGAGAGATGCGAAAATATCTTGGAAGGTGACAGGGCGGGCAACAACTCGTGCGCCATGATGATCAGTTGCGCCAATGATTTGGCCGCCTTTGAAACCGCCACCCGCAAGAAGGGCAGGAGTGACTTCTGGCCAGTGGTGCCTGCCACCGGATTTGGGATCAATGCGTGGCGTTCTGCCAAATTCACCCCAGACGACAATAGCAACATCATTCAACATGCCCCGGTCTTCGAGGTCGGTGATGAGGGCATGGATTGCATTATCGACGATGGGCAGGAGTTGTTTCATGCGGGGGAAATTCCCCTCATGGGTATCGAAGTCGCTGAAGGAAACGCTGACACAGCGAACGCCTGCTTCAATCATGCGTCGTGCGATGAGGAGTTTTTTTCCTGCGTTGCCATCTTCGCTGGTTGTGGATCGTTTGGGTTCATTGATTGGGAAAGCGTATTTTGCAACGGTGCTTGGAGTTTCTTTTTCAAGATCGATAGCATTTGCAAGTTTGCCTGAAAGGATGATACCAACGGCTTGTTGGGTGAAGCGATCAAGGGCATCCATTGAGCCTGAAGCATCGAGGGATTTGCGGGAAGCATCGAAGCTGGCAAGAAGTTTGGTGCGATCGCTGACCAGGTCGGGTGTTAAGCCTTCAACAAGGTTGAGTTGAATGGCGTGGGCTTTACCTCGTTTAGCGAGTTCGCCCTTCATGCCTGATTCGAGTTCGCGTGTAAAGAGGTGAGAGATGTCGGGTCTGAAAGGGGTATAGGTAGGGCCGAGGAAACCGGGTCGTGCGCTGTTACGCACCTGGGGTCTGCCTTGCATGATATCGACGAAGGCGGGTGCGGAATCGCCTGTGGCACCTTGAAGTTTAGCAAGTACGGAACCGAAAGCGGGCCTGCCACCAATGTTGGATTGGTCTTTTGCAGCAAAGCCTGATTGGCATTGAAAACCATCGTGGGCGCCAGCAGAGCCTATAAGGGAGCGAACAAATACACACTTGTCTGCGATTTGAGAAATCTTGGGAAGAA
>CALARU010000050.1 GCA_937888715.1 uncultured Planctomycetaceae bacterium | reverse complement strand
TATTTAGCTTTTCACAAAAGGTTTGCGCATCTTCCCAGGATACATCAGTAACAGGTAATGTGCGTCCTTTTTCAGTGCTGGGATTGTTTTTCATCACCAACTCCCATTGTTCCTGTGTGACTTCGTATTTCCCCAGATAAAATGATTTGGTTAATGTTACTTCATGAAGTTTTTCGTTTGGAGAATAACTTTTTTCTGATTCCAGCGCCCCCATTTGAAACTTTCCTGCAGGAATTAACACCATTTGAATTTTCAATCCTTTGCCAAAATCAAAGACTTCTACTTTTGGGGATTTAGTTTCTTGGGCATTTAAGATGCACACGCAACCCAAAAACAGCATCAAGGCGAATTTCTTTTTATTATTCATTATCTGCCTCTTTTGAAATTAGGCCGGTATAAAAACAAGTTTAAGGCCTGGTTAAGGACGAGTAAAGTAATTACAAAAATTGCTGTTAATTCGACAATTTAACTGGGTAACATTACTTTAGGTTTTCTAGTAATCTTTCAGCTTCCATATTGGTTTTATTAAGGGTTTTTGTTTATACTTATTATTACGGTTGTCTAATGGATTTGATTCATGGAGCATTAAATGAAGTATGTAAATCGATTGTTGGTTTGTGGTGCGATTATTTCTGCAATGTTTGCTATGAGCAGCTTTGCCTCAGCGCAAAAGAAAAAAGAACCGTTGAAGGGGTCGGGCGTTGATAATAAAGACTTACTCAAACCCGCTGCCAGGCCCAAGAAGGCGGATCTACCTGCAAGTACTTTGCCTTTACAATTTATTAAAGGTGAACGGATTGCTCTTGTTGGCAATTCCACAGCAGAGCGAATGAACCTTTTTGGTCATTTTGAAACTTTGCTTCATGCTCGCTTCCCCGAAAAAGAATTGGTGTTCAGAAACTTTGGCCGGCCAGCGGATGAAGTTGCAAACCGCCAGCGTGCCAACGATTATACCAAGCTTGATGATCCTCTTTTTGCTTTTAACCCAGACACGTTTCTTTGTTTCTTTGGTTTCAATGAATCTTTTGCTGGCCCTCTTGGTGTTGAAAAATTTAAGGCAGATTACGAAAAGTTTATTGATGAGTACTCTCAGAAGTATGCCCGGGATGATTCAAAAAGTAGCCCAAGGTTTGTAATCATTTCCCCGATTGCCTTTGAATCTACAGGCGATTCCCTTCTTCCCGAAGGTAAAAAAGAAAATGAGAATCTAAAGCTTTATGCTGATGCTGCCAAAACTGTTGCAACTTATCGAAAAATTGCCTTCGTTGATATCTTTACCCCGACTCTCAAGGCATTCGATGAAAAAGCTGGTTCCCAGTTCACTATCAATGGGTGCCATGTTAATGAAGCTGGCGACAAGGTCGTTGGTCAGGTTTTAGATGCCGGATTATTTAACAGTACCAACCCTGCATCCAGCAATACTTCCATGCTGGAAACACTTCGCAAAGCTATCAACGATAAATCGTGGGTTCATTTGCAGGATTACCGCATGTTGAATGGTTGGTATGTTTATGGTGGCAGACGCACCTTTGATACCGAGACCTTCCCGCGTGAATACTTGAAAATTCGCAACATGGCTGCAGTTCGCGATCAATTGGTGTGGGATATTGCCCAAGGTAAAAAAGTCTCTGGTAAAATTGATGATTCAAAGACTGGCGTGCTTTTTAACCCCCCAACTCGTTTTGGTGAACCCAGACAGAAATACAGTGAAAATCAGGAAGGTGGCCCTAAAATTCTTCCCCCTGATGAACTCATCAAATCTTGCACTGTTCCACCCGGTTACGAAATCAAACTTTTTGCTGATGAATCTAAGTTTCCTGAAATCGCTAAACCTGTACAGATGAGCTTTGACAACAAAGGCCGACTTTGGGTTTCTACTATGCCCAGTTACCCATTGTGGAAACCAGGTGATCCTAAACCCAGCGATAAAATTGTCATCCTTGAAGATACCGATGGTGATGGCAAAGCTGACAAAAGTACTGTTTTTTACGATAAACTTCATTGTCCCACCGGCTTCCAGTTTTACAACGGAGGCGTTATCGTTGTTGATCAGCCCCGTATTATTTGGCTCAAAGATACCGATGGCGATGATAAAGCCGATGTGGTTGTTCATGTACTCGATGGTTGGGCTACCGAAGATACCCACCATACGGTTGGTGCCTTCGAAGAAAACAATGGTGGTTTGCTTCATATGTTGGAAGGCGTTGCGATGAGTACCACTGTGGAAACTCCTTGGGGAGCATTCCGCAACTTTGGTTCTTCGGGTGCCTATGTGCTTGATCCAAGAACTTGGAAAATTAGCCATTATGTTACCCCTGGTTATGGTAATCCTTGGTGCTATGTTTTCGATCAATGGAGTCAGGGCTTTTGTGGTGATGGTACCGGAGCCAACCAGCATTGGGATACACCCCTTTCTGGGAAGCAATTTCAAGGTCGCAAAGGACTTAACGCTGTCTTCCCAACTGAAGGCATGAGGCCTGTTGTTGGCAGTGAATTTTTGGTGTCCCGCCAATTCCCTGATGATGTGCAGGGCCAGTTTATCTATGCTTGTGTGATTAACATGAACGGTATTCCTCGTTGGACTTTTTCAGAGGATGGCGCTGGCTATAAAGGTACTCGCGTCAGGCATGACCCTAAAGATGCCAAAACCCCTTTCGATTTGATCAAAAGCACGGACAAGCATTTCAGGCCTGTCGATCCACAAATCGGCCCCGATGGTGCTCTTTGGTTTGGTGATTGGGCCAATCCTCTTATCGGTCATATGCAATACAGCCAACGCGATCCCAATCGTGATCATGTTCACGGTAGAATTTACCGCCTGGTTTACAAAGATAAGCCCTTACTTAAACCAGTTACTCAATTCGGTAAAACAGTTCCTGAACTGCTCAAGCAGTTAAGCGAATACGAATGGCGTACCCGTGCCCGTGCTCGGAACGAAATTCATTCTCATACCGCTGCAGAGGTTCTGCCTTTGGTTAAGGAATGGGTTTCAAAACTTGATAAAACTAATAAAGATTACGATCGTCTTTGCTGTGAAGCCTTGTGGATTCAACAAAGCTTTCATGCAGTGGATGTCGATCTTGTCAAGCAGGTTATGGGTTGCAAAACATCAGATGCGAAAGCTGCAGCGACTCGTATTGTTGCAGATGAACGCGATTATTTGCCCTCTGCCTTCGATCTTCTAAAAGCAGCGTCCTTAAATGAAAGTGGAAGAACTCGAACCGAAGCCCTTCGCGGGCTTAGTTATTTCTCTACCACCGAATCTGCCAGTGCAGTTCTTGAATCTTTGCGTAAGAATCCCTCTGACTACTTTACTCAATACACGGGTGAAGCGGCCTTGGGCGCAAACCTTAATGGTTGGAGAACTAGTTACCTGAAGGGCGAACTAGCTAAGGATGATCCCGCAGGCAAGAAGTTGCTCGATAATGTCATCTCCATCGATAAAAAAGGCGCTCAGGTTGTTCCCTATTTGCAAATCCTTTTGGGCAAGGATTCTTCCGCCTTGGAACAACGCAATAAAGCCATGCAGGCGCTTGCTGATATGAAGGGTGGCGATGCTGCCAACGGCAAAGAGGTTTTTCGTAGGGGATGCCTCGCATGCCATAAGGTATTTAACGAAGGCCAGGATTTCGGCCCAGATATGATGAAAGTTGGTATGCGCCTTACCAAATACAAACTCGTGGAATCTATTATCGACCCTAACGCAGATGTTGATAAAAAATATCTTTCAACCTTGATCAGCACCTCTAGCGGCAAAATCGTAACCGGTTTGCTGGTAAGTGAAAACAAAGACGAGGTTGTGATTTTCGATGGCAAAGTTAAGCGAGTCATCAAAGTTGCAGATATCGAGGAGCGTAAGACTTTAAAGCAAAGCAGTATGCCAGAAGGCTTGGCTGGAACTATTTCCCCAGCAGAGTTTCTTGATATTATTGCCTTCCTTGCTACTTTGAAATAAGTTCCTTGTGATTGTTTGTTTCATTAAAGCCCGTTGACTTTGGTCCACGGGCTTTTTGTTTCTATTATTAAGACTTTCTCTTTTTCTCTTATTGTTTTATTTTCCCAACTCCCAACCCTCTTCCCTCCGGGAAAAGGGCCCTTCGCTTCGCTAGCCCGAGTTTCTAACCTCCACCACTTTTATTTATCATTAATTGATATGGGTTTGTTTTAAGACAGATTAGTTGCGATGGGGAAGCCCCACTGCAACTTCTCCATTTGAACCTAAGGGATGAGTATTACCGTCGCTCACGCATCCGGCTCTGAAAGAAGTGTTTTGATTCCGTGAAATTCCGTGTTAATCCGTGGCTAATCTTCTGCTTCTGCTTTTGCTTGGTATTGTTTCCGTGAAATTCCGTGGCTAATCTTCCACTTTTCTTGGGTTGGCTAGGTTTTAATCGGCAGCGGTTTTTTGTCTGCCCGGCAAGCGGTAATCCAAGGGAGGCTTTTGTTCTTTCTCCATTAGGGGTTCATATTTCTTGCCTTCGAGTTTCTTGGCAAGTTCAGCTTTCGCTTTTGCAACAAGTTCTGGTGATTCAAAAAGATCCATAGCAGTTGTTGCTAAAACTTTTGAAGCTAGCATCATTCCTTTTTTACCTATGGTTGTTCCGCCACATGCCACGGCTTGCCATGAATGCCCGGGGGTTCCGGGAACCCAAGTGGCAGCGCTAAATCCCGTGGTTGGTACCACCCATGAAACATCGCCAACATCGGTTGAACCCATGGTGGTTTTTCCTGAAAGATCGAGAACTTCCTTGAGAGAGTCGAGTGGAGTGTTTTTCTCTGGGAATGTTTCACGAATGCGCAATGCGAAAGCCATTTCTTCTTTGGTGTATTCAAGGTTGTTGAGTCCAATCAGATTTTTTCTGGTTACCTGTGCAAGGGTATCGTTTGGAAGTATTTCCATGGTTCCACCTAAAGGAACGACTTCGAGCCTGGTTTCTGTTGCAAGAGCAGCGCCTTGGGCGCATTTTAGTAAACGAGGCCAAAGTGTTTTTACAACATCCGATTTAGGATGTCGAACATAGAAAAACCCTTCTGCAAATTCTGGAACAACATTGGCTGCGCCACCTCCCGAAGTAATGGTGTGATGCAAGCGGGTGCCTTCAGGTGTATGTTCACGGAGTAGTTCCACTGCATGCATTGCAAGTAATAAGCCATCAAGTGCGCTGCGACCTTTTTCAGGTGAACCTGCTGCATGCGCAGCTTGGCCGTGAAAACGAAACTTTACTGCAATTCTGGCAAGGCATGATGAATCACCTGCAGCATTTCGGCTGCCCGGGTGCCAATGCAGTGCAATATCAACATCTTTGAAAAAGCCTTCCCGAACCATGAATGCTTTTGCAGCGCCTCCTTCTTCGGCAGGGCAACCATAATACCTAATGGTTCCTTTGATTTTTCCCGCCTTGATGGCATCTCCGATTGCCATTGCTGCATTTGCAGAGGCGACCCCAAATAAATGATGCCCGCAAGCCTGACCGTAGCCATTACCACCTTCTTTAGCTTTACGAAAGGGGACAGCTTCTTGAGCGATTTCAGGAAGTGCATCGTATTCACCAAGGATGGCAATAATTGGTTTTCCTGAACCCAGAGTTGCCGAGAAAGCTGTGGGAATTCCTGCGATACCTTTTGCTATTATAAAGCCCTCTTTGTTTAAAGCATTGGCGATGAGGTTTGAAGATTGTTTTTCAAGGTAGCCAGGTTCTGCGAAATCCCAAATCTTTTGTGCCATGGCCCAAGATGATTCCTCTCTTTGGCTGATGCTTTGCATTAAAGAAGTGCGGAGATCTTGGGCGATAACATTATGTGTTGATAGTATTAAAGCAATTAAAAAGCAAAGTGGTTTGTGTAAAGTAATCATAAATTTAGCTCCCGAAATTAAGAAAAATTAGTCTCGTACTTCTGAATTTAAGCTCTGGCATTAAGATTAGGTAGGATTAAATTAAAATTACTGATTAAACAATTTCTGTAACTGCTAACCTTGCGCTTTTTTGTTACGGTGATTTAATGTTTTATTGGTTATAATGAATGAAGGAATTTTCTAACTTGAATAACCGTGTGACTCGATATTGTTTTTTTGTAAGGTTTTCTAACTCTTGAGGCAATTTGGATGGATAAGAAGGAAATCCTGTCTGCCCAAACTGATAATTTAGGCAATAGTTTAGCTTTTAATGAAACCGTTGTTCAATTCGGCTCAGTTGATGCAAAATCAGTATCAAGTTTAAAATCTATTACAGGTATCACGGATTGGGAAAATGCTGATCAGGTAAAAGTGGATATTATACTAGATCGATATCGGGTTATAAAGCAGCTTGGCGAAGGTTCTTTTGGAAGAGTTTTTCTTGCTAGGGATGAAAAGCTTGATAGGTTAGTTGCGATTAAAGTTGCGAAAAAAGCATTCAAAGATACTGAACGATTAAAATCATTTTTTGAAGAGGCAAGAATTCTTGCTTCACTAGATCATCCTCATATTGTTCCCGTTTATGATGTGGGTAGTTCCGAAGTTGAAGGCGTTTTTTTCATTTCAAAATTTATTGATGGCGTAAGCCTAGCCCAAAAAATAAAGCAGGGTCGCTGTTCCCTTGAAGATGCAATTGCCAGGGTTTTATTGGTTTCAGAAGCCTTGGGCCATGCGCATGAGAAAGGGCTTGTTCATCGGGATGTAAAGCCTGATAACATTTTGCTTGATCAATTGGGTAACGCTCATGTTGCAGATTTTGGATTGGCATTAAAAGTTGATTTTTCAAATAAGCAGACTGAATTTACCGGAACCCCTGCATACATGAGCCCGGAGCAGGCTGGTGGCATAAGTAATCTGGTTGACCAACGGTCTGATATTTTTAGCTTGGGTGTGGTTTTTTACGAATTGCTTTGTGGTGAAAGACCCTTTCAGGGTACGAATATTGCAGAAATTATTGATTCCGTGATTAAAGCTGATTTTATATTGCCTTCAAAAATAAACCCAAATATTCCGCAGGCCATTGAGAAAATATGCTTAAAGGCTCTTTGTAAAAACAAAGAAGATCGCTACGCTTCTGCGAATGAGTTTTCTGCTGATCTTAGATCTTATCTTCATTCTTGTAATCAAGCCTTGAACCCTCAAAAATTGAATGTCAATTACAAGTTAGTTGCTGCACTTTTATGTTCCTGCGCCATCTTTTTATGTTTGACTGCTTGGTTGATTCATCGTGGATATGAAGCTGATTTGAATGGCAAAGCAAAGGCAATGGTTGATGGTGTCTTTCTTGCAGAGGGCAAATCACTCGAATTAGCGCTTGAAAAATCTGATGAATTTATTTCGCGCACTTCATTGATTTATCACCAAGAACTTGCTTCTATGGATAAAACTGATCCCAGGCGAATGAAGGTGCTATTGGGATTAGGCTGTGGCAAACCTGAGTTAGATCGTGAGCTTTGTGACTTAATGCTTAAAGCAAGTGTACCTGATTTTTTGGTGATCAGAAAAAGGCTTGAACCTTTTAAGCAAATGTTGATTGAAGGGGTTGTGCAGAAGTTTAAAAAAGCTGATGCTGATGAATTGTTAAAGTTAGCAGGAGCTTTAGCGTTTTGGGATCCAGGGCATCCAATACTTGACTCTTATTTACAACAAATTGCTGATAAATTGCTGGTTCAAAACAAATTGTTTTTGGTTGAATGGGCTGAGGTTTTCTGGTCGGTTAAAGACAAATTGCACCCTTCGTTGATTTCTAGAATTAAAAATATTGAGATTGAATCTTCCCATCGAGATTTTGCCACCAGTCTTTGTTGCGAATTTTTTCGCAACGATTCGGCCCAGCTTTTTGATTTGATAGAGGTATCCGATCCAAGAAATGCCCGGGTTATATTTGCGAAGATGATTCCCCTAAAAGAGGAAGTTTTGCAGCTTGCAAAAAGCATTAGAGCATCAAAACTTGAAATGGCTGGCTTTGCTCAGAATCTTAAGTTGCAAGACAGACGAGGAATTGCTGCTGCTATTCAAATTAGCCTGGGTGAGGAGGCTGGGTTTTCTGTCTTTTCATTTTCATCAGATCCAACTTCGAAAAGCAAATGCCAATTGATGCTTGGGCAACTTAATGTTTCACCTGCAATGTTTGTTGAAAAATTAAATTTTACTGCTGATATTTCTGCAAAAAGAGCCATGGTTGTAGCGCTTGGTGATTTAGATTTTGATTCCATTGATTTAGAAACCAAAAGTAAGTGGAAGAGCGAATTTCTTGGCTTGTATCAAAATAGCCCCGATGCTGGATTGCATGGTGCATTAGATTGGTTGTTACGAAAGCGATGGGGCATGGGGAAAGATTGTGATTTGGTTTGTGAATCTGTGAAATTTAAAATAGTTCCCGGATATAAATGGCTGGTTAATTCTATGGGGCAAACTTTTGTCGTTCTTGATGGTCCCATTAAGTTTCAAATTGGTTCACCACTTGATGAGCCGTTAAGGTATGAAGCTGAGCGCATTCATGAAAGAAGCCTTGCAAGATCTATCGCCGTTGCGCAAATGGAAGTCACCATAAACGATTTTTTGGCGTTGATGCCTCAACAGCGCTACATCGAGAAATATTCAAAAACCCCTGATAGTGCGATGATTTGCATCTCGTGGTTTGATTCTGCCCGCTACTGCAATCTTCTTACCGAAAAAGAATTTGGCGCATCAGAGTGTGTTTACCTTCCCAATGATCAGGGGTTATACGAAGAGGGCATGAGGATTGTGGATAACCCACTTAAGAAAAAAGGGTATAGGATGCCTACCGAAGCGGAGTTTGAGTTTTTTCATCGAGCGGGTTCTTCTTCTATGTTTAATCATGGTTCCGATATTCGTTTGACTGATCGTTATGGATTTTATATTACCAATTCTATGAATCAAACTTGGCCTGTTGGAACTCTTCGGCCTAATGAATTTGGTTTGTTTGATACGGGTGGTAATGTATTTGAATGGTGTTTGGAAAGTTATGATGCCTATCCCGATTTAAATGGTGCTGATGAAGATGCATTTATGAATACTCAAAATACGATAATCATGACCAGCATTTCACGGGCAATGAGAAGTGGTTGTTTTTATAATCAAATCAGCAGTTTACGAAGTGCGGATCGCAATGGGGCCAAACCTGATGATCGAAGTAATAGCCGAGGTTTGAGGTTGGTGCGTTCGCTGCCTTGATCTTTTGAAATCAGCTTTATTTTGATTTAGTTTTTATATCTTTAAATTCGACTTGGAAAGCTCCCGGCTTCTTGTCGCCAATCATAAATCCAAGCGATTCAATTTCAGAAAGATTAATGGGTTCAGCTTTTGGTATCACTTTTCCAAATGAGGTTGCGATAAATTTTTCAAGTGGAAGCGATATTTCAACCCATTCGTTGTTTTTGGTCTGGAAGGATTGCCTGTAAGAAAATGCAGTGAGCCTTTTGTTGGTGTATAGGTTCATGGTGTATTCTCGGCCATCGCCTTTTGCTTGGAAATAAATTGAATCATTTTCCTTTAGTCCAAGTTGTGTTGGTAGGCTTCTTATTGAAGCAAAGCCGCCATTATTTTTCAGCGAAAGGTTGCCATAAAAAAACAGAGTCTTATCTTGGGTGATTTTAAATTTTCCCTCAGATACCCCGCCCATTACATTGTCGTTAACACTAACCCAGGTTTTACCTGATTCTGGGGTGTTAAAATTGAATATTAACCTGTCCTTATCTTCTGCCATGATGTTGATGCCTCCTAATAAAAGAATCAGAATTGAGGTTGATGCTTTCATAGTTGGTTTAATCCCCGTGTTGTTTATTAGTTAGTATCAAATTAACAGAAATTCTTGTTTATACCAAACGGTTTGAGGAATAATGAGATTCTATAGAGAAGGATTTATTGTTCGGGTAAAGTTATTGTTAAGTTAGGTTTTATCAAGGAGAAGGTATGAAGTCGAATAATGGAAGTGCTAGCGAAGCGATTACATCTTCAAGGCGTACTCTTTTAAAGGCAACTGCGTTATCTGCTGCTGCACTTTCCTTAACAAATAGCTCTGTCGCGCTTCAAACAAAAACGGGTAATCCAGAAAGATTAGATGAACTTATTCAAGGTAATCAGACAATTGCCCGAGCTAGACAAATAGCGCTTGATATTCTTAAGCCTTCCCAGAAACAGATGGAGCATGGATTAAAGCTTCATGCTGAATCATTAGTGTTTGATGGTTATGCATTTTCGCCTAGGACATCTACTGATCCTGTAATTATTGCAAAAATGATAGAGGAGGGCGCTTCAGAAGTTGAACTTCAAGATGCTACTGAAGATATGGGGATGACCCGTGCTGTAACAAATCTGCGAGAGCGCGAAGAATTCATGATGGCATTTCGTGCCTCGGGAGTCACTTGTATTTATCAAAATGCGGGTGAAGAGTGCCAGCATCCACAACGGTTGATCAAAAGGCTTGCTCGTTTCACTTTTCTTACCGATATGCTTAAACCGTTTCTTACTAAGGCCACAACTCCGAATGATATTGATCTAGTGAAAAAGCATGGAGGTCATTGCCTTTACTTAACAGGCAACGGCGTGCCTTTACCTCAAGATTGGATTTCCGTCGAGGAAGAGTTACGCACCATTCGTGTTTTTTTTCAGCTTGGTATTCGTATGATGCATTTGACATACCAGCGTCGTAACATGCTGGGCGATGGTTGTGCTGAAACTGCAAATGGTGGATTGAGTGATTTTGGTAGGCAGGCAATTGCTGAAATGAACAGGCAGGGGGTATTGGTCGATGTTGCGCACTCTGGTTGGCAGACCAGCCTTGAAGCTGCAAAGATAAGCTCGAAGCCTGTTGTTGCAAGCCATACAACAGCGGCAGGTTTGCATCATCATATTCGCAGTAAGCCCGATGAAGTACTGAAAGCGCTTGCAGATTCTGGCGGATATGCTGGTATTTGCTGTATATCTCAGTTTCTTGGTGGCAAGTGCGATATAAATGCGTTTCTTGATCACATTGATTATGTGGTTAAAAAAATTGGAATCGATCATGTTGCAATTGGTACGGATGTTGCTTATTCCTCTAGGCCTAGTGGTAATAATTCAATAAAGCTGCCTCCCAGAAGGAAGTCCAGAGCTCGTTTTGCTTCCTTGTGGCCTAAAGAAACTTTAACTGCAACAGAATCTGCAAGAGAAAGTATCGCCTGGACAAACTGGCCCCTATTTACTGTTGGGCTTGTTCAGCGGGGCTATCGTGATGATGATGTTAAAAAAATTATTGGTGGTAATGTGATGCGGGTCGCGAAAGCTGTTTTTCCCACCTATCCACCTTTGGCCTAAATGTAATTTATAACTCTACGAAAGTTGGTAATGGACCTTAAACTTAAAAATAAAGTTGCAGTGGTGACTGGCGGTGCAAGTGGCATTGGTTTAGCCACCGCTAGGCTTTTTGCTACTGAAGGCGCTAATCTGTTCCTTTGGGATCGTGCTGATAGCGTTGTTTCTTTAGCTCAGGATTTAAGCAAAGAGTTTGGGGTCAAAGTTGCCGGGATCAAAGTTGATGTAACAGATTCGGCGTCTGTACAGGATGCTTTGAAAAACACCTTGAATGTTTTTAACCGGGTTGATCATTTGGTTCATTGTGCTGCCATTGGTTCAGGAAAATTCGGTTTCCCGTTCACTAATCTGGAACCATCTGACTGGCCTAAAGTTCTGAATGTGAACATTATGGGAATGGTAAACCTTGCTCACGCAATCGCTCCGGTGATGATAAATCAAAAAGAAGGTACCATGGTTTTTATTGCTTCAGTTGCAGGACAGATGGGTTCCCAGACAGATCCGCCTTACAGTGCATCGAAGGCCGCAAATATCAACTTTGCCCAATGCCTTGCAAAAGATCTTGCTTCACATCAAATCCGAGTTAACACCGTTTGCCCCGGCATGGTGCAAACACCTCTAAACCAATCTGTTTGGAAGGCTTGGCATGATCAGGCTTCTCCGAGTGATAGGCTTGGTTATGAAGAATGGTCCCAAAAAAAAATAAATATGATTGTTCCACTGGGCAAATGGCAGACTGTTGATGCCATTGCGGATATGATTGTTTTTTTGTCTTCCTGCAGGGCAGGGCATGTTACCGGCCAAACTATCAATGTAGATGGCGGTTTTGTCATGCATGCTTAATTAATTTCTATAGATTCACTGTTATTATTTTCGCCCCAAGGGTATACTTCATAAGTAAGTATTCTTTTTAGAAGGATTATCTATGACACGAATGGGAAAAGAATTAAGTTTGGTTTTAGTTGGAGCAACGATGCTTACTGCTGGTTATTTTTATTTTCGTGAAGATGATCAGGCTGCAGATTCTTATACCAACGATACCACTCATAATCATTCCAGAGCTCATCCTTTGTTTATTCCGATGATGATGCGGGGTTTTGGTATGAATGCTGGAGGGGGTGCGCCCCGAACTTCCGGAAGTGTTACTCGGGGTGGTTTTGGGTCTACCGTTTCTGCTCATTCTTCAGGAAGTTAATAATGCAGCGGTTGATTCATACCCCTAGAATCAACTGGCAAACCGCTGTAGAGAAATATGGATTGCACTTTCATACGGTCGATGGTCAGCTTTATTGGGACGAATCCGTCTCTTATCATTTTTCGGCTTTTGAAATTGATACGCTTGAATTTGCCACTAATTCGCTGCATCAAATGTGTATGGATACCGTGCAGCATATCATTGATGATCGGCTTTTTCGATTGTTTCTTATTCCCGATCACTTTGAAGATTATGTGATCCGGTCTTGGGAAGAAGATCAGTTCTCCCTTTATGGTAGGTTTGATTTGGCTTACGATGGATTTAATCCCCCTAAGCTTTTAGAATATAATGCAGATACGCCAACTTCTCTTTTAGAGGCTGCAGTTATCCAGTGGTACTGGCTTAAAGATCTGGATGAACGAGGTGATCAGTTTAATAGTATTCATGAACGGTTGATCGAAGCTTGGAAGAAAATAGCACTTAAATCATCAAATGGCTTGCATTTTTGCGCAACGGAATCAGTTGTCGAGGATTATGTCACGGTGGAATACCTGCGGGATACCGCAATCCAGGCAGGAATCATAACCAATTATCTTGATATTCAGCAGGTGGGTTGGGATAGGGCTAAAAATACTTTCGTTGATGTACCAGGGAACTCGATCCAAAATTGTTTTAAACTTTATCCCTGGGAATGGATGATGCGGGAGGAATTTGCCCGCAATATTCCCAAGGGGAAAACTCAGTGGATTGAACCCGCTTGGAAGATGCTTCTTAGTTCTAAATCGATTTTGCCTTTACTTTATGAGCGCTATCCAGATAGCCCTTTTATTCTTCCTGCAAGTTATGAGCCTCTTGATGTTGCCAATCAGGTTCGTAAGCCGATTTATGGTAGGGAAGGTGCGAATATTCAAGTAATCATTGATGGTAAGGTTGTTTCTGAAACTCCGGGGCCTTACGGCCAAGGGCCTTTTGTCTACCAGAAACTTGCGCCCCTGAAGCAATTTGATGGGTTTTATCCTGTGATCGGCAGTTGGGTTATTGATGGCGAATCCGCGGGCATTGGGATAAGGGAAGAAAATTCTATTATCACAAAAAACACCAGTAGATTTGTTCCCCACCAGTTAAGTAATTAAATTCGTTGCTAGAGGATTTTTATGTACGGTTCAAAATCTTTCATTTTTGAAGAGCTTGATCAACCATCCAGAGATTACTTGTTGGCGGTGGGGAGAAACAAAGGAAATGGTTTTTCAGGATTTTATACTTATAAGTCTAATTCGTGGTGGTCTTTTTTAGTAGCCGGAGTTGTTTTTCTGCTGGGTATCCCAGTTGTCAATTTTGTTGATACCTTTGCAGAGCCAAAAGCTCAAGCAATGCTGCAAACAGCTTTATTTCTTGTTGGCGGATGGCTCGTAATGTTTTCATTTCGTCGAGGGGGTTTTTTTTCAACTGCATCAGATCTTTGTTCTTTTATTTTTGTTGATGGGAAATATTATTGGAATTGGAACCAATATTCAGTGGATGTGGTTAACATTGAAAATATTAAATCATTCGGTTACTCATTTAATGAACAATTCGAAACTTATGATTTTAAAGTGGATTGTATATATCGGGTTATTCATATTTCAGTTTTAAATGAAGAGCTTGCAGTTAAGCTTTATAGCTTGCTTTTTTATAAATCAAAGCAAGAGAAAAAATTTGACGATGGTCTTTTGCTAGATGAGACTTTCAAAAATATTTCCCTTGATGGTGTTCCTGATCCGTTTAAGGCAAGAAATGAAAAGGTTCGAATCCTAAACTATGGGTTATCCTTCTTATTTTTGGGGTTAGCATTCTATTTGTTTTTGCAAATTAATATTTTTTTTAGAGATCAGCAGGTTTGGGAATCTATCCAGACCATTAATTCAGATGAAAAAGTTTATTGGCTTAGGATATATTTAAGAGACCCTCGTAACACCCATCATCGCGATATTGCTGTTAAACAACTAGGTGATAAATACAAAAATGTTTTTCAAAAAATCGGAAAATCACAAAACATCGTTGATAGAGATGATAAGGATAATTTTGATTTTATTTCAAAACAAATTCCTGCCATCGACCCAAGAAATCCCAATTTGCACATGCTTATTCCTAAGGTTAAGCTTATTTCAGTACCTGATCCCAAGTTGATCGAAGGATTGCAATCTATAATTTTTTCTAAAATGCTGGATCTTCAAGAACCTTTTTTAAAATTGAGTGTTATCCCTAGTGATCCTGCATCTGTTGATGTGAGCAAATTTATTGGCTCTATAACCGATGCTTACATTCAATCGCTCGTTAGTGCCTTTGGAAGTGAATATTTTATTGTATCTAGTTCTCTTGATGGCCCT
>CALARU010000049.1 GCA_937888715.1 uncultured Planctomycetaceae bacterium | reverse complement strand
AACAAAACGCCTGGGACTTTGCCCTTCACATTTTTAGGTTTGTAGAGATTCCCTGTAACAAAGAAACCGGGGCTACTTTCGAAATAGACTTTTTCGACGGTGTGATCGGGGCGATCTATTTTGCCATGTATCACAGCTTTAAGGGGGGTCCTAGTGGGCATGGGCCAAAGGCCTTGTGAAAGTAGGATTTGTGTTCGCACAAATTCTGCACGGGTATCCCATTCGATTTTGGTTTGGGGCGGAGTGAATGGGAAGTAGCCATTGAGATCTTTGGGTGGCGCCAATCGTTTATCCGAAGGAAGAATATCAGCCCCAGAAACAAACAGTGGAGCTAAGAGTAATCCAGAAATAAAAGCGGCAGCAAGTTTGAGTTTCATGGTTTATGTTTCCAGAAAAAATACAGGCAGGGATAACAATAGCAAGGATTATGGTAAGGCACAAATAGCGTTAATGCCAGCGAAAGCCCGATTTTATAAAGAATGAAGATATTTGATGAAGAAGCCTGAATGGGCAATCCTAAAATCAATTCTGTAGGAAAGATCGAACCCTAATGTAGGAAAAATAGCAATTCTTTGGTTGAAAAATGGGGATATCGAGAAGATTTTGATTAAGATGGAATTGTAATTAAGGACTTGGTTAACCTACCGTACTCAAGTGTAAATATGTCTCACACTATTCGTTGTATGATTAAATTTTGCAGTATAATTACTTTCCTGTTTTTAACGGTGGAGCTCCATGCTGCCCAACCTACTGCAATCGAGTCTGGTTTTCAAAAGTATGCAGCTCCCTTCTTGAAACAATACTGCATTCAATGCCATAACGCAGAGAAGATGAATTCAGGGATTCGAGTGGATCAGCTTACTGCCGGGTTTGCAGATAATGAGATCCGCCTATGGGATGCTATTTTACATCAGGTCAAGGATGAAGCAATGCCCCCCAAAGGCAAGGCGCAACCCACAAAGTCAGAGCGCCAGCAACTGATATCTTGGATCAAGAGTTCAACAGATATTGCCAGGCTTAGGCCAACACCCAAGAATGGCGGTGCGAGAAGGCTAACGGTAGCGCAGTATAAAAACACGCTTCGAGAGTTGCTGAAGATAGAAGATAACTTTACTGATATCTTGCCACCCGATGCAGTTTCTCGTGATGGGTTTTTAAACAACCAAGCCACCTTGCAACTTTCGCCGTTGCTTTTGGAATCGTATTTCGAGATCGCAGAGAAGGCGCTTAAAGAATGTATCGTGGATGTAAATTCAAAGCCCATCATACAAAGCTTTCGTATGGATTTGGGTTTAGCCATTAATAACAAGCCTTGCCCGGACCAACTTATTTTGGGCGCCAACAGCCTTCTGCTTAACAATAAAGATTTCAAGGTGACTCAAACCACTCCCATCAAAAGTTTTGCTTTTGACCCTTTTATCATGCAGACGAAATTTCGTTTCATAGAAGGGTATGCGGGTAATAGTACTGTTCGTGGCTGGCGAGATTACGACAGTATTTACCATGCCGTTTATGCATGCATGCGTGGCACCACTGGTTACCCCAAGGGCTTGGCCTATAGTTCGGTACCGCAAGGATTATTATTGCGGCCTGCGATTCCCAGTGCTGAAATCTTTGGCGTTGATAGCACTTATGGCCCTAGGGCAAACTTTAAAATTGCGCTTCGTGAGTTACCTAATCAAGGGCGTTTCCGCATTACTGTTAATGCTGCAAAATATGATGATGGCCTGCTGTTAGATCCGGGTACCACTGCCCAATCTTCCAATTCGGAAAATGTTGTTGTTTGCAGCAATCCATCAGATTCCACATCCATCATGATCAAGCAGGCAGGCATTTATCAGGTTGATGTTCACGCTGCAACTCGCGAAAAACTTGCCAAGCAGGATTCTTCTCGGTTAGATGATAAGCTGATCGGAAATTGGCCTTTGAATGGCAATGCGCTTAGTAATCCCGATACAAAAAATCTTGCAGGGCAACTTCAAGGCGATGCTAAGTTTATCAATTCGCCTTTTGGCAAAGCCCTCTCCCTTGATGGTAATGGTGATGGTGTTTCAATTCCCCGTAATGAATCGATGAATGTTAAGGATGGCGAGTTCACGGTTGCTGCTTGGATTCATCCGACTCAACTCAGGCAGGCCGGGATTGTTTGTCTTGGGAAGTACAGTTGGACAAATGGCTGGTATCTTGACATGCCCAATAACAAGGGCGTGCTTCGGATCGAAACGGCAGGCCCTGATAATCAATCTAATGGCACCGTTACTTCGCCCCCGGGTACGATTCGTGCCAACGCTTGGCAGCATGTTGCTGCGGTGGTGCGCCGTGGTAATAACGAAACGCGGTTGTATGTTAATGGCTTCTTGGTGGGCAAGGGCGCGATTGGTTCAGCAAATCTGGATAACCCGAAGGTTGATCTTTATCTTGGGCGTATTCAAGATGCGCAGCAATTCAAAGGCGAGTTGAGTCAGGTAAGAATTTATCAGAGGGCGTTGGATGAATCAGAAATACAAGCTCTGGTAGAACCCGGCCGGAAATTTGTGCAGCAACCGCCTCGCGAGAAACCTTCGGAGTTGACATTATCCCTAGGTGAAAGACAATTCTCAGGGACATTAAATCAGCCAGCGTTTGTTGTTGTTAGGCTGCCTGCAGGCGAGGCTAAAGTAAACACTCAAACAACTGGTGCAAAAAGTTTTGATCGGATTGTTTTTACTCCTTTGCCCGAAACGCATGAACTTGCCCAGAGGTTTAATCTGTTTGAAAAGCGCACGGTACAGCTAGGGGTCTCTATGGGTTTTCGGCGTGACTGCGGTAGTACCCTTGCCCTGATAGGCACACCAAAACCAATTACTTCTAATAAGCCGACTGCGTTTGTGTTCGAGGGCGCCATTCGAAATTACCCGAACCCCGAAGTAGAAAAAGACAATGTTAACTACCTCGCTGGAGTTCGCGAAATAGGTGTTCATAGTGAATACACTGATGGCCGTGAAATGCCAAGATTGTTGATAAGTTCGGTGGAGTTTGAAGGGCCGTTTTATGAAACCTGGCCCCCTGAAACGCATAAGAATATCTTCATTGATTTTGATAACAAAGATAATGTTACTGCCTATGCCAGAAAGATTATCACGGAATTTGCTGCTCGAGCATTTCGTTCTCCGATTAATAAAGAAACAGAAGCAGCGTTATTTGGAGTGTTTGAAAAATCGATCAAATCGGGCAACAGCTTTCAGCAAAGTATTAAAGATGCACTCCAAGTAGTGCTTACTTCGCCCCAGTTTTTATTCTTGATTGAGAACAGCCAGACACCCAATCCCGAACCATTGGATAATTACGAATTAGCTTCGAAGCTTTCTTATTTTTTGTGGAACGGCCCGCCCGATGAAAGGGCGTTGAAGCTTGCATCAACAGGTGAACTGCGTGGCCAAATTAATGCTGAAGTTCTGCGCTTGATTGCTGATAAACGATTTTCTGGATTCATTGATGAGTATGCATCGCAGTGGCTTGCACTTGAAAAGTTTCAGGTATTGGAGCCCGATAGAAAGCAGTTTCCAAAACTTACCAGAGATACGAGGGCGCAATTACTCAAAGAGCCTGGCCAATACCTTCAATATTTGATTCGAAATAATCTGCCTGTTAAGAATCTTGTTGAGTCCGACTTCATCCTAGCTAACGAGGTTGTTGCAAGTTATTACGACCTTGGTGATAAATCTCAAAGCGGGTTTGATTTCCTTCCGATCCAGCATGGCAGAAAAGAGCTGGGTGGATTTCTGGGTCAGGCTGCAATCATGGCGGGGCTTTCGGATGGGCGCGAATCCAACCCGGTAAAGCGTGGCGCATGGCTTGCCCGAAGAATTATTGCAGAACCACCCGATGACCCACCGCCCAATGTGCCCGCACTTGCTGAAGATTCAAAAAAGTTATCGCTTCGCGAAAGGCTTGAGCAACATCGCAACCAAAAGGGCTGCACCCAGTGTCATGCGAAAATTGATCCTTGGGGAATCCCGCTTGAAGAATTCGATGCCGGCGGTCGATTAAAGTTGCAGAAGATCGATACCCGTTCGGTACTTCCCGATAAAAAAGAAGTTCAAGGGTTTGATGATCTAAAACGCTATTTGACAAATGATCGGATCGACCAACTTGCTTTTAGTATGTTGAAACATCTTGCGATATATGCCACCGGCAGGAATCTTTCCTTCAATGAGCTTGAGTTTCTCAAAAAAGAAGGGTTAAAATTGAAAGAGGATGGCTATCGAATGCAGGATATGATTCTTTTTGTCGTCAATAGCAAGATATTTACCGAAAAGTAGAGTATCATTACAATGCCAGTGACCCCTAGAGCACACCAAGCAGAGAAACCAATGAGTTCAACCCAACAATTAGATCGCAGAGCTTTCCTCATGGGCGTGGGTGGAGTTGCGATGGCTTTGCCCGTTTTGGATGCCATGGGCGCGGAAGTTGCTGAACAAATACCAAAACGATTTTGCGCAATCTATACTGCTAATGGTATGTCGCTACCCCGTGCGGAACATGGCATGGATGATTGGAGTTGGTTTCCATCGGCGAAAAAAGGCAACGATTTTGTTTTTGGTAAATCCACTGAACCATTTAGCCCTTACCGTAATCAACTGAGTTTCATGGGCGGTTTGTATCATCCAAGTGGGCCCAAAGCCGATCCTCATGTATGTTCTGATATGTGGTTGACGGGGGCGCCGCTTCATAATCCGAAACCCGGAAGTTATAATTCTGCGGGCTTGGATCAAGTGATCGCGCAGCATACCAAACAATACTGCAGGCAACCTTCGTTGGTATTATCGATCGATGCAGGTACCGGATTTTTATCACGCACCGGTACGATCTCGTACAGCTTGGAAGGCAGGCCTATCCCTGCAGAAAACAATCCCAGACGAATATTCAACCGGTTGTTTCGAGTCGATCGTGATTCAATGAAAACAGAACGCGAAGATCTTAAGCGTCGTATTAAACTAGTTGATGCAGTTGTTGAAAGCACCAAGGCGCTGAATAATGTGTTGGGTAAATCTGATCGTGAAAGGTTAGAGCAGTATCTTACTTCCCTTAATGAAGTTGAATCTCGTTTGATCTCTTCCGAGAAATGGGTTGATGTACCATTAAAGAAACAAGATTATTCGCATTTGAATCTCAATGTAACTTCCGAAGGTGAGCCCGCAGATTATTATCGTAATATGTTCGATTTGATAGCCCTCGCATTTGATGCTGATATCACTAGATCTGTGACTTTCATGTTGAATCGTGAAGATGGTATGGGCATCAGCGATACCTTCCCACTGAAACTGAAACTATCAAAAACCCACCATGGCCTTTCCCATGCAAACGATAAGGCGGGCCAGTTGGACTTTGCAAAGTATGATCTCTTCCTGAGCCAGCAAGTTGCACATTTCCTTGAAATGTTGAACAAGTACAAAGATAAGAATGGTTGCATACTTGATAACACGATTGTGCTGTTTGGTAGTGGTGCAAGCACCACGCATAATACAAAGAATCTTCCAACCTTGATTGCAGGTGGCGCCAAGATGGGCTTAAAGCATGGCACCTATTGGAAAAACAACGATACCCGCATGTCGAATATGCACCTGAGTATCCTGCGATCCATGGGGGTCGAGAAGGAATCTTTTGCAGACAGCACGGGCACTTTAAATAGCCCAGTTTTCACCCGTGCTTAATGTTAGCTTAGGTTGAGCCTCTATCTGGCTTTTAGTTTTGCCAGAAAGATATCGTTGCTGCCTAGGTTTGTAAACTCATGTTTGCCAAACATTGCATTACCACTGCAAGCCCCGGAAAAATAAAGATTGCCTGAAGTATCTGCAACTATGCTGTAGGCGTGATCGGTACCCTTGCCAGGCACTTGGTTAAACCAGCGAGCCTTTCCAGCCTGATCAAAACTGATGACAAAAATATCTGCAGATGCTGAAGAGGTTTTCTCTTCGCCTTCAAACAACACCTTTCCAGTAAATGAACCCGTAAGGAATGAATTACCCTGGTTATCGGTTGCTACACCCAGACCGTAATCGATGCCCGGCCCACCTGCGGTTTTGGTCCAAAGTTCTGATCCATCAGATCCGAAACTCATTAGCAATAAATCGCTATCGCCATTGCTTTTCACCACCCTATCTTTAAGCTTGAGATCGCCTTTGAACATTCCAGAGGCCCAGACATTACCATTTTTATCTGCAGTGATTTCATGAATCATAGCCCCGCTGCTGCCATGCCCCTGTGCAATCCAATGCACCTTCCCAGAGGCATCAAGCTTTGCAACCAGAATATCTCTACCCATTGCGTTGGTGAGTTTGATATCGCCAAACGAACCTTCGCCACCGGTATGGCCACCCACAAAACAATTACCTTTACCATCAATTGCAATACCATGGCCGCTGCTGTTGCCTTTGCCCTGGGGAGTTTTAACCCAGAGAAGTTTGCCATCGGTGGTGTAGCGGGCACAAAAAACGCGTGATGAACCAGGCTCTGAAAGTTTAACTTCATCAAAGGTTCCTTCGCCTGTAAGGGCGCCTGTTACAAATAAGTTTCCGAGGGAATCAACTGCGATGCCATGGCCGTAATCGTAGCCTTTGCCTCCAGCGGTTTTAATCCAAAGCATCTTTCCCGAAGGGTTATACTTTGCGACAAAGATATCGTAATCCCCTGAATTAGGAAGCGATACTTCTTCAAACTTTGCATCGGTGCTTTCGTAATGCCCAGTCACATAGGAATTCCCCGCATCATCGACTGTGATTGCATAACCACGATCTATTTTCGAACCGCCACCACTGCGTACCCATAGGAACTTTCCCTTGGGATCAACCTTGGCGATGAAGAAATCCATGAGCTTGTTGCTGGTGAGCGTGAACTCGCCAAAAGTTGCGGTGCCTGTGAATTCGCCTGTAAGGTAGACATTGCCTTTGCCATCTACTGCTATGCCACGAGTTTTATCATGCAGTTTACCACCCGCCTGGATCACCCACTCAAATTGAGGTGGAGTCTCCTTTTCAGCAGCATGAAGAGTATTACCCAACAAGAGTCCAAGAATAACCAGCACATGATGTTTCATGAAAAAGCCTCTTAATAGTAAGTCTCTTATATTACTTTGCAAGCTTGCAGCAGAGTCTCTTGAACAGCAAAGTCGTGATCATAGGAAAAGTCGGAAGGTTTTTCTCCACGGATAATACGAACCATGTCTGCTGCATCTGCAACATAGCGGTTGAACCCCTGAAATTTAATTACTTGTGTGCCCTTCTTGTATTCGCCCCGTGGTTTTGAGAGTGAAAGCTTCACCGATGGATTATCCAATGGTTCGATCTCGAATGTTCCTTCGCTGCCACATACCACAAGATGCCTTCTACTGCCTCCTTCAACTTCCATGGCAGATGTTTTGACACTTGCAATAGCTTTCGGATAGGTGAGCACTGCAAGCATATTGTCCATTAAGCCATCATCGATTGTTGAGGCATGCTGGTTGAATCCTTCAACTTTGGTTGGTTTGCCCAGAACGCCAATGACAAGATCAGTGATATGGCAACCCAGTTCGAACATGATCCCGCCTTTGAATTTGGCAAGCTGTTTTCGTTCAGGGGGTGAAACTACTTTGCTCATGACGGTATGCACTTCGAAGATATCTCCCAACCAGCCTTTTTTAAGGAAGTCACGAAGTAGAACAACAGCGGGATTGTAGCGATACATGAAGCCCATCTGGGTGAGAAGGTTTTGCTTTTTCGCATGATCAAGGATGCGTTTGTACTGTGTCAGGTTGTCGCCTGCGGGTTTATCGAGATGAATATGCTTGCCCGCAGCAATGCAAACCTCAGCAGTGTTTAATAGATCAGCAACCCGGGTTTCTACAAGCACTGCATCTAGATCTTTTATGTTCAGGAGTTCATCGCGTGTCATCCATTTCAAATCGCTATACACGGGTTGTGCCATTGCGCTTTTCTTAAGCGCTTCATCGGGTTCAACGATGCCAACCACTTCGTAATCGGGGGAAGCCCGGTAAACAGAAAGCTTGCTGGCATGAGGATGACCCACGCCCATCTGCCCAATTTTAATTCGCTTCTTAACTTGGCTTGCATCACTATTTTTAGGAAGAGTAGTAGCGAGAAGAAGGCCCGCTGCAGAATGTTTCAACCATTGGCGCCTAAGCATGATGTTGCTCCTTTTCTAAAGATATTAATCGAGAGGTTTCTTTTCGAAATCGGAAGGGTTGACCCAGCCTGCTTTCAATTTTTCGCCTTTCATATAGCGATCATAAAAGTTCACGTGGGCCTTGTTGGAATGTAGGTATTGATCAAAGAGATTGCCCTTGCCCTCCATGCGCGGATCGCCTTCTGCCTTCAATTTCGCAAACATCTGGTTTTTAATGGAGTCACAAAGCTCTGCATTGGCGGGATTCAAGGCGAGATTATTTAAACAATCAGGGTCTTTCTCAAGGTTATAAAGTTCTGCAGCGGGGCGCTTTGCAAAACACCAGTTCCAAAACTTATCTGTAGGGTTGCTTCGGTGATCTTCCAAAATCAAACTCTTGGTGGGGCTTGCATCCACATTCAAATAACCTGTTTCCGGATTGCAGGCAGGCCAACGCGAAGGTTCAAAGTTATGAAGATAGATCAAATTAGATTTGATGATCCCACGAATAGGGTAACCAACATCGCCCGGCCTGCCAATGTCATGCCTTTCCATTCCAATAAGAACATGATCCCGAACCGGATTGATTGAACCAGATTTTGCAGAAGCAAATAAATCTTGAAGACTTAATCCCGGGGTTGGCGCCATCCCTGCCTTCTTCCAATCAAGATTTGCAACACCAAGAAATGTGGGCGCTAGATCTATAAAACTCACATAATCATCTACCACTCTTCCCGGGTTGGTAATGCCTTTTTTCCACATAATCGCTAAGGGCACATGATTGGAATCGATGTAGGCACTGCCCTTGCAGCGAGGAAATGGCATACCGTGATCGGAAGTCACCACAATAAGGGTGTTGTGCAATAACCCTTGTTTTTCCAGTTCAGCAAGCATCCTTCCCAAATGCTTATCAAAGTGTTCTACCTCGAATGCATAATCGAGCATATCATTTCGAACGGTACCATTGTCGGGCCAATACCCGGGCACTTTGGGAATGTCAGAAAGCTTCTTACCGCCCTTGGCAACGCCCGAGCCAAATTCATAACCACGATGGGGTTCTAGCCCACCGTACCAGAAGGCCCAAGGTTTTTCCTTCGAAGTCGTGCTGAGAAAATCTTTAAAGTTCGCAGCATAATCATTGTTGCTGATGCCGTTGGTCAAGGGTGGGGTTTTATGATCATTGAAAGGTTTCCCAGTCATCTGCCTGGGTTTGTTTTTGTCATCCATTGCAACACCAGGGCCCCAACCCTTTGCAGTATGGCCTACTTGCCATTGGTTTTCTGAAAGCGCCTCGCCCCAACCCTTAAATTCTTTGGGGAAGTAACAAAGATGGTTGGCAGCTTCTTTAAGTTGCCAAGAATTTCTACCTGTAAGAATGCAGGCACGAGATGGGGCGCATTTTGCATTGGGGGTAAAAGCATTGCGAAAGAGAATACCTTGTTTTGCTACCCGATCGAAGTTTGGAGTTTTCACCCAAGGCGTGCCATAGGCGCCTGCGTGAACGCCCCAGTCGTCTGCAATTGCAAAAAGAATATTTGGCCTACTTGGAATGGTCGTATCTTGTGCTGCAACTGACAAGCAATTTAAAATGAAAATAGTTTGTAAAATCATGGTAGTTTTTCCCGGGTCTTTAGATCGAACTTTTCGCCTGCGTTCAAAAAGAAATAAAACTTCTCGCCCTCTGCAGGTTTACGATCAGGATCATAAATAGCCACTTTACTCGAACCTATGACTTCCAAATTGTTTCCCTGAATGATCACTGCGGTGTCTTCATCGATTCCAATACCAAGAAGGTGCCGGTGTTTTTGTACCACTGCGATGAGATCATCTTCGCGCTTGCGCTTGATAAGATGTTGATCAATTGCGGAATCTTTAAGGAAGCCTAATCCTGTTTCATAGCCTGGCGCCATCATGATGGTGTTGCCTTCGCGAGCCCCTCGCACCATGTACGAACTTTGGATAGAAGCGCCCGCAGAGCTGCCGCCAATCACTCCGCCACGATCTAAAAGATCAAACAAAGCTTTCTGGGTTTTGGTGTTGAGGTAGCTGTCTGCGTAGCGCCATTGCCTGCCGCCATCGAACCAAACCCCGGTCGCTTGTTTAAGCGCAGCAGCGAATTCATCAGAGTCTGCAACTTTTTTATCGCGGGTATGAAGAACAAAAACCTTGGCAGCACCAGCCTTGCGTAAAGCAGGCGCGGGCCTTGAGTCATTATCAAAGTTGTCGCCCTCAAGTGCGGTAGGCACTATAGCAATTACTGCTTTATCTCCGCCAGAAAGCTCGAGAAATTTCTTCATGATTCCAGGATCTTTACCGCCACCACCTACGATGAGAAGAGTTCCCTTGGCAGGGCCGATGGTGCTAGGTTGGGAAGGAGTTGCAAGTTGCTGTTCAAGCCAAGGAGCTACTTTTTCTACCCAGCGAATTGCATGTTCTCTCTGACCTTTGCCATTGAAATGCACACCTTTACCATTGCCATCCCGGTATTCACTTCCGAGCTTATCCGAGTCTGGGCCTTCGAGGGCAAGGGTGTTGTTCCACAGTGCTTTTTGTGCATTACGAATATCTTCAGATCCTTGGTCTGCTGGCGAATGGTAGCTAACCTGAGCGACAAACCAGGGGAAATCCCAACCCACTTCCCGATGACTATCACGAATCAGTTGTTCCAAATATTTCTGATAGAGTTCGCCTTTTAAGGTGCGTTTTGGGTCTGCTTGGTTGGCATCAGATTCCCCTTGATGCCAAAGCACTGCTCTGAAACCTTGATTGCCAAGTGGTTGCAACTTCGATACCAAGCGTTGAAAGATAATACCTTTGCTTTCCCATTCACCGGAATCAAGCTTGGTGACATTGCCTAGAAGCGTTGGCGGGTTAGGGAAAGTTGTTTTTTCGGGAAGCCATTCACGAATGCTACTAGCGCCTACACCTGTAGCCACGATTCCGACAGGGACATTAAATTGCTCTGCGATTGAATCAGCGAATGGAGGGATGAAACTGCCACCGCCACCACTTGCGCCGGGTTGGGGATCGTTTGCACCTTTCCAACTCTTGCCATCGAATGCAACAACCTTGTCAGATTTCGGGCTGAGTTTTTCTTCTGCGTGATTGGCGGAGTTGGATTGCCCTGCGATGACGAAAACTTCACCCACCCCCACATGAGGCACCGAGGCAGAAATGAAAGGCAGGTTTTGTTCAAGGGCCCGAACTTCAACTGCATACCATGCGCCAGTCGGCGCCTCTAGATTGCCCCTAAAAGATTCACCTTTGGGGGTTGCGAGCAGTTTTTGCCAGTCGCCTTTGATACCTTTGCCAATTAATCGAGCTTCGATTGCGCCGACCTCGGCTTTGGTTGTTTCAAGTTTACCTGCAACGACGATTTTGCCTTTGTCTTTTGAGCTGCGTTGAACGATCTGGTAATCAAGGGGCGTGTTGATCGTAAGGGTGTCTGCCAAAAGGTTGGAGCAGAGAAATATTACCGAAAGAATAGCAGATAAAGTTCGCATGGAATTTATTCCTGAGTCAAGTTTGAATCTCGAGGCTTTAACATAACATAATGGCTTTTGAATGTGCATGGGAAATGTCTACACAGGTATGCAGCTTATGATGAAGTGCATTTTTGCCGATAGGAAAAGCAGAAAGCCCTGCGAGTGATTAAAACACTCGCAGGGCTTTCGCGATTAACACTTAAGGCTTGTTATTTCACACGCTTCCAGATGTGAACCCATTGGCCGCTTTCGTCTTTTTCCGTGGTGAACTTAGTTGGTCTTGGTTTGCCTGGTGGGGAAAATGAGCATTTGAATTCATCTCCTTTGATTTCGTAAATACCCAGAATGGTTTTACCCTTGTTAGGGCCACTGCCATCGGTTGCGTCAATATTCTTCGGTGATTTGGTTACGTCAACGGTTTGAATGCCTTGAACGGATTCACCGGTTCCTGTATTAAGGGTGTATTGGCTACCCTTGATGACTAGCTTAAAATCCTTGAGGTCCGCTTTGGTGAAGGGCTTGCCATTAGTTTCGCCGCCCCCGCCAACATAAGAACCGTTTAATTTTTCATCAACTTTTGCAGTGTCCGCAGCAACAAGAATGCACGCCATAAACAGAATCGCAAAAATCTTTTTCATAACTTTCCTTCTCTGGAAGTAGTGTTGAGTATTTGAAC
>CALARU010000048.1 GCA_937888715.1 uncultured Planctomycetaceae bacterium | reverse complement strand
TGCAATAATTCCAACAATCACACAGCGTGGGGATTAGATAATTTGCTGATAGAACTCAGCACCATGAATTTATCGCGAAGTGTTTGAATTTCATCCTTGGTTAATTTGTGAAGGGGCGGGCGAACCGGCCCACACTCAACTCCTAAAGCACCCATCAAAGCTTTGCCCCCGGGAATGCCACCGAACTCTTGAATCAGCCTGACAATTGCAACGCTCTTTTCCTGCATCACTCTGGTTTTTTCAATATCGCCCTTTTCAAAGGCCTCCATCATTTCAAGATAAATAGGAGCAGCAAAATTGTAGGTGCTGCCTACTGCGCCACGAACCCCCATCGCAATTGCACCCAGCAACATTTCATCGCAACCATATAAAACTTCGAATCTGCCATTATCTAAAATCGTGCATTCAAGAAGATCCGAAAGATCCGAATGGGAATACTTGACACCTACAAGATTGGGAATTTTCTTACTCGCCATTCTTAGGAAGGGAGCCACCGGCCCATTCACCCCTGTAAAAAGCGGAATGTGATAATGATAAAAAGGAAGCTCAGGCGCAGCACTTGCAACCTCTGCCTGAAACTCAACCAGATCCGCAGGGGTTGATGGCTTAAAAAAACAAGGTGCAGCAGAAGATATGGCATCTGCTCCAACAGATTTCGCATGCTTGGCAAGTTCGCGCGCATCACGGGCGCTATTATGCCCAACATGAATCATGAAGGTAAGCCTGCCTTTTGCAGCAACCGACCAAGCCTGCGCAAGCTGCATTCTTTCTTGAAGAGTCAGCGACTGGCATTCGCCCGTGGTTCCTGCGACAAAAACACCTTTGACACCATTTTTTAAAAGATAACTTGCCTGAACCGGAACCATATCCAGATTGAGATCACCCTTTTCATTCAAGGGGGTGAAGGGCGCAGCCATCAAACCAACAAAAGGGATGTATCTCATGATTACTTTATTCCTAAGGATTTTGAATGACTATTTAACTTCACTGTATTTCAGCGGTGATTACAATACAGAGAGTTACTATAGCGATCATTCAACAAGGCCCAAACCCTTAGATCCGTTATAGATGGAAGACTCGGGTAGTTTTTTCTGTGCAGCGACCATTTAAACGATTAATCTTTACTCTAAGAAACGACTTCCAAAAAAGGAGCAAACCATGGATCGCAGAAACTTTGTACAAAGCACCCTCGCAACAAGCGCTGCCCTAACCTTGGGAAATTCAGTGATGGCTCTTAACTCTAGCCTCGCACCAGCCAAGAAGCCCGTACTTCGATTGGCAGTTAAGTATGGCATGATCAAAGCAGGCACTACTCCGCTCGAAAAACTTACCCTTGCAAAAAAACTCGGGATTGAAGGTGTTGAAGTCGACAGCCCCAGTGGGCTGAACAAAGAGGAAGCCAAAAAGGCTGCAGAACAGACAGGCGTTAAAATCCATGGCGTGATTGATTCGGTACACTGGCGAGATACTCTTTCCTCGCCCGATGAAGCCATTCGTGCCAAGGGGCTAAAGGCTTTAATTTCAGGCATTGAAGATGCTAAGTTCTTTGGTGCAGATACCCTGCTATTAGTTCCGGGTGTTGTCAACAAGGATGCTACCTACGAACAATGCTACGAACGATCCCAGATCGAAGTGAAGAAGGCTCTGCCCACCGCAGAAAAACTAGGCATCAAGATTTGCATCGAAACCGTTTGGAACAACTTCATCACCAAACCCGAACAACTTGTGCAATATATTGATGACTTCAAAAGCCCATTTGTCGCTGCTTATTTTGATTGCTCTAACATGGTAAAGTATGGCGTTAACAGCGCTGACTGGATCCGCAAGCTTGACAAAAGAATGGTCAAATTCGACTTCAAAGGTTATAGCAATACCAAGCAATGGTGCGGCATCGGCGAAGGCGATGAAAACTGGCCCGAAGTTTTAAAGGCTCTGGGCGAAATTGGCTATGATGGCTGGGCCACTTCCGAAGTCGGTGGTGGCGGGGAAAAAGAACTTACCGACATCGTTGCCCGTATGCGCAAAGTTCTTGATCTGCCAAGCGCTTGATTTTGTTTTACTACAATACTAACTGTTCCACTTTTTTAACGATTGAGGTTGATTCATGACGACTGCTACATCCATTCAGACGAAACTTTACATTGATGGCAAATGGTGCGATGCCCTAGATGGCAAAACCCACGCAGTCATCAATCCTGCAACCGAAGAAGTGCTTTGGGAAGTTGCCTATGGCAGCAGGGCAGAAACCAAGCTGGCGCTGGAAGCCGCTGCCAAGGCCATGCCAGGCTGGCAGAAACTCACCTCATGGGATAGAGCGAAAATTCTTAAAAAAACCGCTGACCTCATGCGCGAACGCGCTGATGCCATCGCTCGCGTTATGACTATGGAACAAGGCAAACCAGTGGTCGAAGCCAAGGCAGAAGTAATGCACTCTGCAGATACTTTCGAATGGTTTGCTGAAGAAGGTAAACGAGCTTATGGGCAAGTTATCCCGAACTCGGTGCCAGGCAAAAGGCACATCACCCTCAAGCACCCAGTGGGCGTGGTAGGAGCTATCAGCCCTTGGAATTTCCCCATCACACTCGCGATCCGCAAGTTGGCACCCGCCCTTGCAGTTGGTTGCACCGTAGTTAGCAGGCCCGCAAGCCAAACTCCAAGATCATTGATCGTGATTTTCGAATGCCTTATCGATGCAGGCCTTCCTGCAGGAGTTGCCAACCTAGTGATCGGACCCGGCCAAGAGATGGCTGATGAGTTCATGCAAAATCGCATTTGCAGAAAAATCAGTTTCACAGGTTCAACCGAAGTGGGCAAACAACTGATCCGAGCATCCGCAGATCAGGTGAAAAGAATCAGCATGGAACTCGGTGGACATGCTCCATTCATTGTCTTCCCAGATTCCGATCCTGAAGTAAGCGCAAAGCTTGCGGTTGCAGGAAAATTCCGCAACAACGGACAGGTGTGCATCTCGCCCAGCAGGTTCTTTGTACACAAGGATATCCAGAAGAAATTCACGGAAGCCGCTGTCGAGTTTGCCAAGGCTTTGAAAATGGGTAATGGCCTCGATGCAGGAATCGAAGTCGGCCCAATGTTCGAGAAAAAAGCGCTGTTACATACCCAAGGCCTCATTGACGATGCCAAGGGCAAGGGAGGTCAGGTGCTTACCGGTGGCAAGAAATCCGACAAATTCGAAAAGGGTTACTTCTTCGAACCTACCGTGATATCTGGCCTTAACCCCACTTGTAGAATCCTTACTGAAGAACCTTTTGCTCCTGTAATGCCCATCATCGAATTCGATAAAATCGATGATGTTATTGCTGCTGCAAACAACACGCCCTATGGGCTTGCTGCCTATGTTTTCACCAACGACCTAACCACTTCACTAAAGATGGCGGAAGGATTGGAAGCAGGAATCATCGGCATCAACGACCCCGTACCAGCAACGCCCCAATGCCCATTTGGTGGCATGAAGGAAAGCGGCTTGGGCAGGGAACTAGCTCAGGAAGGCATGGAATCTTACTTAGAAACCAAGTATGTATCCATCAAGCTAAGAGATTAATTTGTTCTCTAAATATTAAAGCTTCAGGAAGGCATACGCTTTCTTGAAGCTTTTTTTATTGCTTAACAATGATTGCAACTTTTACTTTTTAAGATTTGTCGTCTTTATCCCCATCTCCAATGCAAAGTTCAAAACAATTTCCAAAATCGTCTCTTTAAGCCTTCTCTCCTGCTCATCATTTTGAATATCTGCAAAGGCTGATATCTCAAACTCTAATCCATTCTCACCTATTTTTAAAAACGAAATCGTCGTCTTGTTGGCAATCACTCTGGGAGTTACAACGAGCTTCTCCAATAATTTAACATGCAACAAACCTATCTTTTCGACCTCGGTATGAAGATCAATACCAAATACGAGACGCAACCTTCGTTGCTTGCGAAAACCATAATTATCGATGATGGCTGTGGCAAGGTTGGCATTGGGTATTAACAAAAGAGAATCTTCTGCAGTACGAAGTTTGGTAGCACGAAAACCTAATTGCTCGACCGTGCCTTCTTTATCGCCCAGAATGATTTTATCGCCTACACGAAAAGATTTTTCACTGATGAGAAGTAATGTGCCAAAAAGATTCTTGAGAGAATCCTGTGCAGCAAGTGAGATACCAATCCCAAGAATGCCCAACCCCGCAAGGAATCTACCAAGCGATTCTGCCTCACCGAAATTCTTAATCAAAAGAGAGATGGCAGTAAGTATGACAATAAGCTTTATGCTTCTGCTAATAAAAGGAACAAGCATGTCTGCGACACCCTTGTATTTGATCATGAATTCAGAAACTT
>CALARU010000047.1 GCA_937888715.1 uncultured Planctomycetaceae bacterium | reverse complement strand
GGATTCGAAAAGCTGGACCCCGAGGTGAAGAAATATCTTGATGGCGTGCTGGCAAAACTAGGCGCTTCCGCTAACGACAAAACCCTACTCACCCAGATTCTTTCCATCGAGGAAAAGGTCGACCGCTCATCCTTGATCTCAAAGATTTCGAACCCGAATTTAAAAATGAAACTAATGGTACTACTACCTGAAATCGAACAAGCAGCAAAGTTGCGACGCAGCACCCTTTTGCTGGATGCAGAAATTAAGGAACTCGGAGGCAAACTCATTTGCACCCCCACCGCACCACAATGGCTTTACCTTGCTACCTCTGATACTGCCACCGAAATCTTTGATGTTCCCGCAGCGATCGATCTCTACAACGGCAACAACCCACTCAAGGGCAAAGGCGGAAAAAACGAACGCGTTACCGATGATTGGCTCAAACGACTTTCAAACATTTCCACCCTGCGCAAACTCGATCTCGCAAATTGTGCCATCCAAGGTGATGGCTTAAAACATATTTCCTCACTCAAGGGCCTTCGAGAACTCAACCTGACATTAACCCCTGTAAATGATGAAGCGCTTAAACATCTTTCCGGCTTGACCGAACTACGAAATCTAGGTCTGGCTTCCACCCAGTGCACAGGCACCGGTTTCACTCATCTAAAGTCCCTTACCAAGCTTGAAAATGTCAACTTCCATTTCACACCTCTTAACGATGCTGGCTTGCAAGCAATCTCTCAACTCCCTCTTTCAGGCAGGCTTTGGTTCGCTCATACCAAGTTCACCGATCAAGGGGCCACACATCTTAAAAACCTGACCCAACTTAAACGCTGTGGCATTGGCAGTGCCGACAAGGCTAGCTCAGGCGAAGCCATCGCTGCTCTATCAAATCTACCCCTAGAAGATCTGACCTTGCTGGATAACCAAGCAAATGCTGTAGGTATTGCTCATGCAACCAAGATCGCAACATTACTTCGATTTGATGTTTCCCATGCCCCCACCGTTAAAGATGATTCGTTACTGTTGGTAGCCCAAATGCCCAAGTTGGAAGAATTTAAACTTGGTAGTGCGCTAATTACAGATGCAGGCCTTCAAGCACTTGCAACTTCCAAGTCTTTGAAAAAAGTATCGCTGAGCGGTTGCAAAAGCATCACACCCGCTGGAGTCGAGCAACTCCGCAAAGCCCGACCCAAGCTTGAAGTAGAATCGAAATAATGGCATTAACTTTCATGCGTAACCCAAATTAATTGGTTTTGCTACGCCCTATTACTTAAACTATTATTCATTAGAAGACTGAAAATTTCACCCCCACCGGAACTTGATCCATGACTCAAACAAAATTCATTTGGCTTGCTACTCTTCTGCTCATCACCGTTACGCCAAGCTTATATGCACAAAAAGCGCCCTACGATGTTTTCCCACCCGCAGAAGCCCCCTACTACCGTGTACGCTACGAAGCTTCCACCAATCCGGGTGAGCTTACCTTCCCCGTCAATTACACGATTTGGATTCCCAAAGACGTGAAGAATCTTCGTGGCGTGATTGTTCATCAACATGGTTGTGGCGAAGGGTCTTGCAAATCTGGCCTTACAGGCGCATACGATCTTCATTGGCAGGCACTTGCAAAAAAACATGATTGCGCTCTGCTTGCTCCCTCCTACGAACAACCAGAAAAAGGCGATTGCCAAATGTGGTGCGATCCGCGCAATGGTTCAAGCGCAGCGTTTCAAAAGTGCCTTGTCGATCTAGGTGCAAAATCTGGGCATCCCGAATTGTCGAAATTACCTTGGGCACTTTGGGGCCATAGCGGTGGTGGGCATTGGGCAGGCGGCATGGTGCTCATGCATCCCGAACGCGTTGCAGCAGCTTGGCTTCGTTCAGGCGTTCCACTTCTTAAAGCTAATGCAGAACGCTCTACCATCAAGGCCCATACACTTCCCGATGCAGCTTTAAAAGTTCCCGTCATGTGCAACCCTGGAACCAAAGAAGGCGTTACTGTTAAAGATTCTCGTTTCGGTGGAGTATGGGCTGCCAACGAAACCTTCTTCAACGAAGTTCGCTCCAAGGGTGGCCTAATTAGTGTTGCAGTTGATCCACTATCCAGCCACGAGTGTGGCAACCAGCGTTACCTCGCAATCATATGGCTCGATGCTTGCTTAAGCGCCCGCCTACCCAAGATCGCAACTAACCCACTTAATGCGATGCCCACCGATCAAGCATGGCTTGCCCCTATCACAGGCAGCGAGGCACAACCCATGGCAAAGTTTTCTGGTAAACCCCTAAAAGCTGCATGGTTACCAAACGAAGCAATTGCAAAGTCTTGGATGCAATATGTGAAAGATACTTTGGTAAGCGATTCCACACCGCCCTCTGCTCCAACAAATTTACAAGTGAAGGGTAATGATTTAACTTGGGAAGCAGAAGCTGATCTTGAAAGTGGACTTGCAAGTTTCATCATCGAGAGGGATGGGAAGTTTCTAGCAAACCTTCCAGAGACTGGGAAGAACCCCTTTGGCCGACCCATTTTCCAGAACCTGCAATACAGCGACACGCCCTCCCAACCGCTTGTCCCAATGAAATACACCGATACAAAAACGGAGGCAGGCAAGAAACATACCTACCGAGTCATCACGGTAAACACAGCAGGCTTAAAGTCAAAACCCTCTGCGGATTCGAAATAGAAAACTGCATCGAAGAGGTTGGCTGGATGAATCTTTTGCTTTTCGCATTGTTCTGATTCCCACGGGAGATCTCACCCATGCCTTCTTTTCTTCCCAGACTTTTAGTGCTCATCATTCTTGTTCCTTTTTCTTTGCTGATAGCTCAGGAAAAACAATCTGTTCAACCTATCAAGGCTATTCAAGGCCCTGATTGGATCATGGAAACCAAGAGCGCACCTTGGCAGGCACGCGACTCTCAAGGCGAGT
>CALARU010000046.1 GCA_937888715.1 uncultured Planctomycetaceae bacterium | reverse complement strand
AAAGGTCTCAGGCGCTTTAACCTTGAAGGCTTTGAAAATGTTTCATCTTTGGCGGGAACTTCTGCAGAATCAACTGCCTTGTGCATTAGTGAATCGATTGCACCTGAAGGGGAAGTTGGTTTGTCTTTCCCTGATGGTTTGCTGCCATTGAAAAGCACTGCCCAAGTGTAACCATCGTGTCTTCGTACTAAAAGAGTAGAGGTTCCGGAGAGGGCACCATTATGCCAAGTGTTGGCCTTTAAGGTATTTTCAACAGGTCGGACATTCCAACCTAGGGCATAAAAAGTGGGAGCGGGTTTTTCTTCTTTATGAAGTTTAGGATTGCTGAACATTACCTTCGTGGCTTCTTTTCCCAACACCCGTGTAAGGGCATCATCATCGAGGCTCGAAGCGAGTTGCACCAAGCTGCGGGCAGACGCAATCCACCCGCCCACTGCATCGAGTGATTCGTGATCATGGGTGCCATAGGCGATATCTACAGACTCGTAGGGTGGGAAAACACTGTTGGCTTTAGAAGGCGAGGGCGGATAGTAAACGACTTCATTGGGATATCGATTGGAGGCAAGAGATTTCCCCGGTTTGATTTCATCGATGCCTAGGGGCTTGAAAATATTTTCAGTGACATAATCGTTGTAAGTCTGGTTCGAAACTTTTTCGATGATTCTACCTAGAAGGCAGTAACCTAGGTTGGAGTATGCAAATCTTTCTCCTGGATTGAAATCGAGTTTCTTGCCCATCATGTAGCGGATTACATCTTCTTTGGAAGCGGGTGCGGGCTTGTTGAATGCCTTGGCGATTTGCACCGACTTAAACATTGCATCGAACGACTTTGCTCTGTCGAATCCACCCGTATGGCTTAATAACTGCGCTATGGTGATTTCTTTCCAGCGTAGGTCAGGCTTTGCATCACCCTCTAGAAATGGATCAAACTTGATGATGTCGGTAACCTTATCCGTTAGGTTGAGCTTTTTCTTTTCCACCAGTTGCATGATTGCTATCGAGGTGATGGGTTTGGAAATGCTGGCAATGCGATATAAGGAATTAGGTGCTGCAGGAACTCCACGGTTCCTATTCATTTCACTCGGCAGTTCTGCATAACCAAACCCTGCAGTGAATACCACTTTTCCCTGATATGCAACTGCAACGGATGCGCCGGGAAGGTTGTTTTCTGCGATGAACCCCAGCATCATTTCTTCTAACGCTAGCGGATTGAAATTCTTTTTGGGAAGTGCGACTTCCGCAGATTGCGAAACTGAAATGAAAAAAAGCACAACGAAAGAACACATCATTATGGTTTTAGACATTGGAACACCTGTTTTATTTTTTGGATGAGGAAAAACCACCCTTGGTACGGGCATCAAGGCTGTAAGGCCCCGCCCCGTTGGCTATGATGAAAAGCATGGCTCCCATCAGCGAAAGATTTTTCATGAATTGAACCATCTCGAGCTTTTTCGAAATTGATTCCTGCATCGTCCAGAAATCGTGGAAGTAATAAGTTTCTACCAATAAGAATAAGAGCAACAACCCTGCACCCACTTTGCTTTTCCAACCAATGATCACCATCAAGCTGCCTGCAAGAAGTGAGCCTATTGCCAACACCAATGCAACCCTTGGCATGGGCACGCCCTCATGTGCCATTGCAGAAATCGCATCTTCAAAGTTTGGGAGGTTGAATCCAATCGCGCTGGAAAGGAATATCGCACAAAGCGAAATCCTGCCCAATAAGGTCATCGTTCCCTGAAGTATGTGTCCGAAATTAACTGCCATTTTGTTTCCTAATGTTTAAGTATTCATCCTAGAAGACTTTATCATCCTTACGACCCTTGAGAAAAGAACTTTCCCTTTATAAATGAGGATTTCCACCCTTATTTCCCTGTTGACATTTAACCTTGTTGGATTGAAAATAGATACTCTTCGAATAAGCATGCCTCAATGGTTTTTGCCATGAATCAATCCAGAAGATCTTTTGTCGTAGCATCCACTGCAGGAATTGCTGGTTTTGGTTTCGGTACACCGGGTTTAATGGCTGCTCCCCAGGCAGTTGTAGCCTCGGGCAAGGGTAAAGCTAAATCAACCATCCTCTTTTTTCTTTCAGGTGGGGCTTCTCATATTGATACCTGGGATATGAAACCCAATGCACCCGAAGAATACCGTGGGCTTTTCAAGCAGACTGAAACCACTGCGCCGGGCGTTAAACTTTGCGAACATTTGCCCCTGCTCGCCAAGCAAGCCAAACACCTTGCAGTAATCCAAGGTGTGAAAAGCACAGTTAACACCAACGATCATCATGCGGGATACTATTACAATCTGACGGGCCATGTGCCTGATCAGAGTTTTCTTTCGCTGGGTAATAATCGTACCCCCATGCCGGATGACTGGCCCTTCATGGGGAGTGTGATCTCTGCAAAGCGCCCGGCTCATCCCTATATGCCCAATGCAATCACCCTGCCTGAAAAACCTAGCAAGGCTCCTTATACTAGGCCGGGCCAGTTTGCTGCCAAGCTGGGTGTGGAATACGATCCTCTTTATGTTTTGGGAACCATCGATAAGCCCCTTTCTTTTATTGCGCCTTCCATCAGCCTTGATGCAAGCATGAATCCCAAACGGTTGCTGGCTAGGCAGGAAATATTAAACAAGCTCGATGGTGCAAGGCGTCAGCTTGATCAATCGAACAAAAGCGCCACCTGGACAAAGCTTCAAGAAAAAGCAATGTCGTTGCTTCTTTCCGCAAAAGCCACCAAGGCTTTCGATGTTGCAGATGAACCTGTAAGTGTGCGTGAAAGATATGGTAATAACACCAATGGCATGTCGCTTTTGCTTGCAAGAAGAATGGTTGAGGCAGGGGTTCCGTTCATTACCGTATTCTGGTTGGGCGATGATAAACTCAACAAGAAATGCAAAAGTGGCGGTGGTTGGGATACCCATGGCAACAACTTCAACTGCTTGAAAGAGGATCTATTACCCGGGTTTGATAGGGGTTTCTCTGCACTTATCGAAGATCTTTCGCAGCGCAATCTGCTTGATTCCACCCTTCTTATGGTTACATCTGAAATGGGTCGAAAACCCAAAGTGGGCGATCCACGCAGCGGCGGAATCAATGGCGCAGGCCGTGATCATTGGACTCATTGCCTAAGTGTTTTAATGGCAGGTGGCGGGATTCAAGGCGGGCAGGTGCATGGTTCCTCCGATAAGCGGGGCGAATTCCCCGAACAGAAAATCGTCACCCCTGCGGATGTTACTAAAACCGTCTACCATGCCATGGGTATTACCGATCTCGAAGCCCATGATAAAGAAGGTCGGCCTTATAACCTTCTTGCAGAAGGTGAACCCATCCTCGATTTGTTCTAAACTTCCCTTTCGTTTTTTCTGGAGTTCGTATCCCATGATGAGCAATTGCATCATTACTGCTTCTATTTTCTTTGGCATTATCGGGCAGGCCGATTACTCCAAACTTCAAGACATCAAGCCTACTCAATTTGCAAAAGCTCCGGGCTATTCCGAAGGCCCTACTTGGAAGAATGGCGAACTCTTCTTCTGCAGCGGATCATTACTGCGGGTAAACAAGGAAGGCAAAGTCGAAAAGTTTCTCGATATCAATCCTGCTGGCACAGTTCTAAATGCTAAAGGCCATCTGCTTATTTGCGATAACAAACATAAGGCCATCCTTGATTATGCACCCGATGGCTCGCTTCATGTTCTTGCAGATTCCTTCGAAAACAAACCCCTTAACAGCCTTAACGATCTCACCCTTGATGCCAAGGGTAATATTTATTGGACCGATCCCTCAGGCTCATCCCTGCAAAAACCTGTGGGCAATATTTTCAGATTAACTCCCAAGGGGGAAGTTACCAAGATTGCAACCGGCCTAGCTTTTCCTAATGGCCTAGATGTTGATCCACAAAGCAAGTTCCTTTATCTGATTGAATCACAATCCAAGAAAATACTTAGGTACATGATTCCCGAGGAAGGCAAACCTTTCGCAGGACCCGAACTTTTTTACGATCTTGGAGGGAGTGGTGGTGATGGGTGCGCCTTCGATAATCAGGGTAATTTATGGGTTGCTGATTTCCAACGCCCTGAAACCAAGCAAGGTCGCATTCTCATTCTTTCTCCTGAAAAGAAGGTACTGGGCCATGTTGATATCCCTGCACAGGTGGTTAGCAACATTGCTTTTGGTGGCCCTAACCATGATGAAATTTTCTGCAGCACGGGCAGCCCCAATGGCATCTTTCACGCAAAGGTTGGTATCCAAGGTTTTAAAGGTCATCCTGGTGTTGAAAATAAAAGCTTAAGGAAGATTCTTATCTCGCCCGAAGGTGCAGCTTCCATTATTCATCCGTGAAAGTTTGGAACTCCGGGCTGCATTGGTGCTATGCGGGGTTGTTACATTTGGAAATCGTTCGACCCTGAAACCATGAATGCTACCGTAACGCAGGACTCTTCGGATCAAATCATTAAGATCAGAGTGTTTCCTTTGGCAATAACCTATAGGCATCTGGATGATTAAGTTAGTAAAGGTAGTCTGCAAGCAGTTTGGCGGGCGGTAACGGAAGTTCGATTTGGTAACCTCCATCCTTAGCAATATTTACAATGTTACGAAAATCGTTGATTACAACTTCGAAATCATTACCTTTAAATGCTGGATCATTCAGCCAAAGAAGTAAGCCCAAACAAGCCCGGATGTCGGAGGTGTAATTTTCGTGCCCGTATGGAATGACTTCTTTTTTATTATTGGAATAAAGGATCAGTGTTTGAAAACAACTTGCGGCTTGATAGATGGAAATCTCTTTTTGCTTAAAGGCATTGAACACTTGGTTTTTTAAAATGTTCCGTTGGGTCATAAGTTGATCGCACGCATTTATTTCGTCAAAAGCAGCTTCAATGTTATCCATTTTAGCCTGATACTCGGTTGGATTAGCAAGAAAATAAACTGTTTCGGGAAAATCAATAAAAGTATAACCCAATGAGGATACCAACGCTGTCCAAGTAAAAGTTTTGAATATTGAAAACATAAAATCAATCCTCCTAAATCAAAATGATTTGTGTGTAACACTAAAAAATAAGATTTTAGGAAAAGCGCCAACTTACAAATATTGGCACTGAACACCCATTATTTGAAAGCATTTTATGCCACATGGTTTTAAAAACCGTGGTTTTTTTAGAAAGAATTTTTGCATTAGTAAAGTTGTGATGCACTAATTTCATCACTTTCTCCTTTTCTTAAAACTAAAATTCTGCCAATAAAAGTTTCTAACGCTACTTAGTGGGAAGCAAACACCGTGCCAATGCCGAGTAATCACCAAAAAGAATAAATTAGCCTGATCAAAATCCCTGATACAAAAAAACAATCCCACTATAAAACTCATGATAGCTAAGGCTTAAACTCTTTGTGTTAGAGATTGAGGTGTTCTTAATGAAGAGTTTGAATCAATAATGTGCGTAATTGATGAACTGCTTGTTTTTAAGAAATCTGCCTAGTTTCGTAGCACTGTTGATCGAGTTTAGTTTTTTAAGACAAAGGCTAAAACGATAAGAATACTGATGCCTGTGAACAAACTTAAGGAAACGAGCCAGATTTCTGCTGCTACCATTGGTTCATAGGGTTGATTGTGTAATTCATCAACAAGGTTTTTAGATTCTTGGGGATTGTTCATGGAGTAACTCCGGTGGGTGGCATAATGCCATGAAAAAAGAGCCAGGATATTCCCAAACCGATCCAGATTACGAATCCAAAAAGGCAGACAACATATACCAGAATTAATTTGCCAAATCCCTCCTGCCAAAGTCGCTTGAAATCAGCAGACAAACCAATGCTGAAAAAAGCGAGGGCAAAGAAGAATTTTCTGAAGGCATCAAGATTGGTGGTTGATTCTTTGAGTTCTTTGATTTTCTCGGGGAAGCAAAGCCCTAAAGTTATGAACAATGCAAAAGCGATGAAATATCCTATTACGAATTTTGGAAATCGATCCCAGACTTCCTTAATCGAAACCTTTTCGCCTGGCTTGCGATCAATCCCATAGACCCAAACACAAGCAAGAATGAAACACCACACGCCTATGAATAAATCAATGAAGATTTTTACGGTGGTGGTGGTCATTAACATCCAGCCTTTTTGAAACCCACCTTGGGCCATATATAAAGCCTCGGTAATCGCCCCGCTAGCAATAGCTGCACCATCCGTTTTTACTGCAAGGCCCATCCAAGCTGCAGCGACCATCGGCTCTTCTGGAATAATTGCGTGTGCAAGAAAAGGTAAAACTAAAAGCTCGACTACTGAAAATACCACGACTAAAGATGAAACCATGATTGGTACGACCGGCCTGGCGCGGATGGCTGCACCCGTAGCAATGGCTGCAGATACGCCACAGATTGAAATCCCTGATGCTAAAGGCGCGGCCCATTCTCTGCTGAAACCAAAAACTTTTCTAGCCATAAGGTAAACCAACGCCCAGTAGATTAAATAGGCTTCGACAATTGCAGCTAAGCCACGAAAGAAAACCGTGCCCGCAAGATTTGCCTGCTCGAGCCCTTTAAGCCCAACGCCTGCCCCAACCAAAACAATCGCAGTTTTAATAAACCATTCTGTGCGTGCTGCCTGTGAGAGGAATTTTGCAAAGCTTGTAAAGAAATTCCCAATGATCAATCCAATGAATAATGCAGCCAGATAACCTGCCTCGCCTGTTAAACCCATCGACCATTTAAGCCCAAGCTTTTCTCTTTCGTTGGGAACTGCAGCAACAATTCCAGCATGGCCCACCACCCAACCAAACATGGTGAGTGTCAGAACGATAAGAAGTGCGGTGAGGAATGCTTTTTTATTTTCTGCAAATCGCCTGCGTTCCCAAAGAAGCAAAAGTGCAATAAAGGCAAGAGTTGCAATTAAGCTTATCCAGCCTGGAATGTGGGAAAAAGATTTGCCCAGAGGGGCGAGGGCGTTAAGCGGGTCGGTCCAAACCTTAACACCTAAAACCCAGCCGAGAAGATTGCCCACGCCCAAAGGCAGACAAAGTGCAAGGGCGATGAAAAGAAACGCCAGCCAAACAGCAGAGCGATCTTCATTAAAAGAAATTTTCTGCATGAATATTCCTTACAAGGTAGATGAATACCCCAAGGATAACTTCTTTTGCAGAAGACTGCATTTGTAAAGTGAAAAAAGAGAGTAATAAATTTTTGTTGTCAGTTTAAGATGGGGGTATTTTCTGCAATACATTCGGAAGCATCGACAGGCCTGACCAGCAGCATGTATTTGGAGGCAATGGGCGCCTTGAAGCGCACGCTCCAGAATTTGCTTCCCGCATCGAGTGCGAATTCTCCATCCAAAACGGTTTCATAGTTTTCGTTAATAGCCATCACTCTTACTTTGGGGAAGGGGTAGGTTCTGTTGGGAAATAAGAGGGTGATTCTTTCGCCATTGGGCTGCATCGAGCGTTTCATTCGGATCGGGAAATTGCCCAGAATAATGTTTTTGGAAGAGTCACCCTTCATTTGCTTGATGGGTAGGGAATTATTCGAAGGGTTATGCAAAAGTGTTTGAGTTTCTGAAGTTTGGTGAGTTGTTTTTTCGGTTGGATGCAGAGAAACAATCCAAGTTTTTGAAAAAGCAAGATGGCTGAAGATATTCATGAGCCTTGCTGCGGGAAGTTTTTTGAGCAGATTCATTCCTGGGTCTTGAACCATGGTTTTCATGAGCCTAATGGTTCGAGCGCAGCCCAAAGTTTCTAGATGGTAATGAATATCATCTTCAAGCTCAGGAGCGAGTTTTGTTTGAAAAATAAAATTGAAAAGTTCCATGGGTTTGGGATACCAAAGGTTTTCTTCAATCCAATCAAGTTTTTGAGCAATACCTGAATCTTCCATCAAGGAATTAATCTCCTCGGCTGTCCAGTTTTCTTTGCATAACGCATCTGAAATTCTGTAGGAAGTTACTTGATCTGAAGGTTCTTGAAATTGCATATTAGCCATCCTTCGAAAAATATAATTTAGCTTGTTCTTCAACCTTGGCTTGCTCTTTAAACCCGGCTTG
>CALARU010000045.1 GCA_937888715.1 uncultured Planctomycetaceae bacterium | reverse complement strand
GGCGCCTTCTCTTGCTGCATTCGATAAAATTTGCTGCACTTGGGCCATGCGGGAAAGCTCAAGTAAACCAACTACCATCAAGAACACAAACGGTGCGCAGACAGCGAGTTCGACCGCTACCGCACCTTTCCGCGCCATATGGTTTTTCAGTTTTAGGTTCATTCCAAGAAATACCACGAGGAAGCAAGGGTTAAAAAGATTACACCATCATTATTATTGTAAACCTAGGTCACAAAACACGAAAAGAGAAATTAAAAGCACGAAATAGCCCAAAATAATCTTAGAGAGGCTATTCTCCGTAAGGCGTTGTGCACTAATGGTTTATGTTGTTTCGTCGTAAGCGTTGGAAGGGTTGGTCTACTTTTTTAAAGCTGGATTCCCTGCGCTGGGGTTTTCTTTGACCGGAAGAAACTCAACTTCGATGCCAGTTTCGGAAACAACGGGGTACTTTTCAAACAGCGTTGTAACCCTCGCAGTTAACATCCAAGACCCTTCCAGTTTAGCTTCGGGCTTTGTTGCAACTGTTACTTTTAGGGTATCGGTATTGGTTGGCCAAACCATTGGGCTAAAAGTAACCAACCCTTTAATTTCATCAGGAATAATAAGCTCTAAGTTTACAGGTTCCTTTAATTTGTTGGATTGGGCAAGCTTAAGCGTTAGTTCAAAAGATGCCCCGCTTTGCAACACAAGTTCTTCCGGGGGATGCAATAATTTTAACATCGCTCCTTCTATTGACATTGTAATTTGGCCATCCATTGCAGCTTGCACATACCTGATTTTTCCTTTGGGATCAGGGATTTGGGCGATTGCAATCAATCCAATTCTGGAGGTGCGGGATGTCTCAAGCCATTCGGGAAGAAAAACTGGATAAGAAAGTTTCTTAACCTCGGGGCCCACAGCGACGACTGAACCTCGAATTCCCTGCCTATGCCTCTGTTGCGTACCCGCCATATCTAGCGTGATCTCGCCTTTGAATCCTTCATTTCGTTCGATGATAATTTCAGGAAGATAAGTTGCACCGCGGTGAACCCGAATGCCTCCATCTGCAACTACAGGCTTAACCTTGAAAGGAGGCTTGATGGTGGTTGCAACCAGAATTCCCTCTGTCAGATTTGAATCGGGGTTTCGTGCAGCAAGGTCGCCCTTGAGTGGCGCCAGCACGGTATTAGTGATCATTTGATCTGCAACTTTTCCGGTTCCAGTAATTTTTGCCAGCACTGCAGAAGCTGGTGCATCTTTGGTGCAAGTTAAAGTTACATTCAAGGAAGCCACTGTTGGCAAAATGATCAGATTTGCAGGAACGCTAACCCCTTCGGGAAGATTGGCAAAAGTCAGGGTGACGGGTTCTTTAAAACCAGCTTCGCGGGTGATGGCGATGGCTAATGCCAAGGTTCCCCCAATTGGAACACTTGCAGCAGGAAGGGTTCGTAGCTTGAAATTACTTTTGGATTTATTAACCACCAGCCTGTAAACAGAAGCGGGGGTCTTGGTTTTTCCAGAGAGATCACGAACGATGATTTTGTAATCGCCATCTGCAGGTAAAGTGATGGGAAGCTCTGGATCCATGCTTGGTAAGGAATCATCCTTTGATGCGAGTTCTTTACCATCGGGCCCCAGAACGGAAAGTGTAATATCCAAGTTGGATCCGATTTTTATGGCATCGCAAGAGATAGTCCAAAGCTCACCTTTTTTACCTTTAAAACTATAAGTGTCTGATTTTTTAGCCTCAGTCAGGCGAGCTGTTACTGCGCCAGGAACCGTAATAAGTTCTGTTTCCGCAACTTTTTCATCAAAGTTGCTAAGCGGGAGGGAGTAGCTTTGGCCGTTGCCAAAGGGGGTTTCAACCTTGTAAGAAAAGGAAGCTAGCTTTTCATCCGATGGGAACACAACTTCTTTTTTGATGCTTTCGATTTTCGCTTTACCAGTTGTAACACCGATGCCAATGAACTCGATGGTTTGCTTCTGGCCCCGCTTGCCTGCAGCAGGAATTGCAGCAAGAATTCTTGGCCCACTATCCACCACAAGCCTGTAAGTGAATGATCTAAACCCGCGGTAGTCCACATCTCTAATCGATACGGTATAAGTGTTATCTTTTTCGACAGCGAAAGTCAGGGTAGGATCTGTACCCTCAGTGTCGAATAATTCCGCAACCTTTTGCTTGTTCTGGTCGTAGACTTCGATCACCCCGTTGAAATCGGAACCCAGCCTGCGGGCGAAAAGATCGCACGTGATGAGTTCTGATTTTCTTGCCTTGAATTGGTAACGATCGACTTCCTCGATGCGTTTTAATCGGCCTGAAACAGTAACAGGAAAGTCAGGAAGTTGCTGCGGAGTTCGCAAAGATTCATCTTCAAGAATTTCAGGTGTATTGCCCACCATGAATATACCGCCATTGCCTGCACCGTTGGCATTGGCGACCCGCCAATGAATCGGGCCTGAGGGCAGCCCTTCGGGAAGAGTAAAGCGAGCTGAGATTTCGCGGGGCAGTGAGGGGTCGTTTGCAAAACTTTTAATATCGAACCAATAAGGAGGCTCGTGCATTAATACAGGGCCGGGTGGAGAAAGTAATTCGAGTTTCACCCGTTTATCGCCTACAAAAAACTCGGTGTCAGGTGTCCAATCCTGCCCGCCTAGCTTTACTTCAATCTTGGTGCCAGCTTTTCCACCCGCAGGATGTGCATATCCAATCCCGCCCGGTATGAGTTGCGCCCTTGCTTCATGCTGCAATAATATCAGCGCAAAAGTGAAAACGCTTGCTAGCACAATAGTGGATCGTAGAGAACGCATTATCTTCTTTCCAAGTCTGGGAATGCTGGAATACTGCCCAGTTAAGTTTAAATCAGAAGATCCTTGATGACCTTGCCCCCGCTGACAATAGGCACAGGTCTGCCAAGAGGAGTGCGGTACACTTTATCTGAATCGATTCCCATCAAATGAAAGATGGTTCGTAGAACATCAGCCACGCCGAAGGCTTCTGTCGTGGGGAACGATGCTGTCTTATCAGTTGCACCAACCACGATGCCCGGCTTGATGCCGCCGCCTGCAAGTAAAACGCTTTGCGCCTGCGACCAATGATCGCGCCCAGCCTTATCGTTAATGCGTGGGGTTCTTCCCATTTCACCCATCATCACCACCAAAGTACTGTCCAGCAAACCACGGTCTTGAAGATCGGAAACGAGCGTGCTGAATGCCATGTCAGCATGTGGGATCAAATCTTTTTCCAAGCTGGGGAAACAAGAGAAGTGGGTATCCCAACTGCCGTGATCAACCCCAACAAATCTGCAACCAGCTTCCACCAATCTACGGCTTAACAGCGAGCATTGCCCTAGGGAAGTATGGCCATAGGAAGCACGAAGTTTTTCTGGTTCACTCTTAAGATCGAAGGCTTTTCGAGCTTCAGGCGAGGTGATCAAATCCCTTGCTTTGTCGTAATAGGTAGCCATGGTGTTGGCTCTGCCCGATTGCACAGAATCTTTTTCTAGGCCTTTGAGCACCCGTTGCCTGCGCTTGAATCGGAGTTCGCTAAGTCGATCATCGGTTTGCAAATCCTTGACTTCGAAATCAGGTTGTACAGGGTCAGATTCGATCACAAAGGGTGCGTGCTCTGCGCCATAGAACCCCGGGCCCCCTGCAGTCAAAGGATGTGGCATATTGATGTAAGGAGGAACACTTCCTCGAGTGCCTAATTCGCGCGAAACAATCGAGCCAAGGGAAGGATAAAGCTCGTTGACAGGGATGCGCGAATTCGCACCATCAGCAAAATTAGGCCGGTTCCCCGTAAGCACATAATGCGAACCCGTGGTGTGCCCGTTATCGTTATGACTATGCGAACGAAGGATGGTGTACTTGTCTGCAATCTTGGCGCTTCGATGGCAATGCTCACCCACCATGGTGCCAACTACATTGGTTCGGATTGGCTTATAAGGCCCGCGTATTTCAACAGGTGCATCGGGTTTCATGTCCCACATATCAATGGTGGATGGCCCACCCTGAAGATAAAGAAAGATGCACGATTTTGCTTTGGCAGCCTGCCCATTAGAGGCAGTGGCTTCCATCTGGAAAAGCTTGGGAAGTGTAAGGCCCCCTAAAAATCCCGAGGCGCCGATTCGCAATGCCTGCCTTCTAGAGACGCCATCGCAAAAAAGATTTGACCGTTTCATTGGTTCATTCATCATGATGACTTTCCCCTTTAAAAGTGAAGCTTTTCACCGATACATCAATGGATGTAAATAAATTCCTTAGTGTTGAACAACGCCCACAAGGCATCTTCCACCGCAGCTCTTCTGTCTGCTCCCGCCTCTTTAAATAATTCCAGTAACACTTCGGTTTCATTTGCTGTGGGGAATCTGCACAACACCGCCAAGTATAACTCAGCGATGATTTCAGGCGCAGTCAATTTCGATTCTGCTAACTGCCTGGCAGTGCCTTTTCTAGCATGAATCTTGGCGACAATTTCGGGCGCATTCATCAGATGCAACGCTTGGGCAATGCTTGGCTCGTTGCTTCTTTCGCATTCGCAAACGCTTGCTCGTACCGGTCTGCCAAAAAGTTTTAGAAAATAGGAGGGCATCCGGTTGTCCCAAACCTGAATGGCTCGCACCCCCTCGGGCCAGCCGTTGAATTTCTCTGCAATTCCCGTTACCTGAGTGATCGCATCAAGCAAAACTTCTGCAGGCATCGCACGGTTGATGCTGTGCGAAAAGTTTTGCTCATCGTTGGTGTTAAGAGGAGTTCCGATTCCTAGTTGATAGGTGCGCGAATTCAAAATAGTTTTCGTAAGCGCCTTTAAATTGTATTTGTTTTTCTTTAGATGAAGTGCAAGCTCATCTAGAAGGGGTTCATTGCTGGCAGGGTTGGTGGTGCGGAAATCATCGATTGGCTCAACAAGGCCCTTGCCGAAATAGTGCGACCAAATGCGATTTGTAATAGACTTTGCAAAAAATGGATTGCTTTCGTTCATCATCCAGTTTGCAAGCAATTCTCGCCTGTCTGTCACTATCAACGAAGAGGCTTCTTTTTCACCCAGGGCCTTGGTGGGTATCAGGGTGTTGGTGCGGGGGTTTTTAAGATCGTTACCAACTTTGCCTACAATTGATTCCGAACCTGTTGGAAGAACCTTCTTTGCCACCCCTGTGAAGAATCCAGCAAGGGCGAAGTAATCATTCTGCCCCCATTTTTCTGAAGGATGATGATGACACTGCGCACACTCGATTCGAACGCCCAGAAAAAGTTGGCTTACAGAACGGCTTATGATTTCTGGTGTGCCAAGGGCTTTGTAAAACGCAGCAGGGCTTTCCGCAGCGGTGCTGCCCTGCGCCAAAAGAATGTCTTTTACCATAGCATCGTAAGGCCTGTTTTCTGAAAATTGCCCCCGCAGCCAGCGTGTCATTCCAATTGCACCCTGTGCAGTAATGGCATCGCGATCCACCCTTAGCAGATCCGACCATTGCATGGCCCAGAAATCCGCATACTCAGGCCTTTCGAGTAATTGATCAATTAGTTTTAATCGTTTATCGGTTGCGGTGTCTTGCAAGAACTTGCGTGCCTCCAATGCAGTCGGCAGCGTTCCAATCGTATCTAAGTAAACCCTGCGCATAAAAGTTGCATCATTGGCAAGATCACTGGGTGGAATCCCCAGCATCGAAAGCTTGTTCCAGACATGCGCATCGATGAAGTTGTTTTCCTTGGGCCGTGTAAAGGGCGTGCCTTTTCTTGGAATGGTGATTCTGCAAACATTGACTTCGCCCATGTAACGCACCAGAATTGCAGCTTCACCTGGGTTATCGCCCGCTTGAATTCCGCCTCTGCGATCTACGCCAGCAATAGTAGGGGCGTTGGATTCGAACTCAGCTTCTGCGGTAACACAAAATCGCTCTCCCTTGGAATTGATCGCTGTTACCCGTAATTGCTGGCTACCATTGGGTTCTAAAATAAATTGCGAAGGTTGGACTTCTAATGCAACTACAGTACTGGTGTTTTCAGATTTATAGTTCATGCCCTCTGCAATCCAGCGGAGAAGGCGCTTATAGGGTAGACTGCCCTCGGTGATTTTTCTGCCACCGCCATGGGGGATTCGTGCGGATGCTTTGGCAACGAGAAGGCTGTTTTCTGGAGAAGCTGCAAAAACACGCCTGCCTCTTCCTTCCATCACCAAGGATTGAAAATCTGCGAAAGGGTCGAATCCAAACACACTCAATTTGAAACCATTCTGCCCTTCATTCTTACCATGGCATCCGCCCGAGTTGCAGCTAGCTTTAGTAAGAAGAGGGATGATTTGTTGTTCAAATGAAACGGGCCTTGGGTTCTTTAATCCGACAACTTTTACATTAATGCGCGCCTGTTCGCCCTCATGGGATACCGTTATTAAGGTTTCGCCCTCAGCAATGGGCTCGATCAAGCCAAAGGAATCGATGCGGATGATCTTTGGATCTGTGATTGCGTACTTTGCAAGGTTGCTAACATCTGATCGGTTTCCGGTTTTCTTATCTATTCGCGTTATCAATATTTGTTGGGTTGATTCTGGCCCATCAAGGACTACTTTTTCAGGGCTGATGTTGATATCTGCATGAACCAATGCGTTTGAAAAAAAGAGCACGAAAAGAAATGACGATGCAATTTTAGCAATCGTTCCAACCTTTGAGGAGTTTTCGTGATCTAAAACCATGGTATCTCTTTGTTCAGGTGGGAAGTATTCAGGGTGGGCCCTAATTACTATCGACTTTACCTTAACATAGAACGAGGTTTAGTTCAAATAGATTCGGTTTTAAATGAAGATTCGTAAAAGGCAGAAGACTAGCCACGGAAGGAAGCAGAAGCATTTGCCACGGATTAACACGGAATTTCACGGAAATAAGAATAAGCAGAAGAATTTGCCACGGAAGGAAGACACTTCTTTCAGAGCCGGATGCGTGAGCGACGGTTGCACTCATCCTTAGGTTCAATGCTAAAAGGTTCAAATGGAGTAGTTGCAGTGGGGCTTCCCCATCGCAACTACTCTGTCTTTAAACAAACCCACATCAATTAAAACGAAGTAAAAGGAAGAATAAGAAAAAGGCACAGGGCAAGCACCAGCGGATTAACATCCGCCGCTCAATAAGACGAAAGTTGCAAAAGCAGTGGGTGGAAATTAGACACCCGGGCTAGCGAAGCGAAGGGCCCTTTTCCCGGAGGAAAAAGGGTTGGGAGTAGGGGGAAGAAAAAGAAAGTAAAAGTAAAAATGTGTTGATGTGAGGGTGGGCTTATTTTCTTTTCTCGTTTGATCATGTCGGGTATGCTTAGATGGTACATGTTACTAGTTTTGTTTTTCCCTGCCAAAAGAAGTTCCCATGAGAAGAAAAATAGTTGTTCCTATAGTGATTTTTGTTTTGTCTCTTGCGATTTATTTGCCTGAGAATTTTACTCTGAGTCAGGGTGAAAAAAATGCAGGTGCAGGGGGCGCTATCTATTGGAAGGGGAATTTGCATACCCATTCGTTATGGAGTGATGGCAACGATTACCCGGATATGATTGCGGACTGGTACAAAACCCATGGCTACCAATTCCTGGCATTGACGGAGCATAATTTGCTTGCAGAGGGTGAGAAGTGGGCTACGGCAAAAAAAGCTGAAGGTAATAAAGGTAAAGCCCTTGAGAAGTATATGAATCGGTTTGGGCCAACTTGGGTTGAGAAAAAGATGGTGGATGGCAAGGAGTTGGTAAGGCTTAAAACTTTGGAAGAGTGCAAAAAGTTGCACGAAGAGCAGGGCAAGTTTCTTTTTGTTCCTGCAGAAGAGATTACCCATAAGTTTGCAAAGTTCCCCATTCACATGAACGCTTTGAATGTGAACAAGGCGATTAAGCCGGTGGATGGCGAGGGCCTACGCGAGACGATGACGGTAAATCTTAGAAACCTTGAAGAGCAATCTAAAAAGTCGGGCAACATCACCCTTGGGTTTCTTAATCATCCTAATTTTCAGCAATCGATTCCTGCAGAGGATATTGCGATGTGTTCTGAGATTCGTTTTTTTGAAGTTCACAATGGACATTCGGGGGTGCGTAATTACGGGGGCGATACTTTTCCTAGTTGCGAAAAACTTTGGGATGTAGCACTTGCTTTAAGACTGGGCAAATTAAAGATGCCTTTGGTGTATGGCCTGGCTACGGATGATTCTCATGAGTATCACGATATTGGTTTAGGGAAAACCAATCCGGGCAGAGGGTGGGTTATGGTTCGCTCGAAGCAGCTTAATCCTGATAGCCTTTTACAAGCCATGCACAAGGGGGATTTTTATTCCAGCACTGGTGTGGTTCTGGAGGATGTTGCAGTAAGTGATGGCGAATTAATTGTAAAGATCAAGGCAGAGGATGGTGTTTCTTATCGAACTGAATTTATTGTTACGTATGCAGATACTTCGCTTGATAGTAGCCCTGTGTTGGATAAAGATGGCAAGCCTGTGATGGTAACGAGGAATTATGCAGGTAAGATCGGGGTGGTAGCTAAGGATTCTACAGAGACCACAGCAAAGTATAAGTTTACTGGCAGGGAGTTGTATGTAAGGGCAAAAGTGGTATCTTCAAAGCTTCATCCCAACCCTTATCAAAAGGGTGATTTTGAAACCGCCTGGGTTCAGCCTGTTGTTCCTGCTTCCAAGTAAGTGTTGCATTAACGATTATTGTTTTGAGTCATTTTTATTCTGGAGAGAGTAGCATGCACAAGATCTGTGTTCGAGTTATGTTTTTGTTTTCAATCGCAATTGCGTTTCCGACTGTAATCTTTGCGATGGATAAGCCTGAGGTGGTGAAGCCCAAGGCGGATAATAAGCCCAGCACCCAGGATGCGGATGGTTCGGTTTTGCTACATTCGAAAACAGCATCCGTGCATGGCGTGAAGCTGCAGTATGAACCGCAGGTTAACAAGAATACCCTTGGTTTCTGGGTGAATGAGAAAGACTGGGCCAGTTGGGAATTCGTAATTACCAAGCCTGGGAAGTTTAAGATTGAAGTGTTGCAAGGGTGTGGCACCGGGCAGGGCGGCAGCGATGTTGCAGTGCATGTTGGCGATAAAAAATTCCCCTTTGTTGTTGAAGATACCGGTGGCTTTCAAATGTTTAAGCCGCGAATCGTTGGTGAAGTTGAGATCGCAAAGGAAGGCAAGTATTCTTTGGAAATCAGAGCTATTAAAAAAGCCAAGGGCGCGGTCATGGATGTTAGGCAGATCAGATTGATACCTGCGGATGCTGCTCCTGAAAAAGGCAAGTAGTTTGTTTTGATTAAAGAGTATTGCTGATCGATAGCGAATTTTGCAGGAGATGAGCCGATGTTTGAAGCTAACAAGTCTATGCTGAGATCGGTTTGCATCCTGTTGCTTTTGGCTGCACCTTTGCGTGCTTATGAGGTTGTGGAGGTCGAGGGGCAACCCCTTGCTGCGCAGGCAATCAGGTTGGTGGATGCTTTTGAGTTTCTTGGCTCGCCCTTGGATAAAAACACCTTGGAAGGGTTGAAGAAGGCTTGCGAAATTCGTGACGCAGCTAAGATCCAACAGATACTTGACCCTTTGACGCTTGTTAATATTAATATCAATCCGGAAGCGCGGGTTAAGGCTGCCCGCGGCAAAGCAGAAGCTTCTATTCAGCAGCATGCTTATACCCCTTTTTTGGTTAAGGTGGTCAACGAGGCCAAGGTTACGAGTTCGCTTAAAGTTAGTTCGCCTCAGATGGGCCCGGTTTATTCCGGTGGGGGTGCGGGTAAAATTCCCGGCGCTAAAGATAAGTTCTTTCATGGCGAAGTATTCACCGCTCCGCCTCTTATGCCAACTCTTAGCGGATTGAAGGTGGAATACTCCATTCTTTTGGTTTACAGCAGTGAAGCTGGAATGCGGGAAGTCAATCTTTCGTTTGATGTTGGTCAAGGGACACAAGACCTTGGATTTCGCAGCGAAGTGCCGTTGCTGTTTAAGATCAGACCTGCAATTGAGGTGAAACTCAAGGTGTTGGATGAGAATGGAATGCCTACAGTGGGCAGTTTTGTTTTTAGGGATAAGGCAGGGCATGTTTTTCCTTCGCAGATTAAAAGGCTGGCACCAGACTTCTTTTTTCAAAAGCAGATTTATAGGGCGGATGGTGGCATGGTTCTGCTTCCTTCAGGTGAATACACCATGATCTCAGGCAGGGGGCCGGAGTATTTTCAAGGTTCACGAAAAGTGGTAATTCCTGAAAAAGGGCCCTATGCAATCGAGGTGAAGTTGGAGCGTTGGATCGATGCAGCCAAGTTTGGTTTTTATAGTGGCGATCATCATATTCATGCAGCGGGTTGCGCGCATTACACGAACCCAACGGAAGGCGTTTTTGCAGATGACATGTTTTTGCATGTGAAGGGGGAGGGGTTGAATGTTGGTTGTAATTTGACTTGGGGGCCCTGTTATGATTTTCAAAGGCAGTTTTTTGAGCCAGGCATTAACAAAAAGAGTGAGCCATTCACGGTACTTAAATATGACATCGAGGTAAGTGGATTTGGCTCACAGGCATTGGGCCATGTTTGCTTGTTGAATTTGAAGGATCAGACTTATCCCGGTTCTGAAGGAACCAAGACCAAGGGTTGGCCCACTTGGACTACACCCTTAATGAAATGGGCTAAGGCTCAGGGCGCAGTCACGGGGTATGCCCATTCTGCAAACGGTTTAGCAGCGAACCCCGAGCGTGCTGCACTGCGATTATTTACCTCCCTTGATTCTAACAAAGATGACAAAATCACCAAGATGGAAGCGGATGCTTCTTTTCTGCCATTGCCTGAAAAATTCGCAGACATTGATTCTGATAAGGATGGGATGTTGGATGCAAAGGAGTTTTTGAAGTCGCATCAACGCATGGCGGATATGCTTCCCAATTTGCTCATCCCGGAAATGGATGGCATTGGTGCTCAAGAAATTTGTGTCACCACTTCGCTTGGGTTGTGTGACTTTATCAGTGCTATGGATACCCACAGGGTTCGGGAATGGAGTTGCTGGTATCACCTGATGAATTGCGGTTTCCCGTTAAAGGTTAGTGGCGAGACGGATTTTCCCTGCATCACAGGCAGCAGGGTGGGGCAGGGCAGGGTTTATGTTCAGATGGGGAAATTAGAACGGATTGATTTTGCTGATTGGTGCGAAGGGCTTGCCAGGGGCAGATCTTATGTTTCGGATGGTTATGCGCATGCGCTTGATTTCAAGGTAAACGACAAAAGGCCGGGCACGGATGAAATCACTTTGGAAAAGTCTGGAAGTGTTGCTATTTCCGCCAAGGTTACATTTGCAAGTGATTCGCCCTTGGGAACTGCGGTTGGCGCAGCCATGCCTGAGGGGAAAAACCGACTGGTTGAATTTGTGA
>CALARU010000044.1 GCA_937888715.1 uncultured Planctomycetaceae bacterium | reverse complement strand
GTAAACCATCCCCAAGATTAGGCAAGCCATCCGAAAAAAGATAAATCGTATCCAATCCTTTAGAACGCATGCGAAACGCTGCCTCAAAAGCCATGGACATATTCGTGCCACCCACTGGCTTCACTTTATCTAAGCCAGCTTTAACCAAAGCGATAGATTCTTGGGAATAATCAAACCATTCGCCTTCAGCCCCCAGAGGGAAAATCGTTTTATCTGAGAACGCAATAATTTGGAATTTCGTGAGCTGCGGCAGACTCTGCAAAATCTTCACTAAGGTTGCTTTAACTTCATTCCATTTATTTGGAGCATCGGTTTTTTCGTCAAGCATTTCCATGCTGCCCGATGCATCAATGAGAAACAAAACTTTTTCACCTGCAAGTTCAATACCTGCAAAACGATTATCTACCTCGGACCGTAATTGAGATACTTTCGCTTTAAGCGAATTCGCATTTTCCTCAAGCGATTTGATTTCGCGTTGGTTTTTTACAAGAGACATCTTTTCTGATTGCAGCAAACGCTCAGACTTATCCAATTTCACCTGAAGATCTGAATATTTTGTCTGCCAAGGTCTGAGGTCAAGCAGTTCCTTATTTTTCTTATCAACATCTGCTTTAAGAGCTGAAACTTGCATTGATTTATCCTTATCGAGCAACTTGATTTCCGTGCGTGCTTTTTCAAGGGCGAGCAGTTCTGCTTGCATCTGCTTTTCAGATTTCTCAAGTTTCAATTGAAGATCAATGGATTTCGCCTTATAAACCCTGAGCTCAGCTACTTCAACAATCTTTTTTTTAAGGTCGCTATCAAGTTCAGAGGATTTCTTTTCTTTCTCCCGCATCGATAGCGCGAGTTCATTTATCATCTTTTTTTGCATCACAACATCTGCAATGGTAAGTTCCAACTGTTTGGATTTATCAGCCAGCTCAGTAGATTTAGACTGCAATTTAAGTTCAAGTTGTTTTTTCAAATCAATTTCCATTACTAAGGATTTCTGCAATCCCGTGGCACTGGCTTTCAAGATGTTGAGTTCTTTTTCCAAGCCTTTGGCGCGAGCATCAGCAAGATCTGCAAGTTTCACCCATTGGGCAAGTTTTTCAGCAGTATCCGCCATGCTTTGGGTGCGAAGTTCGATATCTTTTTTCTGACCAGCGATCTCTGCGATGTAGACAAGTTTTTGCTGTTGGTTTTCCTTGATGGTGCTATCTTTTTTTGCAATCATAAGTTGATCGGCTTTTAACTGCCCCTGCAAATCCATCACTTTTTGGCCAAGAAGCGCAACATTCGACCTAGCAAGATCGCGTTCAGAAAGCGCCTTGGTTTTTTCATCTTCGAGAAGTGCGGTTTGTTCCTGCAATTTTTCTTCAATCATCTTTGCTTCACGCATGTTTGCAAGCCAAAGAAAAATAATACACCCAAGGGCGCAACATAGTACATCAATCATGTAAATGTTAAAGAGGTTGGGCATACGATGTTTTTTTTGCATATTACACCTCTGTATCAAACCTTGCTTGCACCAATGGGATTTCGATATTGAACCACGGAAGAAGCACCTACCGAATCAAGCCACCACTGCCCTGCCATAGTCATGGCATTGGAACAAATAAAGGATTGGTGAAACAAATCTTCAGGCGAATGCGTATGGTAAGAAGCACCAGAAATAGCTTGCACCAATAGCGAAGTCAGACCTGGAACCCCACCTAAATTATGGGCAAGGGCTAAATGAATATCATCACGGGCTGGTATTTTATGTTGGATAAAATCATTGAGTTGCAATTTAAGCGCTGAAAACAACCGAGAAAAACATCTCAATAAATCAGCCTGGGTTATTACAAATTCCTGATTCCAGAATTCTTCTTCCAGTACAACTTTAAAAGAATCCTTAGTACCGATGTTCGCCAACAGTTTTTGTGCCTGCAAAAAAAGCGCCTGATCGGTCTCGGGTTTTACCCTTGGATCTTTCCTGCAATGGAGAATGGCTTTTTCAGCAATGAAATCAGCTAATTTTAACACCCATCGATGCAAGCCAAACTCTGGAAAGACTTTGCCTGCCAACAAGTGCGGCACGCCATCAGCAATCTGAACATGAGAAAGGGAAAGGCCAAACCCATCCATTTCGACAACCAAGCAATTATTTGAAGCTTGCGATTTACGAATCGCCCCAAGTGCCAAGACGGAGGCAGATTTAAGGGAACCTTGTACTTGCATACCTATTTTCGAAGCAACTTGTTCGATTCTTCGTGTTTGTTTTGGGGTCAGGTATAGGGGCAGGGAAAAAGCAACTTTAGTTTCGTGGGGGATTTGAGTAAAGAGTTCAACGAGATAAAATTCAAGGGCATGATCTGCGATAGTTTCTGATTTGCCTAGGCCCCATGTCTTATTGGAACCGATCCAAGGCAAAAAATTATTACAAACCTTATGGCTACCCTTCCTAGAAAAAGAATGCCCCTGCAAAGGAGATAATTTATCACCCAGAGAAAGAATCATATCCCTGCTTTTATAATTTTCATGCGGATTAACAACACGATTATCCCCAGCAACACCCCAAATGGAATGAACGGATAGAGAGTCAATATAAATGCCTGCTACATTCATATTCAAACTTCCTTGTACTTATCCGAGGTAAAATCAAGCTGGTAAGATTCTGGGGGTTCATCAGAGGAATTAGCAGAAAATGTTTTGTGGCCATCATCTAGCTTTGCAACCAGATTATCGAGGCAGTATTGTTTGCAATCTAAAACAAGGTTCTCTTCATCTTTTTGGATGACCTGAAGAAAAAACATCAAGACGATACTAAGCGCAAGTGCTACAAGGGTACAATCAAAGGCAACATTAAGATGGGAAGTAGCTTCTTTGATAAAAGAACCAATGGCTTTATCGGTATCGCCGCCCATGGAAAGGCTACCTGCAAGGCCGCGAACAGTGCCCAGAAATCCAATAGCAGGAAGCGACCAGGCAAGATAATTCACGGTGGACATGGAAGTGACCATACGATCAATAACCACATCGGATTGCATTTTAACAGCATCAACGACATCTGAACTAGATTTGGTGATACCAAATCGATTTAAAGCAGTTTCTAGCAATTGGGAAAGAATAAAGGGCCCTTTATCTTTGGCTTGATCAGCAATTTTTCTTTGCAGTAGCCTGGCATCTTCGGGAAGAATACGATGCGAAGAATCTTGTGATAAAAGGTTAAGTGAAAAGGCTTCGGACTGCCTAAGCACCTCAGCTTTTTTTGCAAAGAGAATCAATAATGCCCAAGTAAAAGCGATGTAGCAAAGAATTTGTTCGGGGCCAAGCAAAAGCTTTAAAAGCCTCTGTTGGTTCCATTTATCACTACTAAAACTAAACTGCCCGGGTATGCAATAACTAATTAGAGTGATAGAAATACCACCCACCAGAACAAGGGCAATCATAAGCCTTGGTACTTCTTTTATTGCTTTATTATTTGTAGGCTGCAAGAGTCACTCCCATAATAAATCAGATCCCATTCTGAAGGTCGTAACCATGTATTGTCAAGGAAGGGATTACTGTTTACAGTAGTTATTCGCTGGAACTTCCGAAATATTCGACAAATACTACGGAATGTTATCATTTTAACAATTATTACAGGCAGATGCCTTCGAACAACACCTAAATAAAGGAAAAACCACCTTGGCTACAGATAATTTGATTGCGGTTCTTTGGGATATGGATGGCACCTTGGTGGATACTGCGGAACTGCATTTTCATGCCTGGGTTCGAATTTGCAAGGAATATGGAAGAGACTTCACCCGGGAAGACTTCACCGCAACTTTTGGGAAACGGAACCCCGAAATCATCGACTACCTCTTTGATGGAAAAATCAAAGGCCCTGATGCAGATAAACTCGGTTATCAAAAAGAAGAATACTACCGCGGGGAATCCAGAAAAACGGGGATCGAACTATTGCCCGGGGTTCTGAATTTATTAAAGAGCCTTAATGAATCAGGAGCGAAGCAAGCCATAGGTTCAAGCGCACCAAAAGGAAATCTCGAACTTATTTTGGAACTGACAGGCATCGGGAAATACATGCAGGCGATGGTTGCAATGGAAGATACCCAAAGAGGTAAGCCAGACCCTCAAGTGTTTTTAATGGGTGCGGAAAAACTAAAAATCCAACCCCGAAGAGCGGTGGTGGTGGAAGATGCAATTGCAGGGGTGCAAGCTGCAAAAGCAGGTGGCATGAAGTGCGTTGCAGTAACCTTTGTCGGACACCACAGCGCAGAGAAATTAAAAGAAGCAGGGGCAGATCGTGTAGTAAAAACATTGGAAGACATGAGCGCAGAGGATTTCTATAAGCTTGCAGAGGGATAAGCTCAAGAGGTGATTTTCGCCTGCCTGAACTCGCCCAAGGCATTGGCCTGCCAATATTCCATGGAATTTAAATCGCAACAGGTAAGCCAACCGCCACCATAAACATTGGTATCTAGGCAAAGAAGTTGCCCAAGGTTTAAAGGGATCCCTGAGGTTTGTCTGGTATGCCCGCAAACAACTTTTTTACCTGAATGATGCCCAGAAAAATTCGTATCCAACTTATCCCAGAAAAGCAACTTATCTGTTTGTTGATCCAATGGCAAAGAAGGGTCAACGCCCGCATGCACAAAAATATGTTTTTCATCTTCCCAATAACGGCTGCATTCTGATTTAAGAAAATCCACAATCTCTGCATCGAAAAGCTCGAAGTCTGGATTAGCAAGATCAACGCCAAAAGATTCGAGAGTTTGCAATCCACCATACAAAAGCCAATCGGTATTGAATCGCTTAAAGTGAATGGATTCAAGAAACATCAAATCGTGATTGCCAATCAACATCTGCAGATTGGTAAGGGTCTTAAGCTGGATTAATTTAAGGAGAACATCTTTGGATTGTGGTCCTCGATCGATGTAATCACCCAAGGTTACCAGAGTATCTTCAGGATCCGGTTTCAAATGATCGAGCAATAAGTTCAAGGGCGTCAAAAAACCATGGATATCGCCAATTACTAAAAGCCTTCCAGCCATTAAAAACCTCAGGGATAAGAAAGTCAGGCGGCATCCATACCAGAATCATCAGAAACACTAAAGCGGCATTCAGCAAGAACAGCATACTCGGTCAATTTTGCAGCTGTAATTCCAATTCTTTGAAAACAATCAATGACTACACTATCGGAATCTGTCAAAAGGCTGATCAATAAATCCATGGGAGTAACAGTTTTTCTGGCATGGATGGAGCTTCGATCTTTGGCATCTCTGATCAACTCGATAACCTGATCAGAAAGAAACTCCCGATGCAAAAAAAGCTTGGCATGTTCGGGGGTTTTATCTTGATGAAACAATTCTTGAAATTGAACGGATAACTGGTTTAAATCGGCGTTTAAGCTTTGTCCCCAGGCAATAACACCTGAATCAGGAAAACTTAAAAGGCCCATGAAAAGGTGGGGGGTACGAATATTATCTGAACGGGTAGCAACAGCATGCCTGACCGATTCAGAAAGCACAACCAACGCATCGGGAGAAAAAAGAGGGAGATATAATTTTCCATTATTTTCAAAGACATCATCCATGACGCCTCCAGTTTTTTAATTAAAAGAACAAGGGTAAGAAGCCAAGGGAAGAATTATGCAAGGAAGGTAAAAGTAAAGCAAGGCAGGCCTTGAAAAGGGGTTCTAAAGCTTCATGCCTTTCACCTATTCAACCTGTTTTGCCATTGCTTAGCAGTCTCCAAGGGAAGGAGATTAAGATTTTCCTGCAAAGTGCGGTTCAACTCTTCCAAGGAATCGGCCCTGATAGTTAAATGCCCAAGTTTACGGCCCGCGCGGGGTTCCTTACCGTAATCATGTAAATGAGCGCCGGGGATCTTTAGCACTTTGGTGGCATCGGGCATGGAGCCAATGATATTGATCATTGCAGAAAAACCACGCGGCTTGGGATCACCTAAAGGCAGGCCTGCAACAGCACGAATATGATTTTCAAACTGGCTTGTTTCAGCGCCTTCGATGGTCCAATGGCCGCTGTTATGAACCCTTGGTGCCATTTCGTTGGCAATAAGCCTGCCCTCTTTTTCAAAAAACTCGACTGCAAGAATGCCAACATAATCAAGGGCTTGAAGAATTCTGCCTACTTGAGCAGATGCTTGAAGATTAAGGTCGGAGTTATGAACCAGAGCGGGCGCCAAAGAAAGACGAAGAATTCCCTGATGATGAAAATTTTCAACAAGCGGGTAAAAGAAGGTTGCGCCATCAATACCTCTGACTGCAATGCAAGAAAGTTCACGGTCGAATTTAACAAATCCCTCTGCAATGATTCCCTTCTGCCCTAATTGGTTGAATGCTGTAATTGCATCTTCAAGCGATTTAACCAAGAACTGCCCTTTACCATCGTAGCCAAATCTTCTGGTTTTTAAAATCAAAGGCAACTTGAGAACAGCAATGGCATGTTCCAAGGAAGCCTGGTCATCAACCGGGTAAAAAGGAGCCGTGTCGATACCATGCTGATTAAAGAACTGTTTTTCCAAAAGTCGATCTTGGCTTGATTCCAAGGCTATTGGAGGAGGAAAAACGCTGCGAGTTTGGGCCAACTTCCTCACAACTGAAACTGGAATGTTTTCAAATTCATAAGTGATCAGGTCGGAAGAGTCTGCCAATTTCTGAAGTGCGGTTGCATCTTCAAAAGGAGCAACAATCTGCTCACCCAACAATGATGCGGGGGAAGAATGCGAAGGATCCACATAGAGAAACTTAAACCCCAGTGGAATTCCTGCAAGTGCCAACATTCGAGCTAGCTGGCCTGCGCCTAATACTCCAATTGTTTTCATAATTAAGACCTAGGATCTGGATGATCAAGAACTTCTTTGCTCTGATTTGTTCGCCATGCCCGCAGAGCTTCGCGCACCACGGCATTTTCATTCCCAACAATCGAACAAGCAAGCAATGCTGCGTTGATAGCACCAGCCTTGCCTATAGCAAGCGTGCCTACGGGCACACCGCCTGGCATTTGCACGATCGAAAGCAATGAGTCAATACCTTTAAGGACTTTTGATTCAATGGGCACACCCAACACGGGAAGAATAGTCCAGGCAGAAACCATTCCGGGCAAATGAGCAGCGCCGCCTGCGCCTGCGATGATAACCTTTAATCCCCTGCCCTCTGCACTAGTGGCATATTCACGAAGGAGATCAGGGGTACGATGAGCGGAAACCACCTTTACCTCGGATGCAACTTTAAGTTTGTCGAGAACTTCGACAACATGCTGCATGGTTTCCCAATCAGACCGGGATCCCATGATGACGCCAATAACTGGTGGCATGAATCACCTCAAAAAAAGGTTAATGTTTCTAATGAATGGTTTATTCCAAAAAAGCAGAAGAGGCCAGCAATCAGCGAGAAAAAAAAGCCCTTAGGGTTAAAATCGGGCCAACTGCCGGGGTAAAAAACCATCAAGGCCGCTAAGGCTTTCCAAGCACCAGCGCTGATGATCCGCTCTGGGATTATCGTTTTGCAACTTCCTTCGATGGGCAAGGATTGCAGGTATTTCCCGCATAAAACTCAGCTTTCCCATTAAGAATGGGAGCAAGGTTCCCTCGGTGCCCCTACGCCATGCTTTTGCAAGCAGGGCTAGCAAATGCAACGGAAGGGTACGCCATAATATTTGATTGGGAATATTCCTCCAATAAACTCTTTCTTCGTTAAGCGATTGGCTTTCCAGCAACTTACGGTTTAAGCCAGGGCTGCCGTAGGAAGAAGAAACGCGATGAAGCACCTTGGAACAGGGTTGAAAAACGACATCGTACCCAGCCCAATGCAATCTGAAGGAAAGATCGACATCTTCAAAGTAGGCACCAAAAGATTCTGGGTAGGCGCCAACCTTTAGAAAAACTTCGCGCCTGTAAAAGGCACTACTGCCACTAGCGCCAAATACACGGCCGGGAACCATCCACTTTTCTTCAATAAGCTGTCCATTTCCGCGCTTGGTTGCAACGCCTGATGCAAAGTAAGCATCGCCTGCACTATCAATAATGGCACGGCCTTCGATCTGGCCTGGCCAACGCAAAACAAGGGGTGCAACCGCTGCAACTTTAGGATCTTCAAAAGCATCGAGAGCCATTTCCGCCCAACCTTCGCAGACTTCAGTATCATCGTTAAGCAACTCAACCACTTCATGACTTGCAGATTGAACTCCGAGATTTGCAGCTTTGCAAAAGCCTAATCTTTTAGGAGTGCGAATAACTTTGACGCCTTTGAATTTTGCTGCGGCTTCACTAACGCACATATTTTCGGAGGCATCATCAACGACAATAATTTCGGTACTTAGTGGAGCGTTTCTGCGCAAGGAAGCAAGGCATCTTGCGAGCAAATCGGGTCTGGAATAACTGGGAATAATGACGGATAAGGTATGCAAATTCTGGCCTCTGAAAAGATTAAGCTTAAGGTTCTGCCAAGGCCGCAAGAAACTCTACCCGTGCCTTGTTCAAGCTGCCCGA
>CALARU010000043.1 GCA_937888715.1 uncultured Planctomycetaceae bacterium | reverse complement strand
AACCAATTCTGAATGATGTGCTTTTGTTTGGCTTTTATAGAAAGTATTCATGTATTTGAAATTGTGTTCCAAGTCGATTCTTACCGCCTTAATGATTTTGTTTGTTGCCTGCCAACAAGCTTTTGCCCAGCCCAAAAACCCTGTTCCTCCGGATCTTACCAAAGACAAACCAGCAAATATCAAGCTGACTTATAACCTTGGTGCAACGGGTTTGCGTGGTTGGATTTACACCAAGCCTGCTAATTTTTTCGAAAGCCAGCAAGGCAGAACCACCACTTTCAGCAGGCAGATTCTTGTAACTCATGTAGGTGCTAAATCCCCTGCAGATGGCGTTATTAAAATTAATGATGTGATACTTGGCGTTGATAACAAACCCTTTGCTGATGATGCCCGCAAAAGCATTGCTCTTGCAATTGCAGACGCAGAAAAAGAAACGAATCAAGGGAAGCTGAACCTTCTCGTTTGGCGCCAGGGCAAAACCGAAAAAGTGCAAATCAAACTTCGGGTCATGGGTTCCTACTCTGCGACTGCCCCTTTTAACTGCCCTAAGTCCAAACTCATTTTTGATGAAGCATGCAAGGTGCTCGAAAATGAACCGCTCCGCGATGATATGTGGGGTGCTGTTAACGGCTTGGCTTTGATGGCAACAGGCAATCCCGAGTATCTGCCACGGGTTATAGCCCTTGCACATAAGATTGGCCCTAAAACATTGAAGCTCGAACTCAAGGACGGCATGTTCATGTGGGATTGGGGCTATCGCAATGTTTTCCTTTGCGAATATTATCTTCTTACTGGCGATAAAGATGTTCTTCCTGCAATCAATGAATATGCAATTTCCCTGGCGAAGGGTCAGAGTATGTATGGCACCTTTGGCCATGGCATCGCAAAGTTAACCCCTGATGGTCAATTACACGGTTCGATACCGCCTTATGGCCCTGTGAACGCTGCGGGTTTGATTGCAAACATGGCAATCGTGATGGGAAAAAATTGTGGTGTGAAGCATCCAGAGATTGAGCCCGCAGTTGATCGCGCTTCCAAGTTCTTTGGCTACTTTGTTGACAAAGGGGCAATTCCCTATGGCGAGCATATGCCTTGGCCCAATCACGAAAACAATGGCAAGAACGCAATGACCGCGTTGTTGTTTGGCCTGCAGGGCAATCGCATTCGTGAGACCCAGTTTTGGGCAAAGATGGTAACTGCTTCGTATCAAAATCGCGAGTATGGCCATACCGGGCAGGGGTTCAGTTATCTTTGGGGCGCGCTTGGTGCCAACACGGGTGGTCCTGATGCTTTGGCAGCGTATTTTAATCAAGCGTCATGGCACTTTGATCTGGTGCGTAGGTCTGATGGTTCCTTCACCTATGATGGCGGGGAACAATTTGGCCCCGGTAAAACAGATGACAACACCTACTACGGTAAAAGCAGTTACTATGGCCTAAGCCCTTGTGCAACTTATGTTCTAACTTATTCGATTCCATTGAAGAAAATCGCACTCACAGGCAGGGGAGTTGATCAGGCAAGTTGGCTTACGAAAAAAGAAGTTGCAGATGCAATCGCTTCCGGGCGCTTTGATCTTGATCGCAAGAATAAAACCAATGAAGAGCTTATCGAAGCCATGGGTGATTGGTCGCCCGTGGTGCGTAGTTGGGCAGCAGAAGAGTTGGGCAAGCGCCCAGAACGAAAAGAGTTGGTTCCCAGATTGATAGTTTTGGCGGAAGGCCCAGATTATCGAAAAAGGCAAGGCGCTGCGGAAACCCTTGGCTATATCAACAGCGCAGATGCCCTTCCTGTTTTGGTGCGTTTGCTTACGCATGAAGATCGTTGGTTGCGGGTGAAAGCTGCCAACGCACTTCGCAACATGGGCGATACGGCAAAGCCTGTTGTTCCTGAAATGTTGAAAGCCGTGGTTGTTACCGCAGAGCCTTTGGCACCCATTGTTTGGGATGATCCCATCCAGCTAACGCATGGCGAATTAGCAGCAGCTTTGTTCAGGGGATTATTACGAACTTCGATCAAGGGGATTGATCCGGAGCTGCTTTATCCTGCGATTCGTGCGATTTCCAAGAATGCAGATGGCATGGCGCGTGCCCAACTCACCCACACCATCACTAATCAATTGACACTTGAAGATGTGCAGGCATTGGCGCCCGACATTCTTTTAGCGATCGATATTCCCTCGCCTGCGGATACGATGTTTGCAAACGAAATCCGGATGGCGGGGCTTCGTGCGCTTTCCAAGTATAACTTCAGGGAAGGGATCAGGGTAAGTTTAAAATTCGCCCAGACTCAAAGCCCGCATGGCAGCGAAAAACGCATGGGCGAGATCATGAAAGAACTTCTTCGCTATGGCAGTGCAGCCAAGGAAGTTTTGCCTGACCTCAAGGTATTGATCATCCAGTGCCAAGAGGAAAAAGATTTCCCTGATTGGGCCAAGAAGATGAAGATTGTTTCGGTTGAAGAAGCAATCAAGGCGATAGAATCTACAAGTACCCAGCCTGAGTTGCGCACCATTCAAGCCCCTAAAAGTGCCCCTAAGAAATAGTGAATCGGGTTGGTATATAGCAAGCTTATTTATGGCACTTTAGGCATGGTGGCACTTGCCATCGCTTTGGTTCCTGTTAAGTTGGCATTTGGTAGATAGGGCCAAAAGCAGAACAAAATAACAAATCAGAATCCCTTTAATAAGCCTAAAAATATTAAGGCAATTAAAATGATTGGTTGAACTACACTTAATACAATCGCAGTAATAGCATGCCCCTTTCCGGCCACTTCAGGATTGGCCGATACTTTCTGCATAGCGATTATGCCACAAATAAAAGCTGGAATGGTAAGGATAAGTCCAAGTACGGGGATCAAACTAAAAACCCCAAGATAATAGCCAGCTATTGAAGTGGGATTCCGTGTTGGAATTATTG
>CALARU010000042.1 GCA_937888715.1 uncultured Planctomycetaceae bacterium | reverse complement strand
TTTTCCTTCCTGATACTACCTTAACATATTGTGGACTTTTTTGGTGGCATGCCAATTCGATTTGTTACCATCATTTTTCTCGTTGGATTAATGCGGAATGAGTTGTCAAACTAACAACATAACAAACGGAATCTTAAGTGAAGATTAAGATCCTACAAGATTTGTAGGAAAGATTAGAAATGGAAGAGAAAAAGTAGCGACGGCTGGAATTGAACCAGCGACCTTGGCCTTATGAAGACCCTGCTCTAACCGCTGAGCTACGTCGCCTTATGTAAGTACTGGCTAATGAAAAATTTAGGTAAAAATACCTTCTAAAACAAGGGGTACTAGTGTTCCTTTTGCTCTTTCTTGGTTTTTTTGTCATTAGAAGTGAGAAAAACGCCCCTTCCGATGGCTTCAACCCCGAATTTTGCCTTGATTGCATCCAAAGTGCGATCTATTTCTCCATACTTTTGGATTATTTTTGTGTCAAAAAGCCCCCCTTGGATCTCTCCGGGGCGAACTAATCGTACCGCACCAACGCTTATTAGCCTAGCGGGCAATAGATCAAATTGCAGTAATTTTTTTAAAAGTGCTTTTGCTTCAGACCATAATAGCATGGTTTCATTCATGGGTTCGAGCAGGGTTTTCGAAACGCTTCGGGTTTCAAAATCGGAAGATCGAAGCTTTACCTCTATCACTGCTGCTTTGATCTCTTTTTTTCGCAGTCTAGCACCCAAATATTCCACTAATTCCAACAGTTTTTCCTGCAGCACTTCTTTGTCTTCGATATCATCTGAAAAAGTGACATCAGCACTCAATGATTTTGCCAATCGATCTGGCGTAACTACTCTGAAATCGATGCCTTGCGCCAACTCCCATAAATGAATCGCAGAAGGCCCAAAAGCCATTTCCAACGCTTTTGGATTTGCTGCAGCTATTTGACCAATGGTTTTATAACCCAGCGCATGAAGCCTTAGCTCAGCTTTTTTACCCACCCCCCATAGCCTGCCCACGGGTAGCGGATCAAGAATTTCACGAATCTTATCCGGGGTGATTACAACAAATCCATCAGGTTTTTTTAGGTCACTTGCAAGCTTTGCCAGAAATTTATTAGGTGCCACTCCTACCGAAGCCTTTAGCCCGGTTTCTTTTAATATCTCGTCTTTGATTTTTCTACCTATTATTTCTGCAGATCCAAAAAGACCTTCGCTTCCTTTTACATCCAGAAACGCTTCGTCACTGCTTAAGGGTTCCACCATGGGTGTATAGCGGTGAAATATTTCTCTGATATGCTTGCTGATCTCGCCATACCTTGCAAATCGTACCGGAAGAAAAATCCCTTGTGGGCAAAGCCTAAGGGCAGTTTTTAAGGGCATCGCGCTGTGTACGCCAAACACCCTTGCCTCGTAAGAAGCCGCACTAACAACGCCTCTGCCCTCAGGTTTACCACCAACAATAACAGGCAGGCCCCGTAATGAAGGATTATCTAATTGCTCGACGGATGCAAAAAAAGCATCCATATCAACATGGATAATTTGAGCAGGATTATTGGTCCCCATCAATCACCCTTCAAGGAGTGGTTTTTTGAAATTCATAATTTAAGTTAGCATGATGAAACAGACTTCACAAGGATTGGGGCATAGCAAAACAGTTATTCCCCTAAAACTTTTACGAGCACCCGTTTGGGCCTTTTGCCATCGAACTCCC
>CALARU010000041.1 GCA_937888715.1 uncultured Planctomycetaceae bacterium | reverse complement strand
AGGATTCGATGTTGTAAACCCACCATCAAGGGTAACAAATCCATCAGCTTTTAAATTGTTGCTGGCTGCAATCTCGATTGTCAGCTTTATGGTTGGAGTATTACCAACATTGGAAAATGATTGTTGAAACCGCTGCACCGATGCAGATTTGAAATCGAAGGTGTCACGCGATTGCGCCATTTTTCTGCGCGAATCAAGATGCGCTACAGGGCCATTACCTGCATTTGCAACAATTGCGGGGGTTTCAGGCGGGCAAAGCTTCATGCTTAATTCGCGAATATCGGTTGCAAGGGTTTTTAAAGCTTTTGTCACCTCGTTCGATACGGTGGGCTCAAGTAAGTTTTTTGGTGCGGGAATCGTTTCCCAACTTTGGCGTAACCAACTGAGATAAAACTGGCCTTCTTCTGGGGCGCCTTTAAGAGCCTCCCATATCAAGCTCATGTATTTTGAACTAAGGTTTTTATTCTTCGCCCATGCATCCACCGAAGTTGCTTTGTCGTTTGCAGTGCGATATTTATATAACCAAAGCGCAGTGAGATAATCCTCGTAATCGATTTTGTGCCCATCGTAAAACTTTAAGATGGATTGTTCGAAATATTTCTGGCGATCTGCGAATGTGGTAACCGCATGGGGTGCAAACTTTAATCCCGTGGAGGTCAACAGCGCATGATCTGCAACTTGCTGAGCTGCACCGTAATACTTTTTGAACAAACTAGGCGACATCATCAACGCCTCACCCGTATTGTTGAATCCTTCTCCCGAGGAAGGATCTAGCGGGAATGATGCGGTTGGCCTAATATCCATGCCGGTGATGTCTTTAATCGTATTATCAAACTCGGAGTTTGTTAGCCTGCGTGGAACCACCGCCCCTGGGTCACCCGTATACTTCCGAGCTTCTTCTACCAAAATCCCTTCAACCACCTTTAACATTTCTGCTCGTAACTCCGCAGATGGTTGCTTGGATTTAGCAGGCGGCATCTCTTCTTTCCTAAGAAAAGTCATCACATGTTCCCACTGTTTGAAATCTTCGATGGCCTTTGCTGCAGTGGTATACCGTGAAAGATCCAATTCGCCATTCTTAGTTTTTTGATTGTGACATTCCGAGCAGTAAGTCTTCAAAAATGGAAGGACTTTATCCGTGAAGGTATCTGCTGCATTAGCATCTGATGCAATTAGAAAGCATAAGCTCAAAATCGGGATGAAAAACAATCGCAAGAAGCAAAAGACTGAATTCACAAACTGGATCTCTTGGGGAAGCATTTAGGAGGGACTATCACGCAGGTTTCTACTTCATAAAGTGTAATATTTAACCTAGATACTGTCAATCAAATGCTTGCAATTACCTCCATAATAGTTGCCATCATGCATGCACTAGCCACACTCTGCGCCTTTGTAGCCGTCTTGTGTATTTCTGCCTTCAATCCCACTAACTGCGCTGGGTGGATCTGCTTGTTGCTGTTAATATTTCTCGATTCTCCGTTTTCGTTGAAAATGACGGAAGAAGGACCGCAGTCCATGGGCTTTCTTTTTCTTCCCCCAATTCCCAACCTTCTTCCCTCTGGGAAAAGGGCCCTTCGCTTCGCTAGCCCGGGTTCCTAACCACCACCACTTTTATTAAATGCCCTCAAGCCTACCCACTGTGCTGGGCGGGTCCGCCTTTTACTTACCGTTTATTTGGGTCAGCTTGTTTTAAGACAGAGTAGTTGTGATGGGGAAGCCCCACTGCAACTACTCCAATTGAACCTTTGGATTTTGCACCTAAGGGATAAGTATCACCGGCGCTCACGCATCCGGCTCTGAAAGATATGTCTTCCTTCCGTGGCAAATCTTCTGCCTCTGCTTATTTCCGTGTAATTCCGTGTTAATCCGTGGCAAATGCTTATGCCTTTGCTTGTTCTTAATTCCGTGTCTAGGGCTGATTCAAAAGCGGGAATGTATGGGAATTGAACCCAC
>CALARU010000040.1 GCA_937888715.1 uncultured Planctomycetaceae bacterium | reverse complement strand
TACGATGCAGGCGGCCATGGCTACGGCCTAAGATTAGTGAACACTCTGCCTATCACCACCTGGCCCAAACGCTGCGAAGAATGGATGCAACGCAGAGGCTTGCTAAAAATGCCTTAATAACTTGAGGCGGTGATACTATTTGACAATCTTAAGGATGCGGTTGTTCAAACTATCAGTAATAAAGAGTTCGCCCTTGGGGCTGATTTGTACGCCATGAGGTTGAAAGAGTTCTACTTTTTCTGGTGGGCCATCAACTCCAGCGCTGCCTTTTTTTCCTGTACCTGCGACCAAAGAAGTGGTTTCGGTTTTAGGATCATAGCGCAACACCCTATGATTATCAGTATCTGCAATAAGAACTGTACCATCGCTATCGGCACACAAATGTTTGGGCCCGTTTAATTCTGTATTTAATGCAGGGCCACCCACGCCTTTGCTTCCAGCCTTACCCGTGCCAACCACGGTTTTGATCATGCCATTTTTGTCAACCACTCTAAGTGCATGGCCTCCGCGTTCCAAAATATAAAGATTGCCCATCGCATCCATGCAAGCAGCTCTCGGATCCACTAGAGGGCTATCCACCGCCTTCGAGTTATTTTTGGGTATGCCATTCTTTCCATTGCCTGCAAGAGTGGTAACGATATTAGTTTCAAGATTTACAGAACGGATTCTGCGATTCTCTAGGTCGGTAATGATCAGGTTCTTTTTAGCAGCATCAAAAGCAATGCAGAATACCCCAGTGAAAACTGCTTTCGCAGCAGGGCCATTATCTCCTAAGAATGCTTTGGCGCCTGTGCCTGCAAATGCAGTGATGATGTTCGTTTTGGGATCGATCTTACGCACCCGGTTATTCCAGGTATCGCCAACATAGATGGAATCATCCTTGCCAATGATCACACTGTGCATGCCATTGAAAGTGGCTTCTTGCGCGTTGGCATTATCGCCTGACGAACCTTTTGCACCGGTACCGCCTACAAGGGTGAGGTTATTTTTAGAATCAACTTTCATGACCCGATGGCCTGCGATTTCAATGATATAAAGGTCGCCTGAAGAGTTCCAATCAACGCCAAAAGGTCCTTTCAACTGAACTTCAGTTGCAAGTGCGGGGGGAGGATTTTTTCCTGATCCTGCAACTAACACAATCTTTGCAGCATCTGCAACAACTGAGATGCTAAGAAAAAGAGAACAGGCAAGGACAAAAATTCGCATCATAGAAATTCCCAGATTGATGTTCAGCATAAAACCAGAAGACATCGTAATGGCTAACGATATTGTTTGGAAATGAAAAACAGAACATCACATCATCGTCTTCGCAGAACAGTGAATAATCATGAGCGTAGTTTCATGCAAACACCTCATCGACTGGCTTGCCCTTATCCGCAACGGTGAAGGGCCGCCCCGAAGGGGAATGCTCAATCTTTTGCAGATCGATACCCATCGCTTGCGCAATGGTCGCATTGCAATCTGGCATGGTGACGGGTTTCTCTGCGACATGCTCGCCGATCTCATCAGACTTGCCGTGAATATAGCCACCTTTCATGCCAGCACCTGCGAGCCACCAAGTAAAAACGCCAGGGTGATGCCCACGCCCTGCGGTAGTGTTGCTGATTTGGGGTGAGCGTCCGAACTCAGTGGCCATCACTACAAGGGTGCTTTTTAAAAGTCCGCGCTGGTGAAGGTCTTCAAGAAGGGCTGCCATCGTTTGGTCTGTTGATGGAGTCATATTTTCCATCTGTTTGATTTGATCGTTATGCGTGTCCCAGTTGTGGGCATCTTCCACCTCGATGAAACGGACGCCGCTCTCGACAAGTCGCCTCGCAAGCAAGCAGCCTTTGCCAAAGGTGTGATTACCATATGCGGCCTGCATCTTTTTATCTTCATGCGAAATGTCGAATACCTTGAGATCTTCACTCTTCATAAGCGATGCTGCGTCTTGCTGGACTTTCAAATAAGCTGCTGCATCGCGATGTGGCGTTTGTGCAACAAATGGCGTTCCCAACGCTTTCGCAAGCGCAATTCGTCGTACGAAATCTGATTCACTGATCTTCTTAGGAAGAGTGGAGTTTTGCAGACCCGCACCCGGATCGACAATGGGCAGAGGCGCAAGTTGAGTAGGCATGTAACCACTGCGGGGGTGCTGTGGGCTGCCATTGATAAGAATATTTCCGGGCAGAACAGCGTTTACGGGGTTGAGTTGCTTGACCGCCCAAGATCCAAGCGAAGGATGCGTTATGGTCGATGTCATGAAATAACTGGTGTGTGCCAGATAGGTACCACGATCGTGAATACCTTGCGTGGAAGTCATCGATCGCACTAGAGAAACATGGTGCATCTGTTTTGCTAAGAGGGGGAACCACTCCGAAATCTGAATACCATCCGCACTGGTCTTGATGGCTTTCACGCCCCCCATTTCGGGCTTACCTGGCTTTGGATCAAAGGTGTCGATGTGCGAGATTCCTCCGCGCATGTAGAGGAAGATCACACTCTTCGCCTTGCCACCAACTTTATTTTCTGCGGCATGAGTAATGCCAAATGAGGGCAGCAGGCTAACTCCAAAAACAGCTTTGGCAAAACTTTCTACAAAGGTGCGTCGATTGATGTCTGTGAGTATTGAGTTCATGTGTCCGCCCGTTTCTGAAAAGATTATATCATGTGTTGGTAGCAATCATCTCACTAATAAAAAAGAAACTCAGGGGAATTCAAAAGAGCCCAGATAAGGTCTTGCTCTGGTGTCGGGCTGGCCTTCATGACCGCTGTAATCTCAGCGAGCTCAGCATCCTTCGCAGAGCGAATGAGAATCGCCCGATAAAAAAGCTGCATGGCTTGCTGCCCTTGCAACTTGCTGGCGGCGAACTGCTTGCGCAGATACGAATCTTCCGCAAGTACACGGGTTGTTAAATCGCCATTCATCAGTGCGAGCGAGTGAGTGGTATTGGGGTCACGATTAAAGGCATCAATCTCACGGCGGTCGGATTGCCCGAACTGTCGCAGGAAATGCCCTAGTGGAAGAGGGAGCGGTGTTTCTGAAGCACGAATGAAATTTGTGGGAAGTGATTTCCAACGTGGGTCGGTCTCTGTTGTAATCGGTTCGCCCTCGGGCTCTGCTGCCATCCCCCGGTTCGCCTCTGCATGCGCAGCAGTCAATCTTTTCACTTCCTTTTCATCACCACGATTCTTGGCGGCGGCCAACGCTTTCTGCTGCTCCATCCGACGCAGACCAGCCTCGCGTTTCCTTGTATGCTCGGCTTGATCAATGCGCGCTTGCGCGATGATTTCATCCGCAGTCATCAAGGTTAGCTTACGCAGGTAGCTTGGATCAAGTGGGCCACCGTCGCGAGATATAAACTTGCGTTTATCAATATCCTTCACAAGCAGGGCGAGATAGGAATCCCAAATCTGCTCTGCGGACAGTCGCCTTAATTGCGGCCCTAAAAGTGCAGAAGCAACCCCAGGTTCTGGATTCTCTCTTACCGCATTACTTTGATACAACCGTGTATTTAGCAACACCGCCATGAAGGCCCGCTCATCGAAGCGCAGCCGAATCATCGTCTGTGTAAGAAAATCCATTAACTCTGCGTGCTCAGGATTAGGTAACGCAGAAAAACTATCCACGGGCTCGATCAGCCCTACACCCATGACTCGCTTCCAAAGGCGATTTGCAATATTCTTCGCAAAACGCGGATTGCGTGGCGAAGTCATCCAGTCTCCCAATGCCTTGCGCCTATCATCTCCACTGATAATAGCTTCGTCTGCAAAAAGTGTGCGAGGTTCCACCAACTTTCCACGGAGCGAAATATCGTAGGCATAGGTATCGGGAAACTTCAGTTGCATATTCGTGTCTAAGGTCAATCGCTTCAATGGGGCAATCGTTCCGCTAACGCTCTGCCCGAAAGCCTCATCTTTTGGCAAAGCTGCCATCTTCGCCTTGATCTCAGGATACTGCTTTACATTGTCAGGCGAATAACCACCGGGGCTGCCAAGATTACTCACCCCATAGGTGAACGCAACCATCTGATAGAAATCCTTCTGAGTGATTGGCTCTAATGGATGATCATGGCATTGCGCGCACTCCATTCGCGTGCCTAAGAATACGCGGGTCATGTTCGACATATGATCAAGAGGCATGCCGAGATCGCGCACATAAAAACCGACTGCGCCGTTTTCCCACAGATACCCCTTCGCAGTCACCAACTTTCGAACAAACTCATCATATGCCATGCCCGAGCGGATGGCATCCTTCACCCAAGTATCATAAAGCCTAGCGGGTTGACCTTGGGCGATCTTCGAATTGATACGCAGAAGATCAGCCTTCCAATTATACATGTGACTGACATAGCCTTCGGTCAAAAGCAGTTCATCGATCAACTTCGAGCGTTTGTTACCATCCCGACTCTCAAGGAAACGAGTGCTCTCTTCTAGGCTCGGTATACGCCCAATGACATCAAGATAAACCCGGCGTAGAAAAGTCTCATCACTCGCAGGCGCATTTAGCTTGGTGCCCTTATCAACATGAAATTGATCGATCCGCTTCTGCACTTCCAAACTCAATTGCTTAACATCTTTGGGTGAAAGCACAACATCATCCGCAGGCAATGCTGCACCTCGATGATTAAACTTCACCCATGAGCCCATCTTCGCACCATCAGTAATCCATCGCCTTAACATCGATCGCTCTGCATCGCTTAAAGGCTGTGCCCCGCCCTTAATCGGAGGCATCACATCCTTATCGGTATGAGGCAGCGACACACGCTTCATTAACTCGCTTTCGTCTGGCTTGCCTGCAACGATCACATCGCCAACAATGATTCCCTTTGCCGAATCAAGACGCAGGCCACTCTTTGGCTTCTCCTGCTTTTCGCTATGACATCCGAAACAATGGTGATAAAAGATCGGCAGAATATCTTGCTCGAAGCGCAGCGAATCTGCGGCCCCAGCCTGTCCAACAATAGATAACATAGCAACGCAGATGCCAAGCAATCCTCGGATTTGAAACTTCGAAATCGTACGAGAGTCAATCATTGGCTGAGCCCCTCAAATATTTATATTCACGGCACAGTAATTTCAGGCCGACGCCCGATGACGAGCTGCACCTTGTCCGCAAAGTGCCCAGCGAAACTATCTCTGCGTATGTCCGGCGACTTCGTGTCACTTGAACCATGGCGCACTGGGCCTGAAGGAACCCAAGAAATGTCATTACTAAAATACGGTTCATTGAATCGTTCCATTTGTTGTTTGGAAAAGGATTTGTAATCCCAAGGTTAACTCTTTGCCAAACGAAAACCGATGGTATCAAGCCGTTTGGTTGGAGTGTTGACATTGCGAATCGCCGATCGAACAAACATTGCGGAAAGGTTAAAAGCTCCGCCACGCAAAATGCGGTGGGTGCCACTTTTCGAACCCATCGGATCAGTGACCTGGCCTTCGGGATAATATTCAAACCAGTCATTGCACCATTCCCAAACATTACCATGCATATCATACAATCCAAAGGCGTTGGGTTTGAAACTTCCAACCGGCTTGGTTTCAGACCTATTGTAATTCACCTGATGGATCGACGCGCCAATGCCAAAAGAATAGGTGGTGGTAGTCCCGGCCCTGCAGGCATATTCCCATTCTGCTTCCGTGGGAAGGCGAAATCCACCCAAGCCCTTGTCGCAAGACTTTTCATTAAGGATTTTGATGAAATCCTGGCAGTCCAGCCAGGAAACTTCGGTGACGGGAAGTTTTGGCCCCTTCACCTCGCTGGGGTTTTTACCCATTACCGCCTGCCATTGTTCCTGAGTTACTTCATACTTACCCAGGTAAAACGATTTGGATAGGACCACCTCATGTTGGGATTCGTTATCTTCCCGTTTTTTTTCAGACTTGGGAGACCCCATGGTAAATTTGCCTGCAGGTATCAAAACCAGATCAAGATTGACGTTGTTCCCGAGAGAAACAGATACCTCTTTGGGTTGCTTTACATCCTGTGCCAACACGGAAAATGCACCCGCCCAAGTCAAAAAAAACCAAAAGCCGATCAATCTGTTCATGTTCCACCATTAGGAATCACGGCTAAATGCCTTGAGTAATCAAAGATTAGCCTTCAAACAAAATTCTGTACAGCAATAAAAACCGCTAAAAAGGAACCCGCAGCGCAAATTAGCCTATAGAAATCCAAGCTTGAACTTGCAATCCATGCAATTCAATCGGATAATAGTAGAAGATTTGTTTTTGTTATTCATGCCAGTTTTATTTTTAGCACCTGCACCATCATTCCATAAGGGCTTCTAATGTTAAAACCCCTCAATCGACGAACTTTTCTGCGTGCCGCAGGCATGACCATGGCTTTGCCCATGCTGGATGCAATGGAAGCAAAGCTTGGCGCTGCAGAAAAAGCAAAAGCTATCCCCCGTAGAATGGTTGCAATCCAAACTAACATGGGTATCCTGCCCCAATTCTTCTTCCCAGAAAAAGCGGGCAAAGATTACGAACTATCACCCTACTTGCAAAGGCTGGGCGCCCATCGCAAAGAAATGTCCATCTTCTCTGGCGTCAGCCTTCCTGGAGTTACAGGCTCGCACGCTGCTGAAAAATGTTTCCTTACCGGAACCCCACATCCTGAACGAGGCGGCTTTCGTAACTGGATCTCACTCGACCAATTCGCTGCAGAACAAATGGGTAACCAAACCCGCTACCCTTCCCTCGTACTGGCTATGAGCAGCGAAGGTGCAACCCTAAGTTACACACGCAGTGGGGCCCCTATCCCCGCAGAGAGAAGCCCGAAGAAGGTTTTTCAAACTTTGTTCCTGCAAGGCAAGAAGGAAGAAGTTGCTGCCAACATTGAAGCTATCAAGCAAGGGCGCAGTATGCTCGACTTCGTGGGTGATCAATCGAAAAGATTGAACCGCTCGCTTTCGAAAACAGATCAGGCACGCATGGATCAGTATCTCTCTTCCGTAAGAGAACTTGAAAAAAGATTGCAAAGCTCGGAAGAATGGGAATACAAACCCAAGCCCAAAGTTACCGCTCTGCCTCCAGAAGACATCGAAGATTCACGCGAGTTTGTCAAGAAAACCAAACTCATGTTTGATGTCATGAAGCTGGCTCTGGAAACCGATTCCTCCCGTATCATTTCATTGTTCATCGATACCACCGTGATTCATAACATTACCCATCATGGCAACCGCCCTGAAATGATTGCAGAACTGCGCTCTAAAGAAGAAGGCCAGTTTGATGTACTTAATGGATTCCTCAATGGCTTGAGCGAAGCTAAGGAAGAAGGGCAGTCGCTGTTGCAACGCACTATGGTGCTTTATGGCACTTGCATGGGCAGCGCCAACTCGCATTCCAATGTCAACCTGCCCGTGTTGCTTGCAGGTGGCGGATTCAAGCATGGCCAACATCTTGCCTTCGATACCAAGAATAATTATCCTCTGAGCAATCTTTATCTTTCCATGCTGCACAGATTGGGGATCGAAGCTAAAGACTTCTCCACATCAAAGGGCACCATGACCGGATTGGAGATGGTGTGATCAATCCCATGCGAATTATTCAAACCAAAACCCTTTGGGCTCTTGGTCTTTATCTTGTATTGGTGCACCATTCATTTGCTGCAGATCCAACAACGAATCCCTTCCTTGAAAAGCACTGCATTGCCTGCCATGAAGGCGCCAATAAAAAAGGTGGCTTGGATCTTTCCCTACTAAAGCTCGATCTGAGCAATTCAGATAACTTCAGTTCGTGGGTTAAAATTCACGATCGCATTCAATCGGGTGAGATGCCCCCGAAGAATAAACCCCGACCTTCCGAAACCGACAAAGCTGCTTACACAAAATCCTTGAAAGAATCGCTTCTAAAAACAGAACTGACAAAGCTTGCAGGCGGAGGTCGGACTGGTATTCGCAGGCTTACCCGAACCGAATACGAAAACACAATCCGCGATCTTTTCGATATGCCTGGCATTGCCTTACAAGGATTGCTGCCTGCAGATGGCTCCGCCCATGGTTTCGATAAAAACAGCGATGCCCTTGATATTTCGCATGTCAACCTTTCCAAATATATTGAAGCTGCAAACCTCGCCCTCGACCTTGCAACCGCAACCCGACCAAATCCCCCTATCGTGCAAAAGCGGCGTATCTCTCTTGCAAACTCAGGCGGTTTCGTTGCGCATATCATCCTCAATGGCGATGGTGTGTTGCTCAAAAATAAGAAACCTGATCCTGATTTTCCACCCGCTGCAGAACAGAGCCATCTTGATGAAGGGGCACACGAACGCATGGGGTCTTTTCGTAATGGTTCCAGCGTTGGGCTTTTCCGCCATGAAGATGAATCTGTAAGCCCGTACTTTATCGAACATGTAACCATTTATCCCGGGCTCTATCGTGTTCGCACCTCCCTATGGAGTTTCCAATGGGATAAGGGTCAGGTACTTCCTTCGCGTGGTACGGAAGCCGCACGGTTATCGGTTGTGCAACTTACAGGCGATGGTCGTGGTGGCCAGCATCCCAGTTATGTACTGGGTTATTACAACGCCCCTTCCCTTGAATCCAAGGAACACGAATTAACCACTTGGTTAAATCACAACGAGATCATCGGATTCAACACCGCCTCACTAGCACCCGTTGCAAATTACTCCAGAAAAGGCAGGGCAATGGCGTTCACTGGCCCGGGGATAACCTGCGATTGGCTCGATATCGAAGGGCCGTTGCACAGCGTATGGCCTCCAAAAAGCCATCAGACTTTGTATGGCGATATTCCCCTCACGGAGTTCAAGCAAGCTGAGCAAAAAGAGGTAAGGCCACCTCAGCGAAAGGCAATCAGACAGTTAGGCGCAGGAAAAAACCGGCCTGATCTTGTTACCGGACTCTGGACGGTGCAAAGTGAAAACCCATTGAAAGATGCGGATCGCCTTTTGGCTTCTTTTCTTCCCAAAGCTTTCCGCAGGCCAGTTTCAGATGATGTTCGCAAAGAATATGTCGCACGAGTAGAAGAGCGTTTAAAAGCGGGCGATTGTTTTGAAACTGCAATGCGTTGGGCTTACCGGGCAGCGCTGTGTTCCCCTGATTTTCTCTATCATGTAGAACCAGATAACAAGCTTGATGATTATGCCCTTGCAAGCCGTTTGTCTTACTTTTTCTGGAACTCGATGCCCGATGCGCAGCTCATAGAGCTTGCCTCCAAAGGAAAGTTAAAATCCAAGGAAGCACTGCGTGTGGAAGTTGATCGGCTATTAAAAGACTCTCGCTCGCAGCGTTTTATCGAAGACTTTTTAGGCCAATGGTTAAAGCTTAGGCTGATTGCTGCCAACGATCCTGACCGTGGGTTGTATCCAGAAGCGAACCCTTATTTGCAGGATTCAATGCTTGCAGAAACCCGGGCCTACTTCCGCGAACTCATCGAAAAAAATCTGGATGCATCGCACCTCGTGAAGTCTGACTTTGTCATGATCAACGAAAAGCTTGCAAAGCATTATGGAATTAGCGGTGTGACGGGTGCTGAGATTAGAAAAGTTCCCTTACCAAAAGATTGCCCTCGTGGAGGATTTCTGACCCAAGCCGCAGTCTTGAAAGTAACCGCCAACGGCACAACCACATCGCCTGTGCCACGCGGAGCTTTTGTTCTCGAACGCATTCTTGGAGAACGGCCCGATCCGCCACCTCCAAATACTCCCGCAGTCGAACCAGATGTTCAAGGAGCAACCACCATACGCGAACAGCTTGCAAAACATCGTGCGGATCCTTCTTGCGCTTCATGCCATGCCAAGTTTGATCCTCCTGGTTTTGCCCTCGAATCATTTGATGTGATTGGCGGATTCCGAACCCGTTACCGCTCCATAGGCGAAGGCGACAAACCAGAACGAGGCCCGATTGATCCGTTCATCAATATCAAGTTCAAACTAGGGCAACCAGTTGATCCTTCGGGTGTAATGCTGGGTGATAAGCAGTTCAAAGATATACAAGAGTTGCAAACGATTCTTGCTGCAAAGCCCGAGCGATTGTTGAAAAACCTGCTCGAACAATTTGCAGTGTATGGCACAGGCAGACCCATTGCTTTTAGCGATCGAGATCAAATTGCAACCCTGGTTGAAAATACGATGAAAAACAAAGCGGGCGTTCGAACCCTGCTGCAGGAATTTGTACAAAGCGAAATGTTTCAGACCCGCTAATAATTTTATCTAGGCCGATAATCATGACTATTTCAAATGCATTCATTAAGACCGCTATGGCTATGGGTTTCTTACTCGTAGCCCTGAATGTTCATGCGGACGAAACAAAAACCAAGGTGCGCTTGTTTGGAGTTTTCTCTCCCGACCGAGAAAAAGACCTTCGGAAAATTACCGATGAATGGACCGACATCAAACTAGAGTCAATCGATTTCAAACATGCAGAAGGCGTATTTGTTTTCGATGCTGATAAGTTGTTCCCAAAGGCCAAACCTGAGCAGATCATCACCAACCTTGATAACAAACTTCGTACCTCAAGCAACAGCACCTTTGGAATCAAGTCCCTATCCACTGTGGCAAAAGATAAGCTAGTTCGGATTGAAATTGGTGTGGTTGGCCTAGATTGCAAGGCTTGCAGTTTTGCAGCCTACAATATTGTTGCAGGCGTTGATGGCGTAGAACAAGCAACTTGTAGCTTTAAAGATGGCTTGATAACCGCATTAATCGATCCCGCTAAAACACAGAAAGCTGTTTTGGAAGATACTCTAAAAAAGCGCAATGTAACCCTCAAACAAGATCAGGTTACCAAGTAGAGTCATTCAATTACTCTTTCCTTTTTTGAACCACGGGCTGATTATCCACCCAGCGCTTCAACAGCAGATACCCTTCATCGGTTGGGGTATAACGCCTGCCTCCCTGATGCCCATCTTCCTGCGCATCTTCAACATTTAATGGCTTGCGAAGTACTTTGCTCTTAGGCAGATTCGACAAGTCCACCCGCTTTTGCATAAGGCGATAGTTAACCAATAAATTTGATGTTGAAATATAACCAAACTCATCCGCAGGCTGAAGTGTAAGCGAAGGCACCTTACCAGGAACCGCATGGCAAGCCAGGCAACTTTTGGAATCTTCACGCTTCTGCCTAACCAGTTCGGGCATGACATAATCGCGGAAATAAACGACATCATCAAGCTGCGCTTTGGTCGGCTTAGGGGCTCCATCAGAAGCCAATGAAACCGAAGGATCTTTTTCCTTTCGCAATGCATCCATCAATTCAGGCAGAAACTTTTCGGTTCCCTGCTTCAATACATTTTCTGCAATCCTTTTAAGTTCTCCGACCTTTTCAAATTCCACAACCTTAACCAAAGCATTAAGAACTTCGGGGTTTCGGCGCAATGATGTTTGATTGGCCATCTTTATCGCCAGTGCATGGGTTGCAGGATCTGCATTAGGCCCAAGCTGATCCAAATAAAGTTGCAAGGCACGATCCTTGATCGTCAAATTTTGATCTGCAGCATCAGGCTTGCCATCAGGTTTAACTTTTGTTGCAGCCATGCCCTTATGGGATAAAATCCACGAAATACTTCGGATCCAAAGATGGACTTCAAGCGGATTAAATGTTTTCGAAGGGAAATAACTTCGGAACAAAAGATCATGTTGCAAATCTGGATTAGATGCAAGTACTTCGCCAATCCCTTCTGCAAGGTACCAATTCGCAGCGAATGTTTTTTCTGCTTCTGCTTTCTTAGCGGGGTCAGTAATAGCTGAAATTGCTTGGCGTGATTGATAGTTTTCAAATTTCGGAATGATCAGGTTAAAAAAGTTCCGCTGCTGCTCTTCCGTTGTTGGAATCACCCAATTAACCTTGGCCCAAAGCCGAAGTATAGGATCGGAAATCTGAGTCCTTCGGGGTGGCTCCAATGCGCCTCGCATAATCTGAGCTATCTGAGGCTCGACCAATTCAGGGACCGCTGCCAACTTAACTAATCGTGGATCCGTGATTGCTTTTGAAGCCAACTCCCTTAATGGTTCAGGGCCTTTCAACGAGTAATTAACCACGAAATCACCTAGCTCACGATTGGGAATACCAGTCGCTGCTTCCAAGCCAATACGAATCATGTCGAGATCTTTTTCTTCCTTGCTGGATTCCAAATACGATAACAAGGCATTACCAAACAACTGCCCTGCACCAGGCGTTGCATATCCCATTTGCCCCGGGCCACCATCACCACCAGAATAGGTATAAAAGGTTCCCGCAATACCAACTAATCTTCGGACCAACCGTTTGCGAATTTCTGGGTCAGCATTTTCAAGCCGATCATTAAGCATCGTAATAAGACTGGCCAACTCCTTATACTGATGCGACCGAGAAGCATTTGCCCTATGCCCGTTTGCAATAAACAATGCATGGCTGGAATACCGATTACTGTACTCCACCAGAGAATTAGGCTCTGCTGTTTCTAACATGCGTGCCCAAGATGCATTGATTGCATTTCGTATTGGCGGGTTCCAAACCCACCACTGCCATGCAGCCTTAACGGCCCAAGCCCGCACTGCTGGGTGTGAATCTTGAGTAAATGCGTGATCAAAAAGCTTACCCAATTTTTCCCAATCTACCTTAGAGCCTGAAAGAACAGCATCAGCACGCATATTGAGAACTTGCATCATTGATTCTCGTGCATAGTCATCCCCCGAAGATGCGATTTCATAAACCAAATCCCAACCTTTATCATCGAGAAGAGTCTGCCTAAAACCCCAGACCGCTGCATCGCGAACCATACGCACTGGGTCTGATAAGCCTGCTTTTAAAGCGTTTAAAGCCCCTTCATGATGAAGTGATCCAAAGCCAATCATGGCCCAATAACGTACACCAGCATTAGCATGCTTGGCTGCTTCAACCAATGTTCCAAGATCTTTTTCATTCCCATGCAGAGCAGCGTTTCTAGTTTGTTTTACAATCCCAGGCAGCGAGTTATTTTTAATCGCAATATCTTCATCAACATCTTTGTTCGCGGGATAAATCCGAGACAACGCATGAAGGGCGTATGCCGATGTTACGAATCCAGTTTGGGCTGCGCGATTCCAACGGCCTGATGGATCTTGCATTGCTAATAGCGCCTTCACACCTTTAGCCACCACGGGATCATCTTTACCCCGCCCTGCACTGGTCAGTCCCATGATCGCTAGGGCAGTTGGTGCAGGATCAGAAGACTCTGCATTTTTTCCTTTTTTGGCAACAACTTTTCCATCAGGATCAAATCCCCAAGAGCCATCTTCATTCTGGATGCGAACCAATCGAGCTTCATCTTCTGAAATTACTTTTTTTACATCTGCGATAAATTGTGCCACCGCCATGGCGTTTATAGGCTTCTTATCGAGTTCGGTTGCCTTGCGAAGTTCTTGTTCATATTTGCCAATAGGAAAGATTCGATGAAAATAATCTAGCCTAAGCGCAGCGTCATCGGTGAATTTGGGTTGCACAGCGAGCACCTTACGGGCTTTATCCTCGAGAGCACGGAAGTATTCGGGCTTCGAATGCTTTTGCCAAGCCGCTTGAAGAATTTCAGAAGAGAAAACATAAACGATCACTTGCCCAACATTAGAGCCAGGCCCTGCTGCATTGATGCCACCAGGTTCCCCCGTTTGAAGTACAAAGTTGGTTGTGCGCAATTGCATTGCAGAGTGCAATTTCAAAGATGGCAGAATACGCTCTAAATGAACAATATTAAAGCCCGCAGCTCGGGTACCGGCTGGTCCATCACCAAGATCAAGTGGCGCAAGGCTTGTATTGTTTGCTGCATCCTTTAATTCATTGGTGGGGCGCAGGCATTCATACATGACATTGCGAAGGTGCCAGAAGTTCTGAACATTTTCAAGTTTATAGCCATTTAAAAGGGGAACTGCAGGGCCCCAAACTCCCGATTGCGTATGACAACTCATGCAGTTTGTACCAAGCAGATTACCCGTATCGCGAATACGGCGTTCAACGCTTGCGCCCCTTGGCCGATTTGTCAACCATGCATCAACCTGCCCAATTTGTGTGTACATCCCCTGGCGGATTGCCAAGCGCGGATCCTCATAGGGGCCTGCCTTAAGCAAACGAATTTGCAACTGATATCCAGGCGCATTAGCCTCTACGCGGAGGTAATAAACTTCGCCAGGCTTAAGTGTCCTGCAAATATTTGCACGATGCGATTCCTCTTGTTGATGGGTGCGTTCATTTGCATCCGCCCCTTCACGATATTCCACCATCACCAAAGACCCAGGCGCCTCAGATGTTTTCTTTGCATCCTTATTAATCTGATAACAACGAATTCTATGTGCGATCAATGGATTAGGCATGCCTAACTGTGCGGTTAATAACCGCTGCTCGGTGCCCTTATAGACAAACTTGTACCAGTCTTCTCCCGATTGGCCGACTTTGCCATTGTCAAAAAACTCTATATCATCGGCACCACCCAAGATCTCCCAGGTGCGTACTGCATTTCCCGAAGCAGGGCTCAATTCAATCGTCTGAGCAAGTTCTGGCAAATCATTTGGCTCATACTCAAATACGGTACGATGGTCGTCCTCATCTTTAGAATTAATAACAAATGGTGTTACTTGAATTGTCATCAGGGCCTTGGTGCCCTCTGGCCAAGCTGTGATCTTAGGCAGTGGAAAAAGTTTAGGCGTATTACCTTTTTCTCGCCAGCGTATGCTTGCATTCCCTACAGGGTCTTCATCAACCACGGGTGCAATCCGAAGCGTGTACTTGCCAGAAACAGGTGCCCGGTAAGTCGTATAAATATCGCCATCAAGCGCATGAAGAATCTTGCGCCAGTTGGCTGCAGCGGGCACTCCTTCAGGTGATTGCCATTCAACTGCAACGCGCCCATTTGGGGGCAATTTGGAAGGCTCATTAATGCGGATGGAAATCTCAACTGCTTCCCCCGCTTTAAGATCGTGAACCTGCTGCAAGGTATCAACAAGAACCACAGGCCCTGCTTTAATCTGCAATGGTTTAATCAACAACGGCAACGATAGTGCTAGCAAAAAAAAGAATCTGGCCATATTAAATAAGCTCCGAAGAAAGTTCCATCTGGCAATGACGAAGTCAGGCAGGCAGCATCAAGATTCAATCTTAAAAGAAGTATTGGTGAAATGCCAGAAAAGATACTGGATCGATAAAGTATGGTTGTATTTTTGCAGTAATATGCCATGATTCCATTAAGCTAATATGCTGATCATTTAACCCCGGGGCCAAAGGAGCCAAACATGATAACCAAGTTTTCCATACTAAAAGTAATTGCAATCTTTATTCTGACTACGGCCATTGCTGCAGAATCATTTGCTCAAGCGCCCAAACCTACCGCGAATAAATCTCAGAAAAGCATCGCCGCCACCATTAAGGCGCTCTCCACCGATTGGTCTACTGCGATGCTTAAGGGCGATGCCAGCATTCTTGAACGAATCTGGGCAACCGATTTCATCTATGTCGAACCAAATGGAAAAAGGTTCAACAAAGTAGAAGGAATCGCAGGCATGAAAAATAGTACGGAGAAGCTTACCTCTGCGGTGGCTGGCTCGATTGATGTTCGTATCTACGGGGGTGGAACAGTTGCAGTTGATATCGGCGACTACAAAGAAGTCGGCACGGATAAGGACGGTAAGTCTTTCGAAAGATTGTCCCGCTTCACTAATGTTTGGGTTCTAAAAGAAGGCAAATGGCAATGCGTCAGCGGCCATGCCTCGAGTGTACCGGTAAAATAGTAATCACGGGTGATATAAATTTTCACTCATCTGTACGGAAGGTAATTGCTGGAAGCCCTTCTTTGTTGAATAGATTAACAATTGGGTTCCAAGCCCAGCCATAACGCACAAATTTTGGTTCTGCGATTTCGGGGGATGAAACCATTACGGTTTCACCTTCGATGATTGCATCCGCCCACACAAATTTTTTATCAACGCCAGCGATGATGAAGCCCGTCAACTTTTTATCGCCCGGCTTGATCATCAAGCCTCCGCCGATATTCTTGAAGTGCAAGCGAATCTTATCTTTCTTAACTTGATCGATTTCCATTTTCACAAACTCAGGGCCGGAGTAGACCAATTCTTTTTCACCATACACAAGGTGGCGTGCAACCAAGGATAACCTACGGCCCGCCTCTTGTTTATTGCGGGGATGAATATTATCCGGGTCACCAATGTCGATCGTCATGGCAAGGCCTGTGTTGGGAACAGTGCGAGCGGTGCGCCATTGTGATTCACGAATTTCAGCCCAACCTGGTTCAATGGGTTGGGTTTGCAACTTGTTAAGATTCGCAAGAGAAACGATTAGGAATGGAAAATCACCCACTTCGAACCGTTCGCGCCAATCTTTGATCAGCGTTGGCAACAACCTACGATATTGCAACCAGAATGGTCCATTTGCCTCGCCTTGATACCACAACGCGCCCTTGATTGCATAAGGTTCCAGCGGAGCAATCATCCCGTTATACAAACCAGTGATTGTCTTATAGTGGCCCAATTGTGGAGTTGGAAATGGTGGAAGGTCATTAAACTTTACTGAAGCTTTTGCTTTCCATATTCCTTTTAACGCAACAATATCTTTACCGGGATTTGATACAGGCCGAATATTCATGTTTGTAGGTTGCGAGCAAAATCCTCTTGGAGAAGCCTTGTTTACTATCGCAACAACTAGCAAATTACTTTTACCTACCTTCACCAGATTTGAATCCAAAAGATAGGTGCGGGTGTTTCCCGGGATTTGCTTTGAACCAACTACTGTTCCATTAAACCAAACTATGTCCGCATCATTGATAACAGAAAGATTCAGCGATAAATCCTTCCCTTTCATTGATTCAGGAATATCAATCGTATTGCGAAACCAAACAAGCCCGTTATGATCCTTCAAGCCTGTTTCATTCCAAGGCTTGGGTACTTCAATATCTACCCAACTGCTGGTATCAAGATTTGAATTGGAAGTGTACTTTTCCTTTGCACTTTGAGGATCAACCTTCGCAGTCCATTTCTCCAACGCTTGAAAAAAATCAAAGTTCGAACCATATGCTGAAGATGTCATATCTAACTCATTCAAACGATCTTTGAAATCATCGGGCATTTGTTTTCGAAGGGCGGATCCACTTGTCCATGCTTCTGCAGCACTTGCACCCACCGAGCTATGAATGATTCCTATAGGGATTTTTATCTTTTCATTTAGTTCCCTTGCAAAAAAGTAACCAACTCCTGTGAAGTTCTTTGCAAACTCAGGAGTGCACATTTCCCATTTTGCCTCTGGAGGTAATTTCATTGGCACTAAGGATGAGAAAAAATTAACCGTGAAGGATCGAATATGCTTATGGTTGGCGTTTTTAACTTCCACCTCGGCATTATTGGAAAGACGCACCGGCCAATTCATATTCGACTGACCCGAACAAAGCCAAACATCGCCAAAAAGCACATTGGTCAATGTTTCTTTTTTATTTTTCCCACTGATGACAAGTTCGTGGGGCCCGCCTGCAGGGAATGGCCCTATCTTGGTTGTCCACTTCCCATCCACCCCTGCAATTGCAATAGCGCCTGTTGATTTGCCATCCACTTGAATTTCGATCTGGTCGCCCGGGTTACTCCAACCCCATATAGGAGCTTTAATTTCCCTCTGTAAAACCATGTCGGTGCTAAATAGCGGGTGCAGGAAAGGCAAAGCCCGGGGCTGGGTGGGCCACCAAGGTTGGGGGCCCTTCGGTTGTGCCTGCACACTGCTTTTAGAAATCATTACTAGCAAAAGAATCAAACTGATTCTCAGTAAAAAAAGGTAACGCATCATGTTAGCTCAACCTTTAGAAAAGATTTATCATTTGGCATGATCACGGATCAGCTTACTTTTTATTCCGAGAAGATCTACAACTTCTTTGACAACACCCTTGTTTTTCTTTGGTGCGCTGAAGTACCAGTTCTCTAAAAAGCTTTCAAAGCTATTAGTGGCATCAGGCCGGCCAAGGTTTAGGTAGCGAAAAGCTTCCCACTGGCTGGGATCACGCTCTAGCATTTTAAAAATATGGATCGCAACAATTCGATTTCGCTCACGAAGATGGGGATCAGCTTTTAGAGCTGGACGGTTATCATTAAACCACTGGGGCATTTTTTCTACGGCTGGTATCTCGGTATCTTTTAATAATTTATCGAGATACTCTTTGAGAGCGAGGGCAAAACTTTTCCAATTCATGTATGGGGGATCTGTCTTCCATGTATCCGCCATTCGGGCTAACACAAATAATGAAGCCACCTCAGCTACAGTTTCTTCAAACCACTTATTCTCATTCCCAATCTTATTATCGTTTATGCGTTCATAGTGAGAAACAATATGGCCAAGCTCGTGACCAAACTGAAAAGCAAACTGCGCCCAAAAACGCCCCTTAACAGACAATCGGACTGTGTATTCCCCATTTGCCGCCCGTTTAAAATCAACTTGAGGCACTGTATCTGAAGCCACAACATGGATGCGGATAATCTTGTTCTGCGGAATATGCTTCAGCAACTCCCGCCCTGTGGATTCGAGAACCCTGCGAATATCTTCTGGGGATGCACCGCCCCATCCTTCCGCTTCTATTCGAAATACCAATTGCTTGGATAAGGGAATTTCTACAAACGGGAATGCAAGTGCACCCATACTTGCAAAATATAAAATGAATGCAAGACTGGGAAGGATGGTTTTATAGTTCATGCAAACGCTCCGCCGCTGGTTTATAGCAGCCAACAACAATGTTTAGAAAGCGTTGGCTGATTACTTTTCTTTATAAATGATATCCACTGCAAGGCCTGCTGCTAGCATTAAAATAGCCTTGCCGGGGGAAGGTTCATCATTTAAAGCGATCATGTAATTATCTGCAGAGGTGAACATTTCTTTTCCTACACCGGCCCACTTCTTTGTAATTGTTCCTATTTCGTTTTGTTCTCTATCAAGGAACTTAAAAGTCCATCCAACCCAATTTCCCTGCACAAATGCAACTTCATTTCCTGAAGAATCGTAAACATAAAACGCTCCTCCAATGGTAAATAATTTGCTTTTTAGCCAGCCCAGCACTACCCCATTCGCATCACATATATCCACCTTTGATCTAAGGAAAGTGAATCCCCTTTGAATAGAAAACAATAACTTTGATGAATCATCAAAATCGGACCCTTCAATTATGCATGAACACTGCTTTTAGAAATCATTACTAGAAGAAGAATCAAACTGATTCTCAGTAAAAAAAGGTAACGCATCATGTTAGCTCAACCTTTAGAAAAGATTTATCATTTGGCATGATCACTGATTAGCTTACTTTTTATTCCGAGAAGATCCGCAACTTCTTTGACAACGCTTTTGTTTTGCTTGGGCGCCCTAAATCAGCACTTTGCTATATCAAATAGGGCAGCACAGCCTTATGGATTATAAAGAAATCCAACAAATGTTACTAAAAATACCGCCTACAGTACGGTTTTGACGAAGAATCATCTAAAAATTCACTATCTAACTTCGAAAAATAAGTGTAATTTCTTGACATAATAGCTTCAATGATTTATAAATATTGTATAAACTCATATTTTTTTAATAATTTTGCGAGGGGTAGTCATGAAAGATAATCGGGACCGGGGTGCTTTTACTCTTATCGAACTACTTGTTGTTATAGCCATCATCGCTATTCTTATAGGTCTGTTACTGCCTGCGGTGCAAAAAGTGCGCGATGCTGCATCCCGCCTAACTTGCACAAATAATATGAAACAACTTGGTCTGGCCTGCCATTCATATGAGGGCACTTTCAATACACTTCCTAAGGGTGTTCAAGTGATTGGCACCAATGGTGTGGACGATTTGAACCGGGTAATTGGGCCGAATTGGCTTGTGTTATTGCTTCCTTACCTTGAACAAACCGCTCTTTACGCTTCGGTTGATGTTCCCTCATTTATTACTAGTAATGGGACCAATGGTTCGTGGGCCGGGGTTAGGAATACCAAAATCAAATCTTTTACTTGCCCATCTGACAGTAATGCTGGCATCCCATCCACTGTTTCTGCAAATGTCGCCAATGGTAATAATGTTTCGAATTGGGAACGCGGAAGTTATGCCGCAAATGCTGGGCCAACAGCATATAATAACTATTCCAATGGGTCGGGCAATGGGGGTGGGGGCCCCAACAACTGGTCTTCTGGTGGCGTAATGACTGTCAACTACGGGGCAGCCATTTCCCGCATTGAGGATGGCTCTTCCAACACCATAATGATTGCTGAAATACGAGCAGGCTATCTTCCAACAGACCGGCGTGGTTCTTGGGCCTTGGGCCAGAATGGCGCCAGCATGATTTCCGGAGGTGCTGTGGGCGACTGCAGTGGCCCAAATGACGGTACAGCCAATAAATTTCCTACCTGCGACGACATCAGAATAGACAATTACAATGCCACCACCGCACAAGCGGCAGGCATGGGCTCATGGGGTGGTTGCACCCTCGGCCAAGCCCAGGCACGCAGCAAACACACGGGTGGAGTCATGGTTAGCTTTGGCGATGGATCGGGCCGTTTCATTAGCAATTCAATCAGTTTAAATACTTGGTTTCAAGTTTTAAGCCGAAATGACGGTCAACCCCCTCCGAGCCTTGATTAATTATTTCAGTCAAGAGATATATTGTGCAGGGCTTCTGTATTTTTTTCGTTTCTTATTGATCACAAAAGGATTATCGTGAATTACATTCTTAAGCGCATCCGTATTTTTCTTTTTCTTTTCGCACTTCTATTGCTGGCAGGCTGTGGAAAAATCCCCGGCGAAACCGTTGATGGTGAAGTGATTTTAGGGACTACTCAATTTACTCAGGGCGACAAAATCGTCATCTTATTAGGAAACGAGACAAATAATTATAGTGGCGAAGCCAATGCAGATAACAAATTTCAGTTTAAGGATGTGGTTAGGGGGACTTACAAAGTCCAATTTATTCATTATAAAATTGCACCAACAGTCGCCGAGAAAGACCCTGCACCAAGTTCCAGCTCACCTAAGGCTTACCCAGAAAACTGGACCGTTCCCGGTGGACCGTTCAAACTTGACCTTTCCAATGTGAAAAAGTAATCGGGTAAATCTTTAATAATCAAAGTGAATCTTTTATGAAGCTGCATCGCCGATCTCTCTTGATCGGGTTTGGCCTTTGGGTCGGATTGGTACTGGCTTGGTATTTTCTTTTTTGGAGTGAAGGCGACCTGCGACTCGCCAAGTTTGTTAAAACCAAGCCGATCTTACCGGTGGTTTTCACTTCTCGTTCCGAACCACTTTCTTTGCGGGCTGCTGCTGTAATCGGCGATTACTCCGTAGATGGAATCGGCACCAATGGGACAGGCCAACCACAATGGCAAGCCCGGGAGGGACGACTTCGCCTTCTAACTAGCCGAGGTAGGGTTATCGAACTCACTTGGGGAAAAAAACTCCCAGGCGGGGAAACCATCATCGATGTGATGAGCCCGAGTATATCACCCAATGGCAATACGGTGATATTTGCGGGCCGTAGCGCCAAGGTGGACGGTGGGCGGTTTCGCATTTTTACGGTTAATATTGATGGCTCGAATTTAAAATTGTTTTCACAGGGATCGGAGGATACCGGTTGCGTACGGGTTCCCCCTTTGCGCTTTGGAAACAAGGGATTGGAGTTAACCGAGGCCCAACGAAAACTCATTGATTACGATGACATTGACCCTGCCCTTCTGCCCGAAGGCACTCTTGTTTTCGCTTCAAGCCGACAACCGGACACAGGCGGACGGGATCGCAGAGCCACGCAAATCTGGGTGAATGAACCCAAAAAATCGCCACGCCCCCTGACAGCCAGTCGCGCTAATGATCGCTGGCCCTTTATTACTTTAGATCGTTCCGTTGTCTTTAGCATCTGGAGTAAGCAGGACGAAGTAATCTCCTTGGATGGAACCGGATTAGTGCGAAACCCAAGCACTGGAGGATTGACTTCTCCCTCGGATCGCTGGTTTGGAGCAACCATTTCCCCCACGGGAGAAAATTTCGCTAACATGGTAAAAATTCCCAACCCCGTCTGGCGACCGCGACCGCTAGAGAATGGCAACCTTGCTTTCATGACCACGGCTTCAGGGGCCCAGGCGCCGTTCAATCCTGCCAATGAGACTCCCGAACACGAAATATTTCGTGTGGCTCAAGCCCCACCGGGATATGTCACTTCATCACCCAGTTCGCTATCCGCAGGTGGGGAATTACCCGCCATGAAAGATCCAACGCTGGCTTGGTTGAATGCCGTGGATGGCAACCAGCGCCCTTACAGTATTGCTACTCCCAGTCCTATCCCAGGGGGAGTTTTAGTGTCGGCAGCACCTGTGCCCTTGAATGGTAACCCACGGCCGGAAAACTATGGTCTTTATCTGGCACCCATCACCGATTGGCCTGTTAACGCAGAGTCCCGTTCCCAATCGCTGACCTTGCTTTTCGATGACCCCGAGATGGTTGATGCGGAACCCGTTGCGGTTTATGAACGAGGTATTCCAGCAGGGCCTTTGCGCTATCCCATGGCTTGGCCAGCCGAGGAATCAAAGACGGTTCAACTTTTCAATGGTGTTACTTATAAAGGTCCATCGGGAAAATTGCATAACAAGCAACTCACGGAGGTCGCAACGGGAGTTTTCCCAGGCCAGATCCCTGCACAGGGAAATGGGTCGATTTACCCCCTCTTCCCCCAAGGAAGCATCCAGAAAATTACCTTCTATGCCTCCCACCGAGATCGCTTTGACGATTCCAAACAAATGATCATCCCTGGGATTCTCGAGAAACTAATGGAAGTTCCCACGAGCAAAACAGAACCTGAGGGGGCTTTTGAAGCCATTCTTCCTGTCGGTTCTCCAACTATGCTGGTAGGAATAGGGCATGATGGAAAAGTGGTGACAGTTCCCGTGCCCGGAAAGAATGCTTTGTTCTACGCATTTGCGGGCGATCATGTAAGTGGAATTCGCCCAGGCGGATATCATTTTTGTACGGGTTGCCATACCGGCCATACTTTCACGGGCAGTTCAATAGATGAAAGAAAAAGATAATCCTCCCACCATTAATTTTCAAATGATGGGTAGAGGCATTTTAGCTTTTTACGAACATCCGTGATTTTGAAATGCTGATGGTTTTATAGTTCATGCAAACGCTCCGCCGCTGGTTTATAGCAGCCAACAAC
>CALARU010000039.1 GCA_937888715.1 uncultured Planctomycetaceae bacterium | reverse complement strand
CCTTCAAAATGCGATTGGGGCAAGCGGGCGTTTCGTATCTCCGCAAGTAAATCTTTATCTGCCTTGGGGAAAAGCCAAAGCAGCGCTTCTTCATCTGCACTGCTTGCATGCCTGGGGAAACCCATTAATTCGGTTTCCATCCCGTACATCATTGCAGTAGCAACCTTGAAAGATACTTCCACATTTTGCTCACGAAGATATTCTGCAACCACAGAACAAGTTGCACCCATGCTCTTGCGAACATCTATGAAAGGGATTCCCCGCACATTTCCGGGTGTGTCATGGTGATCAATCACAGCTACCAAAGGTAGGCCATTTTCATTGGAGTGCCTGCCTGTTTTAGGCTGACTATCCACCATTACCGCAACATCACCTTCGAGCCATTCAATTCCATCCATCGGAACTAATTCCAAGCCAAGAAGATCTACCATGGCTCTATTTTCAGAGCGATTGATCAGGCCATCGCGGGTCAATCGGATTTTTTTCCCAAGCACGCTTTTTACGAGATGAGCAAGCCCAACCATGCTCCCAATGCTATCTGGGTCAGGGTTGATGTGAGAAACAAAAGTAACTCGGGTGGCGTTTTTGATTTCAGCAAGAAATCGATCCGAGCGCAACTGGGTGGTCGTGCGATAATTCACCTTCGATTTTCGCGTGGATGGTTTCTTTAGTCCCTTAGCTTTCATAACTTTACCATTTTGAAGTGGTTTCTTTTGTGTCTTTGCCTGTAATGCATCAGCTTTAGCCAATACCGTACTCATAATATTTCTTTACTCAATTCTTGGATTCGATTCCATTGCTTTAATGTCACGGGCATAACTGAGAGTCTAGGTATTCTAACAAGTTCCCAGTCAGAAAACGAAGAATCTTCTTTAATTTGAATGAGACTCACAGAATTTTTAAGTCGTTTGCTGGGAACAACTTCCACTACCACTAATTTTTCATTCTTAGAATTCGGGTCTTTTACAGGCCCCGCACTCACGAGCATTTCCCCCACCACAGCTTTTTCCTTACCAGTGTGGTAAAAATAGACTTTATCACCCTTAGCTATTTGCCTTAAGTACTTAAGGGCCAAGGGGTTAGATACGCCATCCCAAAGGGTCTTGCCTGCTGCTTCGAGGTCAGCATAAGAAAAGTCGTCAGGTTCTTGTTTGAAAAGCCACAAGTTCATATTTGATATGCATTTAAAGCAAATAAAGCGAGTTGGATTCCGATGAAATGCAAAGGATTACCCACCTGGCAAGACTCGATTTTAACCGTAATGACTTTTCATATCAAGGGCTTGGCGGGTCTTTCCCAAGAATGATTGCATTTAATGTAGTTCGTTGCCTGTCTGTTAGGTTTCTTGGGGAATTTGAGAATATTGCGTCTAATCGGAACGCTTCTTTAGTTTGAAGGAGGGCCTCTTCTCGAAGTTCAGCCCGATTAGGTCTTTTTGCATCTGCCAAATAAGCTTTCCAAAGGAGGTTCGCCAGTTGGAAACGCAGTTTGATTTCGAACGGATCAAATGGGATTGCTTGCCTAAGTGCTTGCGCGGCATCGAGATACTGATTAACAGCTTGGGTTTTATTGCTTTCTGCGTAAAGGGTTCGAATTTGAGCTTTAACCAAAGCGGGCTCGATCGACTCCCGATTCAATTTTGCAGCTCGGTCCAGTTCCTGAAGGGCAGCGTTGCCAAAAGCCAGCGCTTGGCTGTCTCCATTTCGGGTGGCTTCGAAAAATGCAGCGGGGTACCAAGTGCCAAGTAAGAGATTCCAGCGAGGATTCTGTGGTTCTAAAGCAGAGGCTTGCTGCAAGGGAGAAAGCACCATCGTGCGAAGTTTAAGAAGCTTGGAATCATTTTTTCTATCGGGCGGGGAAGTTGCAATTAATTGTCCATTTTGAATTGCCTGGGTTCCTAAAGTGAATGCGTTGGCAAGAGGTAGAAAAACGCCAACCATAAAAATTCCCGTGACCCCTGCAACTACCGGAAAGACCCACGCAGGCTTTATGCCCCTGATGGTTGAACCTGAAAAAGTGGTGCTCCACGCCAGCGCTGCAACTGCCCAAAAAGGTACCATCACCGAAGCGAATAGGATGCTTCCCGAAACACAAAGGTTCAAAAGCATTGCAATCAACCCTGCGAGCAAAATCCTTCGCATCCAGAATTTGTTGATGTGAAGGTTCTCTAAAACACCAATTGCGATGAACCAACCTGCAGTGCGTAGCAGTGCGCCAATGCTTTCCTGAATTAAATCCGAAGGTGGCTTATATTCAACCCGCAGTACAAATGCAATCAACAGTCCCAACATGCCGCCAAGGTAGCAAACCCAGGGCGGGATAGGGTCGCTATACTCCTGCTCTGATGATTTATTTTCATGATGCATCAATAGTCGTTGGAACAATATCGCAATAACCAGGGCAAATAACAGCAGGGCGATGATACCAGCAGAAGACCAAAGTTCTAGGGCGAAGTTGTGCGGATCTTTGATTTTCTCTAGAGCATTTTCGTTCATGAATCTAGCGTAGGAATTTCCAAAGTTCCCAGGCCCCACTCCAAGAAGGGGGTACTGTTCAATCATTTTCCATGTGCCCTTCCAGTAATCGATCCTAGCACTCAAACCACCGGAAGATTCTTTTTTGAAGATGCCCGCCAAGGAGTTGGTTTTCCAAATAGTAGCTGCAGAAATAGAAACAATTGCTAGGGAAGCTAGAAGCCAAACCCTTTTAGCAGGGAATGTATGCCAAAGATAAAGTGCAGTAGCAGATATCAAAACCAATGAGATAGACGCCATCGCCCCCCTGCTGAAGTTTGCCCAGATTGCAAAAATAAAAGCTCCCGCAATCCCCAGTGCCATGGGGAAGAGTATTTTTCTTTTGCTGTTAAACCATGCTGCAACTGCAAGTGCCAAGGCAGAGGGAAACATCAGCGCCAGGAAGCTTGCAAGAGTATTAGGATGCGAAAAGGTGCTATAGATGTGGGTCTGCATGACCCGTGTACGCAGTTGATCCAAGAAGTTATTGTCTGGATCAATAGTGCCTGAACTTTGTTCGATGAAGTCTTTTCGTAGCTTTTCGATGTTGTTGCCATATTGCTCGCGTAAAGCGGGCATCTCCCAGCAGTATTGATAAAGCCCAAAAATAACCACTGCAAAAGCAGTTGCAAGCAAAGCATTGAATATGATTTTTTGTTCATGTGTATTAACCGTTGCCTGCCTGATTGCAAAGAAACAACAAGCCATTCCCAGCATTTCCCAAGATATGATTCTTGCTGCATAAATATTGGCCGCAGCAAATTCGGTAGATACGAAATAAACCCCTGCAACTCCTACCAAGCCCACATCAATAATGCCAATTGGCACTACAGGCACTTTTGCCAATAACGACCAAAGTGACCAGGCGCTTGCCAACAGAAACCACATTAGGGTGATGGTTGTGCCACTCGGGTCGGTGACGTTGCTTGCAAGTGCGGGGTCTTCTCCGTTAACCAGGGGCCTTGCAACAATCAAGGCAATGGTTGCAATGAGCAAAATCAATTTCCCGTTGTCGTTGCGTTGGGGCATAGCGGAAACGATTTTAGGAACCGCAGTGGATTCTGGTTTGTCGAAGACTTTTTTAGTTTTGTTTTTACGGCTGATGATTCAATACTCCCAGTCAAAGTTTAAACAGGTCTGGATCTGAACTCGGAAATTGCCAGACCCAGCACACATAAACCAATCCAGACAAAAAGCCCAAGTGCGAAGAAAAGATTATGCACCATTAAAATACTAAGCCCGATGATGGTTCCTGAATATTGCAGTAGCAGAATAATGGTGACTGCTCTTTTTCGAGAAAACCCCCTTGCTTCTAGGCGGTGCGAAAGATGTTGTTTATCAGGTTTGAAAGGGCTCTTACCTTGTGCAATCCGAATGGAAACCACACTGATAAGATCATAAAGCGGGATTAGAAATAGCGCAGGGAATGCCAGCCATCGCCATGGTTGTTCTTCAGCAATTGTTGAAACCATGTGGATTACAATCCAAGCCAGTAAAAATCCCAGTGGAATACTGCCTGCATCGCCCAGAAAAATACGCGCAGGCGATCGGTTCCACCAAAGGAAACCAATCAGTGCACCCGCTAGGCAAGGTAACACCATGCCCATTAGTACAAATTCATCTGTTATGTTTATTCCCAATCCCAATGCAATCAAGCCGATGATCAGGATTAACCCCACGCCCCCAGCTTGTTGATCCATGTTGTCGATCAAATTAAAAGCGTTGGTAATCAATGCGATAACGAAAATAGCGAGAGCAACCAATGCGAGGTTTTTTTCTGGTTCAACTGCAACAACCACCATAGTTGCACAGCCAAAATGCACCAATAACCTAGGCCACCAAGGCAGGGGTTTTACATCATCAATCAGCCCAAGAATTACTAAAGCCAAAATTGCAATGGCAGGAAAGAGCAGGCTTCTTAGCCCCGGAACAAGGTTCGGAAAAAAGAAAACAAATCCTAGGATGCTGAGTGTCATGCTCAGCCAGATTGCCAATCCCCCCGACCGAGGCACCGCCTTATTATGAACTTTTCGTTCTTCAGGATGATCCAGTAATCCTAACTTGGGAGAAACTCGAATAGCGATGAACTGCATCACAAACGAACTGGCCCAACCTATCAAGAAGATAGAAGTTGCAGTTAAAAGAGTTTCGATTTCGGGCGCATTTATTTGCATGATTGGTTTTATTCAAGGCGTTCTAGTTAGGGGTATTCTTCAACCGGCGGTAGCGATTTCAGTTTGTCCTTATAGAAAGATCTAGCTTTTTTCAGGAAGGCTTTTACATGTTCGGTGCGATAGTCTGCGTAAGTCCAAGGCCATTCGACAAACTCTTTATCCTGAAAATGCAGTGTGACTTCAGCAAAGATTCCATCTTTAAGATAGATGCGATGGGCCTGATCCTTGGTTGTTGCAAGCATGAATTTCCCGAGGTTTAAAAGCCCCGGATCGAGATTCAAAGGCCTTGGTTGCTCACTCAAGCTGGTGCTATGCGATGTAGATTCAATTTCATTGGTCATATTCTTGATGTCTGCCAATTTGGAAGGATCAACGAGATCTGCAAAAGCGAAAAGTTTCTTGAAAAGCTGTGGCCCCATCTCTTTGCTGTAGTAGGAAGTTTGATTGAAATCAAAGGGTTCGGATTCCAAGGCGATAGGCCCAAGATAGCGCATCATTTGCTCCATGCCCCAGTTGATTAGCGAAAGGTTTTCGCTGAATGCTGCGGTGACTAAAAGAGCGGGAACAACGGGTTTGATGCTGGCCATGGTTTATTTAATCCGAATTATGAATCAGGGAATTAACCTTTGATTTACAAGTTTATTGGGCATTAGCCCGGTTATTATTACCTTCAATTGCAATCACTGTTGCGGATGCGTAAGTTCTACAGTGCGCCAAGCTTACAATAAAGCCCCCTACCCCAGCGCTTCTAGCAAGCAATTTTGCAGACCCATGAAGCAAAATCTCCGGCCGCGGATCTGTATTCATTACAACCTCGACCAAAGTTCTTGGCATACCCTGCCCTGCATAACCCATGCTTTTTAGAGTTGCCTCCTTGGCAGCCCAAAATGCGGTGAAATATTCCAATGCCCTCGTCCTACGCTGGCAAAATAATAACTCTTTCTCACTATACACCCGTGTGAGAAACAACTCGCCATGCTGTTTAATCATTTTCCCTATCCGGGCGCATTCAACTATTTCGCTTCCCAACCCTTTGATTTCCATCGCTTATTCCCAAACTTTTCGAACTTGTTTGACTACCATGGTAGCAAAACATTTAATAGAGCGTACAATTCATTCCTTAGGAAGTTTAAAAGGAATTAACTTGATGTTCACGGAATCAGAAGACTTGTTGGCAGGACTAAATCACCCTCAAAAGCAGGCGGTGCTGCATGGCGAAGGGCCCTTGCTCATTCTCGCAGGTGCGGGAAGCGGAAAAACCCGGGTTATCACCCGCAGGATTGTTCAATTAATGCAGAATGGGGTTCGTGCCCAAAGCATCCTCGCAATTACTTTCACCAATAAAGCCGCGGGCGAAATGCGTAAGCGCGTTGATTCCATCGTTCCTGGGCATCGGGTGCAAATCAGTACCTTCCATAGTTTTGGTGTCAGGTTGCTTAGGCAATATGCAGACCGCCTTGGGCTAAATAAAGACTTCACGATTTATGATCAATCGGATCGTTCGAAGCTGACAAAAATTGCCATCGAAGATTCCGGACTAAACGCAGAACGATTCACCCCCGATACGATCTCTAATTCCATCAGCAAAGCGAAGAATCAGCTTTTGAGCCCCGAGAAATTTGCTCAAAGTGCCAAGGATTTTTTTAGTCAATCGGTTGCCCAGGTTTATCCCTACTACGAAAAAAGATTGAGAGAAAGTAACGCTCTCGATTTTGATGATTTGCTTTATTGGCCCGCCCTCGCACTTCGCAATGATCCCGAGTTGCGAGCCGAGCTTGATGCCCGCTATCGCTATGTGATGGTGGATGAATATCAGGATACCAACACTGCGCAGTATGCGATTGCGCGTGGTCTTTCTGTGGATTACCCGAATCTTTGCGTGGTGGGCGATCCAGATCAGTCGATCTATAAGTTCCGCGGTTCTGATATCCGCAACATTCTCGACTTTGAACGCGATTTCCCCAATGCTACCGTTCTTACCCTAAGCGAGAATTATCGCAGTACCAAGCCCATTCTCAGCGCTGCAGATAGGCTCATCAGCCATAATACCCAGCGCAAGCCCAAGCCCTTGATTTCGATGAAAGAAGGTGGCTCGCCTGTAACTCAAATAACTTTTGACACTGGAGCAGAAGAAGCCAACGGCGTGGCAAAACGAATTGCCCAGCAGGTTAATTCCGGTAATCGATCCTTCCGCGACTTCGCTGTTTTTGTGCGCATGAACGCCCTTACCCGCAGCCTTGAAAGTGCGTTCTCAAGGCATCGGGTGCCCTTTCAAATTGTAAAAGGCATGGCGTTCTTTGATCGTAAGGAAATCCGCGATGTGCTTTCCTACCTAAGATTGCTCGTGAATTCGCACGACAATATTTCGTTCATGCGGGCAGTGAATGAGCCCGCCCGTGGTATTGGTAAAGTCTCTCTCGATCATCTGAAAAATCATGCTGAACCTCGTGAAATCAGCCTGCTTGAAGCTTGTGGCGTAGTCGAGAAAATCCCTACCATCAAAGGCAAGGCTGCTTCTGGCCTTAGGGATTTTTCGCTTCTTATGAAAGGCCTTCGCGAATTACTTGAACACCCTCCCCATGAGGTGATTGCCAAAACGCTTGATGCATCAGGGTATCGCGAGATGTTACGCAGAAGCACTGATCCCGAGGATCAAGAAAGGCTCGCTAACATTGAAGAACTTGTTTCCGCAGCCAGACAATTCCAAGTTGAAGATCGTGAACCCAACCTCGCCGATTTTCTTGAAAATATCTCTCTCGCAAGCGATACCGATGCCCATGATGCCAATAAAGATTCGGTTTCTGTTATGACGCTTCATGCCGCCAAGGGCCTTGAATTCCCCGTTGTTTATATGCTTGCGATGGAACAAGGGATATTGCCACACGATCGCTCGCTGGAAAATGATGAAGAGCTTCAAGAAGAAAGAAGGCTTGCATTTGTAGGCATGACCCGTGCCATGCATGAGCTGTTTTTATGCAATGCTCGGATGCGCGATTTCCGAGGCTCGGTTGTGTTTACCGCGCCGAGTATGTTTTTAGGGCAGCTTCCCGGATCAGAAATCAAAGTGATCGAGGAAGGCCCAAGCACGCCTATGAATTCCATGCTTCGGGGCCCGGGTAAAGGTTCGCAAATGACTCAAGGTTGGAAAAACAACCAAATCAAAGCGCCCACGGTTGCTTCCATCAGCCCCATGCCGGTCAAGGATGGAAGCTATTCCGAAGGCATGATGGTCAAACACCCTGCCTATGGCAAAGGGATGATCACGGAAATAAGTGGTTATGGTGCGATGAGAAGATTAAAAATCAGGTTTCAAACTGCGGGAGAAAGGTCTTTTATCGCTGATAAGGTGCAATTGGAAATCATTCAAAGTTAGTAGATTGGAAGTATTTTTGATTTTGATCCCATTTTATCTCACTCTTTATTAAGATAGCATCAATGGATTGATGTTTTTATATCTGATCATGGAGGTCTCGATGACTGATTTCAGTCAGGGCGAATTACAAAAGAAAAAATGCCTGCCTTGCGAGGGTGGGCTTCCGTCTTTAACTGCAGGTGAAGCTGCGATGTATCTTGTGGGTGCCCCCGGTTGGCAACTTTCCCATGACGGCCTCAGAATTCGCAGAGAATGGAAAGTACGAAACTTTACCGATGCCATCGCCTTCTTCCACGAAGTTACAAAAATAGCCGAAGATGAAGGGCATCACCCCGATTTGCATCTCACCAATTATCGTAATGTCTGCATTGAACTTTGGACTCATGCAGTTGGCGGGCTGACCGAGAATGATTTTATCCTCGCAGCTAAAATTAACTCGGTTGAAGTACCGCTGAATAACTAAAAGGAGTTTTTCATGGATAGGCGTGTTGTAAAAGTGGGACAATGGGAAGTAGGGCCACAAAAGCCCCTGCTCTGGATTCTTGGCCCCTGCGTTATCGAATCCCGCGAACTTGTGCTTTCTGTTGCAGATAAAATTCTTGAAATCAGCAAGAAGCTTAACATCCAAGTCGTTTTTAAATCATCCTTCGATAAAGCCAATCGTAGCTCGGGCAAAACTTTCCGAGGCCCAGGCATCGACGAAGGCCTTAAAATTCTTGACGAAGTCAAAAGCATTACCGGCCTCCCCGTTCTTACCGATATTCATGAAACCGATCATGCCGCCGCCGCTGGTCAAGTATGCGAAGTCCTGCAAATCCCAGCTTTCCTCGCCAGGCAGACCGATCTCCTTTTTGCTGCAGGCAAAACAGGCAAAGTTATTAATGTGAAAAAAGGCCAGTTCATGGCTCCTTGGGATATGAAAAATGTGGTCAGCAAACTTGACGAAGTTGGCAACAACCGCTTGCTGCTTACCGAACGAGGCGCAACCTTTGGTTATGGTAACCTCGTCAGCGATATGCGATCTATCCCACTAATGCAAGACCTCGGGCCACCCGTGATCTTTGATGCAACGCATAGCGTGCAAATGCCAGGCGGTGCAGGCGATCGAAGCGGAGGCGATAGGCGCATGGTGCCTTATCTCGCCAAGGCCGCTGTTGCTGCTGGTTGCGATGGTGTGTTTATCGAAACTCATCCCAACCCTGATAAAGCCCTAAGCGATGGCCCCAATATGATCGCACTCGAAAATCTTTCTGATTTGATTTCAACCTGCTTGCGTATCAGGCAGGCTATTCAATTGCCTTGATTATCCATGTAACTTGTTGACGGAATTATCATGAGTACCATTCCAGATAATGCTTTTCCTGAAGAGTCAAAAAAAAGTAATACCCTGCTGGTTTCTGTCATTGCAGGGATCGTTTTGTTTGCGGGTACTTTACTTTACTTCACCTTTAGTTCGAACCCTGTGAAAAAAGATGCAGACAAAAACAACGCTGCCTCCACCCCTGAAGATTCCTCGTTAAAATCCGCCCAAGAACTCCTCTCCAACGATAATGATTTGAACTCCTGCAAAACAGCTTTGCAGCAAATCAATAATCATCTCGCAACTCATCCCAACGAAAAACCAGCAACGTTCTCTCAGGAAAAAAGAGAGATTTATTCTAAGTTTGGTATGAACGATCAGCAGTTCAATGAAATCGATAGCCCCACCTTTACCCTTCTCGACCCCCATTATCTTGAAGAACGATTGATGTTTCGGGATATCGCCCGTTTTCTTGAACTCCCCGCTATTGGTGTCAAACAAGCCAAAGCCTCTATCAGCGAAGTTTCTACTCATGCGTTTATGTGGGTGGTTCGAGAAATGCGGCTCGCTCCTAGATCCAATAACCCCGTCCCACCCATCTATGCCTTACGCAGAGGTTGGGGCAGCAGCTACGAACGCTCTCTTACGTTTCTTGCATTGCTCGAACAGTTTCTTTATGTGGGCGAAAAACTTGAACAACCAGTCGGTTGTCTATTGCTTCTCCCAGGTAAGGATCCTAATGCTCCTCCTAGAATTTGGTTGGGAGTTGTCGATGAGTCAGGCAATGATCTTTACTTGTTTGATCCTATTTTGGGCATCCCTCTTCCCGGGGGAAAAGATGGTAAGCCATTGCTTCTTACCGAATTAAAAGCTGATCCCAAAAAAATCAGAGTGTTAGATTCTGAGCAAGCCCCTTACGATGTGCAACCCGAACAAATTTCGAAAATCGCTCCCGCTATCGCACCTGCCCTTTCTTCCCTTTCACCTCGCATGAAACTTCTCGAAGATAAATATCTTCCTTCAGGCGCCAAAGCTAGGCTCTCTACTGATCTTGAATCGTTGATCACGAAAATCGAAAAAGCTTGTAGGCCATCTCTCGGGGCATCTTCTAAAGCTCTTTTGATGGTTCAAGCTGTTGAATCCCTTCGCATGTTTCTTTCTTCAGGCAATGGCGGATTCGCTTCTCCACAAGTCCTTCAAGTTTATCAAACCGAATTAATTCCCCAGACCGCAATACCCCCACAACTTCAAAAAGTCCCTCACCCTATCATTCTTGAAAACATAGGCAATATGCTTTCCAGACCCTTTATCAATTCTGCTCTTGAACCCAAACTGCCAAGAGATCAAATGCTTCATGCCCGCTATGCAAAAGCGGTGCCCGATCTTGTTCGCGAGGGCGATGAACTTCGAATTCAACTGCGTGGCGCAGAAACAGATCCTAATCTTCCCCAGCGAATCAATAACTGGATGGACGCAGCAAAACAAGTTTTTACGAACTTCGATACAATTATGCAAAACAAGGATAAAACCCAAGATGACCTTGCAATGGTTAATCTCGAAATCCGCACCCTTTTTCAAAAAGGCGAAAAAGACCTTCTCTTGATGATCGCTGCTTCCATAGGCAGGCCAAGAGGCGAACAGATTTCTTGGCTACTCGCACTTTGCAAACACGAACTCGCAGAACAACAACAACGCAGATTCGATATCCAATCCAAATCCTCCGCGCCAACCCAATTGGCCCAGCAAGATAGACTCAATAAATGGAAGGATTGCGAAAGTGCTTGGCGCAGATATTTACAAGAATTCCCCGTTGGCGCAGGCGCTCCCCATGGCAAACTTCTTTGGGGTTACTCTTTAGCAAACCTAGGCGATAAAGAATCTGCAATCAATGCTTGGCAAGATGTTTCGCGACCGATGGCTCCCCAGGAAAAAGCCGCCCGACTCTTCCTCGCCAAATCCCTTAAAGATAAGAAATGAAAGCTGGGACAATTAACTAAGCCAAATGGCTGCGTAGCGGTAAAGATTCTTGGAAGAATAAATCCATCCTCACCGCTAAGACGCCAGGTCCGCAAAGGAAGACAAGTTAGCCGGACTTGTATTATGCTTCTTTGCGAACTTAGCGTCTTTGCGGTAAAAGTTCTTAGTTTTTAAAAGCATATTCACCGCTAAGACGGCAAGAGCGCCAAGGAAGACAGACCTGTGTTTTTCGTGTTGAGGTGAAGGGTCTTAGAAGAATAAAGGCATTTTCACCGCGAAGACGCCAAGAGCGCCAAGGAAGACAAGAAAGCCAGACTTGTATTCTGCTTCTTAGCGTCTTCGCGGTAAAAGTTCTTAGCTTTTTAAAATCATTCTTTCCGCCAAGAGCGCAAAGGAAGACAAGTCAAGAAAAGGGCCCCCCTTTATTTGCCTCTTCTTGACTGCCTGTATTTCTGGTTTCCCGCCTACGCGGGAATGACGGAAACGGGGAGGTTCGCCGCGCCCGCGCCTTGGTCAACTTCGCGTATGCGGAGTTCTAGTCTTTTTGCTGATTGTATTTACGGATTCCCCGCTTTTCTCTTGCCTCTTCGCGGTAAAAGTTCTTAGTTTTGCCTCGAAATCAGAAATAGTTGGCATCTTTTGCAGAATTAGATTAAAAACTTACTAGAATTACTCTTGGATCAACAAGGCATTTAAATAAGGAATGATTAAGCATGGCACGAACTTTGAAGCTGAAGACTAGGAAAAAAAGAAACAACATTAAGAGAAAACGCCAACGCTTTTTGAAAAAGGATCATTAATCCTTAGCGCAATTTGCGTTAGCACCACGATTTTTTAAAAGGATCATCCTCGCATTTGACAGGATGATCCTTTTTTATTTAAAGCCCAAGTTGTTGAAGTGAATGGTTATCTTTTCTATTTCCCACATGCTCCGATGGTGAGTTTTTACACCTCAAGGCGGCTATCTAGAATCTGCAATAATGAGAATTATAGTTAAATTCAATTGCCCCTGAGGGGAGCATTATTTTACAATTAGAGTCTATAAATTTACGGTATCTGATTACTGTGAAAGGTTAATCATGGCGCATAAATTATTCTTATTAGTACTGATGTTGGTATTGGCATTGCCGGTGGTGATATTCGCATTTACAGGGGATGAAACTAAAGCACCTGTGCCCGCAGAAGTTATGCAGAAGCAAATAGCAGATGCGATCAAGGTGTATGGCGAAAAGAAAGAGATATACCG